>JAKLKD010000444.1 GCA_023150845.1 Myxococcota bacterium | reverse complement strand
GGCGGTGGCGGTGGCTTGGGGCGCGCTCCTCGCCTGGGGCCTCGCCCGGGGCCTCGGAACGGGGCTCATCGCGCCGCTGGACGCCTTGGGCAAGGTCGCCCGGCGGCTCGGCCACGGGGAGCGCGCCGCCCGGGCCGTCGAGGCCGGGGATCTGGAGGTCGCGGAGCTGGCCCGGGGCTTCAACCAGATGGCCGATCGCCTTCGAAACGATGAGGAGGCCCGGGTGCGCGCCGAGCGCCTCGCGGCCTTGGGAGAGCTGAGCGCCGCGGTGGCCCATGAGCTGCTCAACCCGCTGACGGTCATCCTCGGCGATCCCCGGCTCAAGGTCGGGGAGCTCCGGGAGCTGCGGGACGAGGCGGAGCACGCCCGGCGGGTGGTCGAGGGCCTCTTGGGCTTCGCCCGGCCCGGCGAGGAGCCCGCGACGACGGTGCGCCTGGGTGAGCTCGCCGAGCGCTGCGTCGAGCGCCTGGGCCCAATGGCGGACAGCCGGGACCTGCGCCTCGTCGTCACCGGGGAGGAGCGGGAGGCGCTCATCGCGTCGCCCTCCGCCGCCCGGCAGGTGCTCGACAACCTCGTCCGGAACGCCATCGAGGCCAGCCCGCCCGGCGCTGAGGTGGAGGTGGAGCTCGTCCCGGGGCTCGGCGTGAGGGTCCATGACCGGGGCCCCGGGCTCCCCGAGGCCGTGCGGCGGCGGCTGTATGAGCCCTTCGTCACCGGGCGGCCGGACGGCACGGGCCTGGGCCTCGCCGTCTGCCAGCGCATCGCGCGCGGCCTCGGCGGCACCTTACGACACGACGACCGACCCGGCGGGGGAACCACCGCGACCTGGGTGGTGAAGGAGGTCTATGCCTGAGCGTGTGCTCTTGGTCGAGGACCGAGAGAGCCTACGGAACCTGCTGGGGCGCGCCTTGATCGCCGGGCGCCTGGAGGTCGTCGCCGTCGGTGACGCCGAGGCCGCCATCGCGCGGCTGCGGGAGGAGCCCTTCGCCGTCGTCGTGAGCGACGTGCGCCTGCCCGGCGCCGACGGCGCGACGGTGCTGCGCGCGGCCCGGGCCCTGCCGACGCCGCCCGAGGTCGTGCTCATGACCGCCTATGCCGAGGTGCCCGCCGCGGTGAGCGCCCTGCGGGACGGCGCGTATGACTACCTCGCCAAGCCCTTTGAGCCCGAGGAGCTCCTGCGTGTCGTGCGCCGGGCGGCGGAGCGCTTCGCCTTGGTGGGCCGGGCGCGGGAGCTCGAGGCTCTGCTCGACGACCGCGAGGGCGGGCTCATCGGCCGGGCCCCGTCGATGCTCAACGCCCGGCGCCTCATCGAGCGGGTGGCGCCGCTCACCGTGCCGGTGCTGCTGCGCGGGGAGAGCGGGACGGGCAAAGAGGTCGCGGCCCGGGAGCTGCACCGGCTCAGCGGCCGGGGGCCGATGGTCGCCAAGGGCGCCTTCACCGGGGCGGGCGCCGACCGGGTGGGGCTCATCGAGGCCGCCGCCGGGGGCACGCTCTTCCTCGACGAGATTGGGGAGCTGCCCCTGGCCCTGCAGGTGAAGCTCAACCGGGTGCTGGAGGAGGGTGAGCTGCGCCGGGTGGGCGAGACGGCGGTGCGGCCGCTCCAGGCGCGCATCATCGCCGCCACCCACCGCGACCTGGAGGCGGCGGTGCGTGAGGGCAAGCTTCGCGCGGACCTCTACTTCCGGCTCAAGGTGGTGCAGATCGAGCTGCCGCCCCTTCGGGAGCGCCTGGAGGACCTCCCGCTCCTCGTCGGGCGCTTCTTACGCCACGCCGCGGCGCGGTACGGCGCCCGGGCGCGGTCCCTCTCCCCCGAGGCCCTGGCCGCGGTGGAGGCCTGGGCCTGGCCGGGGAACGTCCGGGAGCTGCGGCACGCCCTGGAGCACGCCGCGGTGATGAGCGAGGACGAGGTGGTGGGGCCGCTCAGCCTGCCGCCGGAGCTGCGCCGGGAGGGCCAGCCCGCGGCGGAGACCCCGACCTACCGGGACTTCGTGGAGCGCGCCGAGCTCGCCGCCGGGCGCCAGTACCTCACCCGGCTCATGCAGCAGCATCAAGGCAACGTGAGCAAGGCCGCCCCGGAGGCCGGGGTGGAGCGAGAGACCCTACATCGCCTCTTGCGGCGCCACGGCGTCGATCCTGCGGCGTTTCGAGGTGCCCCATGAGACGGCTCGGTGTGCTGATCCTCGCCGCGCTCGGCGCGACGGCGGTGATGGCCGGGGACGGTCAGGTCACCGTCGGCGAGGCCGTGCGCCTCGGGCTCACCCAGGGGCCCCTCGCCGGGGCGCCGGAGGCCGCGCGCCGCGCCGCCGTCGGTGAGGCCCGGGCCTACGCGGCCACCGAGGCCGACCCCGAGGTGCAGGTCCAGAGCTTCCTCAACGAGCGCAGCCTGCAGCTCGTCGTGCCCATCGAGGCGCCCCCGGCCACCCTGGCCCGGGCGCGGTCGTCCCGGGCCCAACAAGACGCCGCCGAGGTCCGGGCCCAGGCCGCCCAGGCCGCCTTAGGCGTCGAGATCGCCGGGATGGTCGTGCGGGTGGCCGAGCTGAGCC
>JAKLKD010000160.1 GCA_023150845.1 Myxococcota bacterium | reverse complement strand
CTGTGGTGCCCAGGGCGCGCTCCCTCACAACGATCCGCCGCCGGACGGGTGTGGGGGAGAGCGCTGGTGTTTGAGCGCGGGGCTTCTTGGCGCGGAGGCCCGCGGCCCGGCGAGGCGCTTTGCGGCTTGGCGCGTTGGCGCGAGGTCATAGACCCCGCCGCGCAGGCCGCTGAGGGCTCGTCGAGCCGAGGGGTGGTGGGAGCGGCGTCGTTTGTCTCGCGCTAAGACGCGAAGGCGCCAAGAGGTGGGTGGTGCCTCGGGACGTCTTGGCGAGCAGGACCGCCTACCGCCCCTCCAGCTCGGCGAGGCTCAGCCCCAGCCGCTCCCGCGCGCCGCTGAGCGCCTGGGGCAGGCCGTCGAGCCGGGCGAACACGGCGCGCAGCGGCGCGAGGTCGTCCTCGGTCAGCGGGCGCTGGCTGGCCGCCAAGGCGAGCTGGCCCAGGGCCTCGGTGAGCTCGCGGGCCATGGTGGTCAGACGCGCGCGGGGCACGGCCCGGCGCAGGGTGGCGGCCGCGTCCGAGAGGTTCGGCAGCGCGTGCTGCACCCGCTCGGCCACGAGGAGCTTGGGCAGGGTCTTGAGCAGCCCGGCCTCGCCGACGAGGGCCCTCACGCCGCGCTGGAGGCGCTCGCTGAGCCGATGGCTGGTGCCGAGCTCGGCCTCCGCGGCCTCGGCGCAGGAGAGCAGCTCACAGAGCTCGATCGGCTCGCCGCGCAGCTGCTGGGCGAGCGCCGCCTCGACCTGGGTGAGCAGCGCCTCGGCGCGCTCGGAGATGGTGTCGGCGCGGTCGCGGAGCGACACCGCCAGGCCGTGCAGGGTGAAGAGGATCAGGGTGGGGTCTGAAGGTTGAGACATAGGCGCTCCGTTCTCCCGCCAGGGAGGGGTGGTTTGGTCCGGTTTGGGCATGGCTCGGCCAAGCGCGCGCCACGAGCCGCCCCAGGCCCAGGCCGAGGCGAGGGCGGCGGGGGAGGATCGTGGGCGCGCGGGGCCACAGCGCCGAAGATCGGGGGACCTTAGGCGATGAGGTGGACGCTAAGTGACCATGACGAGCGGCTTAGGCGGTGGACCCGAGGCGTGGGGGCCAGCGCGGAGGCTCGGCGGGGAGCGGAGGGCGGTTATGAGGAGAGAGCCCGGCACTTAATCCGGGCGTGGGGTCGCGATGTTGACGCATCGTGGCATCCTCGGGCCTCCTGGCGGTGGTGCGCTGGGGGGCCCTCGTGTTTTTGGGTGGAGAGAGCGACCGGGGCTGGAGGGCTCCGGGTGCGGAGAGCCGCACATCGGAAGTTTGGCGTATGCGGTGATCGGGTGCAAGAGGGGAGGGAGAAAAAGTTGGGGGTGAGGGATGCGGGGGCGCTAAGTGGGCGAGGAGATGGCGTAGAGTCGACAAGTGCTGCGGATGACGGCGAGGTGTGTCGGCAGCTCCAGCTTGACGGCGGCCGCCTCGGCAGCGAGGAGCAGCGCGCGAGCCTGTGGAAAGTCGTCAGGGTGGTCGCGTTTGAGGAGGAGGGTGGCGAGCTTTGTTTGCGCCCAGATCAGGCGTTCTCGCTCGTCAAACTGCTCAAATGCGGGCAACACCTCCTCCCGATAGAGTCGCACCGCCTCGTCCCGCTCACCCCGCGTCGCCAAGAGATCGGCGATCCGCTCTCGGGTGATCGCGCCTCGCTTCGCCTCACCGAGCTGGTCAAGGACAGGAAGCGTCTCCTCTTGATAGATCCGCAGCGCATCGTCGTGTTGGCCAACATGGTTCATCAAGTCAGCGATCCGACCTCGCACGAACGCCGCCTGACGTACATCCCCGAGCTGCACGAAGGCGGGCAGCACGTCCTCTTGGAGAACTTGAAGCGCAATGGTAGGCGCACCCTCCGCCGCCAAGTCGACGGCCATCTGGTTCAACGTCACGGCCTTCCCGCGCACATCCCCAAGGCGCTCAAAGCGGGGCAGCACCTCCTCTGTAAGAATCTGCTGCGCCTCATCGCCTTGCCCTCGCACCTGTAGCAGCTCAGCCATCTTGAGCTGTGTGTAGGCAACGTTCAAGGTGTCCCCGAGGCGCTCAAAGATTGGAAGAACCTCCTCCCGCAGAATTCGCAGGGCCTCGTCGAGCTGTCCGCGCGCTTGAAGCACGTCAGCGATCTGGCGCGTCGTGACGGCCTTGCTTCGTATGTCCCCGAGCCGCTCGACGACGGGGAGCACCTCCTCGCGACGAATCCGCAGCGCCTCGTCGAGCTGGCCGCGCTCTTGGTACACGTCCGCGATCTTGCCCTTCGTGAGGGCCTCTCCGCGCGCGAACCCGAGCTGCCTGAGCAGGGGAAGCATCTCCTCTCGCCGGATCCGCAGCGCCTCGTCGAGCTGGCCGCGCGCTTGCAGCGCGTCGGCGATCTCCGCCATCGTGGCGACGGCTCCGCTGCGGTCACCGAGCTCATTGAGAATCGGCAACACCTCCTCTCGCCAGAGTCGCAACGCCTTATCCCCTTCACCCCTTTGCATGTGCAGCCGCCCAAGCAACCTGAGTGAATGCGCGTGGATGCGCGGCCCGGCGTCTAACGCGGCGACCTCATCCAGCACACGCGCCGCCTCGTCACGCGCATCCCTCTCCTGAGGCGCATCCAGCAGGCGATCCGCACGGCGTACCAGCGCCGCCGCCCACACCGCCTCTGGAATCACCCCTTGCGTACGCGAGCGCCGCAGCGCCTCCACCGCCCTGGCCTGGGCCTCCTCGTCCTCGGGCAGCCACGCCGCCGTGAGCACGATCAGCTCGGCGAGGGCCGCGGCTACTTGCGCGCCACCCTCCGCGCTCTGCGCCGCCGACCGCAGCATGAGCACAGTGGGGCCCAACGCGCGGAGGCGGGCCTCGTCGCTGTAATGGGCTGCGCGGTTGGCATGCGACAAGGCTTCGAGGCCCCGCGCCAGAAGCTCAACGTCCCGAGGGACGCTCAGCCCGTCAATCCACACCTTCGCGGCGTCGGCGACTAGAGCACCTCCCCCAGAGCTCGGCGTCGGCGAAGACTGGTTTGAGACAGACGACCCCTCCAGCGCAGGCACCAACACCCGCTGCAGATCCTCCGGCAGCCCCGCGCCCTCAAGCCCAGCCAACAGCCCGCCCCGGGCCTCCCCTTCGGTTAGCCCCCGCGCCACCGCCGTCACGGTCACACGACCGCCGGAGAGGCTCACCAGCCCGGCGCGCTCTCCGGCGAGCAGGCCCTCGGCGGGCTCTCCGAGGCCCAAGAGCAGGCGCAGGGTGTCCCAGCGCGGGTCGGGGGGCAGGGCCAGGAGGCGGGCGGCGACGTGGGCCCCGGCGGCGTGCTCGACGCTGCGGGTCCAGGCGGGCTCGTCGCGCTCGGGCAGGGGCCGACGGTGGGCCATGGCGCGGTCGAGGAGGTCGAGGAGCTCCTCGGGCTCGGCGGTGCGGCGGGTCAGGGCCTCGGCCAGCCAGGGGCCCGCGCCGAGCAGGCGCAGGGGGTGGCCCTCTTGGCTGAGGCTCATGGAGAGCGCGTGGGAGATGGACTCCCGAAGGGCGCGGGTGGGCGTGGCCTCGCCGCCGGGGCCCCAGAGGATGAGCGCGCCGCGCCCCGGCGCCTGGGGCTTCGTCTCGGCGTCCTGTGGGGCCTCGGCCACGAGCACCGCCGCCACGATCTTCTGTTGGGCGGGGTCTAAGGAGAGGTAGTGTTCGATGGGCAGGGCGAGCACCGGCGTCGGGCTGGGGTAGAGCGCGGCGACGGCTTCAGCCAGCCGGAGCGCCTCGGCCGCGCCCAGCCAGGGCTTCAGGCGGATGACCCCGCGCGGCGGCGGCGCCTTGGGCGGTAGGGCCAGCCACCATACCATCGTTTAGCCGACCAACAGCGCGCGCAGCGGGAACAGCCGGGCGTCTAAGGTGAACTCCTCGGGCCGCCAGAAGTCCACGGGCAGGATGAGCTGGTTGTCGATGGCCAACAAGAAGAGGTAGTCCCGCCCCAGGGCGTCCTCCAGGGCGGCGCGGTGCTGGGTGGGGCGGCCCTCAAAGGCGCGGATCACCCGCTCTAGCTGGTCGAGGGTGAGGTTGGGGAAGAGGCTCTCGAGCTCCTGCCGGGCGCCTGTCTCGCGCAGGTCTGGGCGCAGGGTGCCCGCTTGGGCCCGGCGGTGCACATGGCACAAGAACTCCAAGGGGGTCTCGCTCACCCCAGAGAGCCAGCGCACCTCCTCCTGGGCCTCGGGGGTGTTGAGCGCCGCTCGGACGGCCTCGGGCTCGTCGCGGAGGCGGCGGGTGAGGGCGTCGCACAAGAGCGCCGGGGGCAGGGGCTTGAGGACGAGGGGTGGGTCGGTCACCCGGCCCAGGGCCCCGGAGAAGTAGGTGCGGGCGTTGAGGAGGAGGGCGATGGGCGCCTCGCGGAGCTTGAGCAGGCCCTCGACCTCTTGCCGCACCACGCCGCGCTCGCTGGCGGTGGCGTAGCGGTGATCCAGCTCGTCGAGGTTGTCGATGAACACGACCACCCGCAGGCCGTCGCGCTGAAGGTCCGTGAGCAGCGCGACGAGCAGGTTGCTCACCCGGCCGTCGTCCAAGAGGCGGCCGCCGCTCACCGCGCGGCGCTGGGTGTCCTTCACCGTCACGTCGATGCCCAGCTCGACGCTGAGGCCCTTTCGCAGCTCCAACGCCGCGCTGAGCGCGCCTTTGCGGGTGTAGGTGGCCGTGAACTCGTGGAGGCGCTCCTCTTTGGCCTCGTCGAGCCAAGCGAGGTCACGCAGGAGGCTCGCGGCGTCGATGGCGTAGGGCGGGACGGGGATCTTGACGTCTTGGAGCTCGATCAGCTCGTCGCGCAGGCCCTCGGCGACCCCGGCGAGCACCTCACGCCAGCCCCGGTGGGCGCGGCAATCGACGCTGACGATGGCGGCCTGCCCGGAGTGCTCCTCCCGCAGCCGCCGCAGCACGGCGAGGGTGACGATGGACTTGCCGACCCCTTTGCCGCCGACCACCACCATTGAGAGGCCACGTCGGGCGGTGGGCGGCGCCGTCACCAGGGCCTTGAGCGGGCCATAGAGCTGCTCACGCTCGTCTTCGCGGTCGATGAGGAGCGTGGGGTCGGTGTCGTACCAGCTGAAGCTCTGAAAATAGACGCGGTGATCAGCGGCCTTGGCGGACATGGAGGCTCCTAGGCGAGGAGCGTAACACGACGGCTTCGCCCCAGACCGGCCTGAGGGGCGCCCGCCCTCACCCCCGCCCACACCACCCTGAGCGCCCCGCTCCCCACCCCGTTAAGGGGTGCCGCTTATGCTCCAGTCTATGCTGTACGCCCTGCTGCCGGTGCTCCTGGGCGTCGCCTTCGCGCTGCTCGCCGAGCGCTTCGCCCGCGCGCTCAGCTTCGCGCGCACGGCGGCCTTGGCCGCGGCCTTGATGGTCGTGTTCGGCACGCTCTTGCCCTCGGCGGCGCGGGAGCTCGGCGGGCTGGCCTTGGTGATCTTCGGCGTCGGCCTGATCGGACCGGCGATCTTGGAGCGGATCTTCGCCCGGCCCGGCGGGGACCACGGCCTGCCAATTGAGCTCGCGTACTGGGGCCTCGCCTTGCACCAGCTCGGCGACGGCCTGGCCTTGGGCGGCGCCGCCCACGTCGAGCACGGCGACGCCGTGATGTTGGGCGTCGCCGCGCACACCGCGCCCCTGGTGGCCGTGGCGGTCTTGGGCTACGCCGCCCACGACGGGGTCGCCTCGGCCCTGCGGCGCTCCTTCGGCCTGCTTTTGGCCACGGCGCTGGGCGTGCTCTTGGGCGGCAGCCTCGCCTGGCAGGCCGGGGAGAGCCTGGAGCCGATGTTACGCGCGGGCCTCGCCGGGGTGCTGCTCCACATCTTCGGCCACAGCCTGCGGGATGACGCCCCGGCGACGGCCCCGGCCCGGGCGCTGGACCTCCTCGCCGCGGGCATCGGCGCGGGTCTGCCGCTCCTCGCCTCGCCAGAGGCCGTGGTGCGGGGGCTGAGCGGGCCCTTGGCCCAGGCGTTCTGGGAGCTGAGCATCGAGGCCGCCCCCGCCCTCTTGATCGGCTTCGGGCTCGCCGCTTGGCTGCAGAGCGCAGGGATCCGCCCGCCGCCGCGCTGGCTGCGTGGGGGCTCGGTGTGGGCCCAGGCCGCGCGGGGGGCGCTCATCGGCGCGCCGCTTCCGATCTGCGCCTGCGGCGCCCTGCCGTTGGCCGCCGCGCTCCGCCGCCAGGGCGCCCCGGCGGCGCTCGTCGTCGCCTTCTTGATCGCGACGCCACAGCTCGGCCTGGAGACCTTCGCCGTCACCGTCGGGCTCCTGGGCTGGCCCTTCGCGCTCTTACGCCTCTTCGGGGCCTTGGCCCTCGCCGCCTTGGTCGGCGTGGCCGTCGGGCTCGTCAGCGGTGACGCCGCCCCCGTCGAAGAGGAGGCCGACGAGCTCCCCGCCGAGCGTGGGCCGCTCTGGCCCCGCTTCCTCCACCAGCTCGACGAGTCTGTGGCCCACACCGGGCCATGGGTCGTCGCGGGCCTGCTCTTCGCCGCGTATGTGGAGGTGTGGCTGCCCGCGGAGCAGCTCGCCCCCCTCGCGGGCGGCGGCCTCGACGCCTTGGCCGTGAGCCTCGTCGCCCTGCCGTCTTACGTCGCCGCGGCGGCCCTCGCCCCCTTGGCGGCGGTCTTGTGGGCGAAGGGCCTCAGCCCCGGCGCGACCTTGGCGGGGATGCTCCTCGGCCCCGCGACGAACCTCGCCACCTTGGCCTTCGTGCGGGCGGCGCTGGGTGAGCGGGCGCTCAAGGCGGCGCTCTTGGCGCTCGTCGCCGTCGCCGGGGGCCTCGCCTTGGTGGCGGAGCTTGTCCTGCCCGCCGCGCCAGCCCTGCGCATCGAGGACGCCGAGGCCCACGCCCACGGCGCCTTCGGGATGGTCCTCTCCTTCGCCGTGGCCGCGCTGTTCATGCGCAGCGTGTGGTTGGTGGGGTTGCGCTGCTGGCTGGCGAGCCTGGGGGAGGGCCTCTCGGCGGCGGCGCCGCACCAGGGCCACGTTCACACGCACCCCCCCGGGGGCGGGCAGCACGTCGGCGAGCAGCACGCCCACGTCCACGAGCATCACCACGGCCACGCCCACGGCGACGCGCACGACCATCACCACGACCACCGATGAGCGCGGGGCGCGAGGGGGTGTGTCAGGTTACACACCCTGATCTCCTGAGGTGACTGACGATGAGACGCTTCTTGCCGCTGACCGTCGAGGAGGTCCAAGGCGAGCTCGACGTCATCCTGGTGACCGGCGACGCCTACGTCGACCACCCCTCCTGGGGCGTGGCCGCCATCGGGCGCTGGCTGGAGGCCCACGGGTTCAGCGTCGGCATCATCGCCCAGCCCGACTGGACGAACCCCGACGCCTTCCGCGCCTTGGGCCGCCCGCGCCTGTTCTTCGGCGTCACCGCCGGGAACATGGACTCGATGGTGAACCGCTACACGGCCTCCCGGCGCCTGCGCACCGACGACGCCTACGCCCCCGGCGGCGAGGTCGGCCGCCGCCCGGACCGGGCGACCATCGCCTACACCTCCCGCTGCAAGCAGGCCTTCCCCGGCGTGCCGGTCATCGCCGGGGGCATCGAGGCGAGCCTGCGGCGGCTGGTGCACTACGACTTCTGGCAAGAGAAGATGCGGGGCTCGATCCTGCTCGACGCCAAGGCCGACCTGCTGGTCTACGGCATGGGGGAGCTGCAGGTCGTCGAGATCGCCCGGCGCCTCGCCGCGGGGCAGACCATCGCCCAGTGCCGCGACATCCCCGGCACGGCCTACGCCTTGGGCATGAAGGAGACGCGCCCCGAGGCCAGCGAGACGGTGATCGAGCTGCCGTCTCTGGAGGAGTGCCTCGCCGACCCCTTGGCCTTCAACCGCGTCACGATGTTGATGTACCGGGAGTCCAACCCGAGCTGTGGCCGCACCCTGATGCAGCGCCACGGCACGCGCTGGGTCGTGCAGAACCCGGCGATGCGCAGCCTCACCACTGAAGAGATGGACCGCCTGCATGAGCTGCCCTACGCGGGCCTCGCGCACCCTTGTTACCGCCAGCCCATCCCGGCCTTAGAGAGCATCAAGGGCTCGATCACCGTGAACCGGGGCTGCTCCGGGGGCTGCTCGTTCTGCGCGCTCACGATTCACCAGGGCAAAGACGTCGTGAGTCGCTCCACGGACAGTGTGCTCCGCGAGCTCAAGCAGATGACCGAGCGCCCCGACTTCAACGGCGTGGTGAGCGACCTCGGCGGCCCCACGGCGAACATGTTCCACATGCGCTGCATGTCCGAGGAGGCCAACAAGGTCTGCCGCCGGGTGAGCTGCCTGCACCCCGTGCGCTGCAAACACTACGGCACCGACCACAAGCCTTACCTGAGCCTCTTGCGCCAGGCCCGGGCCATGCCCGGCGTGAAGCGGGTCTTCGTGAACAGCGGCATCCGCTACGACCTCGCGTCCTTAGACGACGAGTTTGTCGAGGAGCTCGCCAAGTACCACGTCCAGGGCCAGCTCTCCGTGGCCCCGGAGCACGCGGCGACGGCGGCGCTCAACAAGATGCGTAAGCCCGAGATCAAGTACTTCACGGCCTTCATGGAGCGTTTCCGCAAGGCGAACGCTGAAGCCGGGAAGCCGCAGTTCTTGGTGCCTTATTTCCAGTGCGCCCACCCCGGCGTAGGCCCCGAGGAGTGCGTCGAGCTGGCCTTGTACATGAAGCGTGAGAAGCTGCGCCCCCGGCAGGTGCAGATGTTTATGCCCACCCCGGCCACCTTGGCCACGGCGATGTACGTCTCCGGCGTAGACCCCTACACCAAGGAGCCCGTCTACGTCGCCCGAGGCAACCGCGAGCGGAACCGCCAGCGCGCGCTCCTCTTCTACTGGAAGAAGGAAGAGGCGCCCCACGTGCGTGAGGCGCTCATCGCCTGGGGTCGGGCGGACCTCATCGGCGATGGCCCCAACCACCTCGTCCCCCCGGGCCCAGCCTGGCCCTCCTGGCAAGACAAGGCCCGGCGCGACTCCAACACCCGCTACGACACCCACATGGGCATGAAGATCGAGCGCGCCAGCCGTGAAGAGGAGCAAGAGGAGCGCTGGGAGGCCGTCGCCGCCTTAGGCGTGAGCGGCTGAGCCCGCCGCGGTCAGCGGGCGCGGGTCGCGACGAGCTGCACGCTGAGCCCGAGCACCGCGATGATCGCCGCGAGCACAAACAAGGCGGCGCTGCCATACGGCCCGATCACCGCCCCGGCCGAGGCCCCCAAGGCCGCGCCGATCCCGCCGACGGCGGCGCCGAGGAGGCCCTGGGCGCTGTTCGTGAGGTGCGCCGGGGCGCGGCGGCTCACCAGGGCCACGGCGCTCACCCAGAACGCCCCGAAGGTGAAGCCGTGGCTCGCCTGAAGCCCGATCACGAGCCAAGGCGCGGTCGCCCAGGCCGTGAGGATCCAGCGGGGGATCGCCAAGAGCGCCGAGGCCAAGAACAGCCGCTCCGCGCCGAAGCGGCTCAAGATCGCCTGGGACTTGCCGAGCACGACGACCTCGACGGCGACGCCCAAGGCCACGGCCACCCCCGCCAAGGCCGGGCGCATCCCGAGGTCCTCGACGTGCAGGGTGAACCAGGTGTCGTAGATCGAGTGCGGGGCGTAGTGGAGCGCCGCGCCCAAGAGCAGCCAGCGCATCGCCGGGTCGCCCAGCATCGCCTTAAACGCCGGCCAGAGCGGCGCCCGCGGCGGCGGCTCGGTCTGCGGCGCGAAGAGCGTCATGACGCAGAACACCGACGACAAGAGCACGCCGAGCTTAAGCGGCGAGACGCTGAGCCAGTCCTCGACGAGCGCCGCGACGCCGACGGCTACCAAGAACCCCACGCTGCCCCAGCGCCTCACCTTGCCGTAAGCGCCGCTGTCACCGCCGAGCGCGCGGAGCGTGAGGCCGTCGAGCACGGGGCCGATCCCCGATCGCCCCGCGATCATCAGCAAGAGCCCGACGATCGCGAGGCTCGGCGGCAAAGAGAGCAAGGCGAGGAGCCCCAGGAGCGAGGTCACCGCCGCCCAGCGCAGCACCCGCGCCTCGTCCCGCCAGTGGTCGGCCAAGGTCCCCCAGATGGGGCCCAGCAGCACCCGGGTGAGGGGCATAATGACCATCAAGGCCGTGAGCGTGAGGCCGTCTACGCCCCAGGCGCGCAGCTCTTTGGCCATGTAGGGGAAGATCGCGCCGAGCGGCGCGAGTCCCAGCGCCATGAGCCAGCTCAAGCGGACGTGAGGGGGGGGCACGGCGCCCTCGTATCGTGTTCCACCAGAACGGTCTTGGAGCTTGGCGTCCGCTCACGATAGAATCAGGGGAGATCCAAAAGTGCGCACCCCGTCGGCCCGATCAGGAGCCATCGTTATGTCCCCCAGCCGAGCCCCATGATGGCGGAGCGGATCTTCGTGACCGGCGGCTCAGGCTTCTTGGGCCGTGAGCTCATCGAGCGTCTGAAGGCTGAAGGCGTAGACGTCCTGGCCCTGGCCCGCAGCGTGAAGGCCGAGCGCGCGGTGCGCTCCGCCGGGGCCAAGGTGGTCCGCGGTGACCTCGCCGACGTCGCGGCGATGACCGAAGGCATGCGCGGCTGCGACGCCGTGATCCACGCCGCCGCCCTCGCGGACGACTGGGGCGACCCCGCGCGGTTCCACGAGGTCAACGTCGAGGGCACCCGGTCGGTCATCCAGGCCGCCCGCGACGCCGGGGTGCCCCGCCTCACCCATGTGAGCACCGAGGCGGTCCTCCTCGATGGCAACCCGCTCCACCTCGTCACCGAGGAGGCCCCGGTCCCCGAGCGCGCCATCGGGCTCTACCCCGAGAGCAAACGCCAGGCCGAGCGCCTCGCCTTGGCCGCCTCGTCGCCGGAGCTCGCGGTGATGGTCGTCCGGCCGCGCCTCATCTGGGGCCACGGCGACACCACGCTCATGCCCGTGCTGCGGGTGATGGTCGCCGAGGGCCGCTTCCGCTGGGTCGGCGGCGGGCACCACCTCACCTCCACCTGCCATGTGCGCAACTGCTGCGAGGGCCTGCTCCTCGCCACCCGCAACGGCAAAGGTGGGGAGATCTACCACCTCACCGACGGCGACCCCCTGGAGTTCCGCTCCTTCTTGACCCAGCTCTTGGGCACCCAGGGCGTCGTGCCCGGCAAAGGGGGCGTGCCCTTGGGCCTCGCCCGAGCCGCGGCCTGGACGGCGGAGACCCTCTGGGGCGTGCTCCCCTTGAGCGGGGCGCCGCCGATCACCCGCACGGCGGTCCTGCTCTCGGGCCAAGAGATGACGCTCTCCGACACCAAGGCCCGCCGGGAGCTGGGTTATCGGGGCCTCGTGAGCCTCGCTGAGGGCCTGGAGGAGCTCGCGCGCTCCACCTACCCGCCGCCTTAGGCGCGGAGGCGCTCAGCCCGCGGCGTCGTCGTCGCCGGGGTCCACCCAGCCCGCGGGCGGGCCCTCGAGCTCGTCGAGCTGCCAGGGGTTCGCGAAGATGCTGCGCACGACCTTCGCCAGCACGGCGCCTTGGGCCCCGTCCATGAAGCGGTGGTCGATGGTGGCGCAGAGGCTCATGAGCTTACGCACGGCGAGCTGCCCGCCGATGACCGTCGGCTGAGGCCGCACGGCGCCCATCAACAAGAACACCGGGGCCCGGGCGAAGGGCGTCGGCGGGGCCCAGCCCTCATCCAGGCCGAACACGCCGACGTTCGTGATGACGCAGGCGCCGAAGGGGAAACGCTCCAGGCCCAGGGCGGCCATATCGACGCCCAAGGCCCCGGTGAGCCAGCCCGTGAGCCAGACCAGGGGCCGGATGATCCAGGTCGGCAAGATCGCCAAGGGGCCCTGGCTCTTCTTGAAGGCCTCGTCTTTCCCGGCGCGCAGGCGCTCCGCCAAGGTGCGCAGCTCCTTCGCGATCTCGGCCACGCCCTTCTTGTGGATCTGCTCGACCTTGGCCTTGGCGAGGTTCTCGCCACCCTCCAGCACGACCAAGAACGAGACGTCCACCGTCTCATGCGGGATGTAGCGCCCAAAGAGCAGGCGGCCGTTGAGCCCCGGCGCCTGGGCGAGGGCCCGGCCCGCGGCGAGGCCGACGAGGTGGGTGAGGGTGACCTTCTCGCCCGTGGTCTCGCGCTTCCAGCGCAGGTACGCGAGGGCCTGGGTGACGTCTACGGTGAGCTTGCCGTAGATGTTGCCCTCCTGGGGGGCGCTCCAGGTGGCGATGGCGAGCTTTCGCCGGACGGTCATGCGCTGCACGGGCACCTCTCGCGGTGGGAGCCTTCCCACAACAAGGCGCGATCTTACTCCAGAACCACCGTCGCCGAGGCGCAGGTCGTGTCGCAGATCGTCTCCGGGGCGGACCAGTCCGGGCGTAAGGTCGTCGCCGCGCCGTCGTCCAGAGAGACGCTGAGGTCGCCGTCGTCGAACTCGGCGCCGGTCAAGGAGAAGATCGCCGCGCCCGGGTCACACTCCAAGGAGTAGCCCTCGCCGATGAGCAGCTCCTCGGGGCAGAGGGCCGACAAGGTGCCTATGCTCGCGCTGGAGACCTGGAGCTTGAAGGTGTCTCGGCCGTCGGTGAAGGTGAAGGCCAGCTCAGAGACGCAGGTGGCGCGGCAGGCGCCGGAGTCCACGGGCTCCTTGTCGCCGCAGGCGGCGAGCCCGACCAGCGCGGCGAGGAGGCCCGCCCAGGAGCGCGCGGAGAGAGGAGACCGATCGTCGGAGCTCGTCATCATCCGCGCCTCCAGGGGAAGGTGAGGCTCAGCGGACGAGGCGACCGCCCGCGGCGCGCTTGCGGAGCACCCGGGTGCGGCGGAGCGCCCGCTTCTTGCACTTGGCCTTGATCTTGGACTTGTGCTTGATGCTGCGCTTACGGTTGGCGATGTGCGACATGGGAGACTCCTTGGCTGAGGGCGACGCGCCCTCGATGAGCGGGACGGCACAGCTTAAGTCATCCCGGCGTGGGGCTCAAGGCGCCATGTTGAGCTTTGGCGCGCTTCACCGGCGGGACGAGGCCCGTCCCCGGGATAAGGAGGCCACTCAAGCCCTCGTCCGGACCTTATGCTCTCCTCCCGCGCCGCCCCTGTCGTGCCCGTGATCACGCTGCAGTCGGGGCTCCCTGGGCCGAGGGCGCTGATCACCGCCGGGGTCCACGGCGACGAGTGCGTGGGCATCGGCGTGATCTACGCGCTGTTGGAGACGCTCAAGACCGAGCTGCGCGCGGGCATGGTGTTCTTGGCGCCGAGCCTCAACCCCGAGGGCCTCCGCCGCGGCGCGCGCTGTCTGCCTGAAGACGAGCGGGACCTCAACCGCCTCTTCCCCGGGGACAGCCGGGGCGGCCTCGCCGATCGCCACGCGGCGGCGGTCTGGGAGGAGCTCAGCCAGCGGCGCCCCGACGCGGTCATCGACCTGCACACCGACTCCTGCGCGTCGATCCCCTACGCGCTCGTCGATCGCTGTGTGCGCCCCCGGGCCGACGCGAACATGCTTGAGGAGCGCGCCTGGGCCCTGGCCGAGGCCTCGGGCTTCACGGCCTTGGCCGAGTACCCCCCGGAGCTCTACCGCCGCTACCAGCTCGATCGCTCCTTGACCGGGGCGATGATGAACGTGCTCGGCGTGCCGACGGTGACCTTGGAGTGTGGCCCCCGGCGGCTGCTCGATCCCGCGGCGATCCAAGACGCCACCGTGGCCACCTTGGGGGCGCTCACGGCGCTCGGCCTC
>JAKLKD010000159.1 GCA_023150845.1 Myxococcota bacterium | reverse complement strand
CCCGCCGCCCCCGCCGCGCAACAACCTGCTCATCTACGGCCTCGTCGGCGTCATCGTCTTCACCTTGGTCTTCACCGTCGGCCTCGGCGTGCTCTTCATGGGCCCGCTCAAGGAGGCCCTCAGCGGCGGCGCCACGGCGGATGGCGCCACGGCGGACGGCACGGAGCAAGCTGAGGTGACGCCCAAGGCCGACGAGCCCAAGGCCGACGAGCCCAAGGCCGACGAGGCGCCGAGCGGGCCCCACATCACCTTCCGCTCCTTCGCTGAAGGCACCCGCAAGCTCAACGTGAACTGCGGCGCGGCGAGCGGCAAAGGCGCCGACGTGGCCCACGTCGAGGTCGCCAAGGCCGAGAAGTGCGCCGTGACCGCGATTCTTGAGAAGGGACGGCTCCAGGCCGTGATCACCGACGCCGAGGAGGGCGAGTACCGCTGCTTTGAGGGGGGCGAGAGCCGCTGTGTCCGCTGAGCCACGCCGCTCGGTCGTGGTGACGGGTGTTGGCGTGCTCAGCGCCTTCGGCCGTGGCCCGAACCTCCTCGAACAAGGTCTCCGCGCCGGGCGCTCGGCCTTGGCGCCCCTGCGGGCCTTCCCGCCCCTCGGCCTCCCCCTGCAGGTGGCCGCCGAGGTCGACGCGCCCCTCACCGACGCCCCGGACTTCCCCGACGACCGCAAGGCCTCCTTGGCCTTCGCCGCCGTTGACGACGCCGTCGCCGCCGCGGGCGCCCCGGCGCTCACCCGGGCCGGGGTCTGGCTGGGCACGGGGCTCTCGACGGTGACCGTGCGGGAGCTGAATGAGGACGTGATGCCCTACGTCCGGGACGGTAAGCTCGACCGCGTCGCCGTAGACGCCGACCTCCGCCGGGACCGGGTCGCGCCTCGCCGCCACCTGCCCGAGCGTGTCACCGCCGCCGTCGCCCGGCGGATCGGCGCCTTGGGCCCCCAAGAGACCTCGTTCTCCGCCTGCGCCGCGGGCGCCCAGGCCATCGCCAACGCCGCCTGGGCCATCCGGCGCGGCGAGGTGGACATCGCCGTGGCTGGGGGTCACGACTCGATGATTCACCCCCTCGGCGTGCTCTCCTTCATCGTGCTCGGCGCGCTCTCCCCGACGACCTGCCGCCCCTTCGATCACGGCCGCGACGGCTTCGTCATCGGTGAGGGCGCCGCGATGTTCGTCTTGGAGGAGGAGTCCGCGGCCCTCGCCCGAGGCGCGACGATCTGGGCACGAATCCTCGGCGCGGGGAACAGCACCGACGCCTACAACGCCACCGCGCCCCACCCCGAGGGCGCGGGCGCGGCCCTCTCGATGCGCCGGGCGCTCCTCGACGCGCGCCTGCCGGCCTCCGTCGTGCAGCACGTCAACGCCCACGGCACGGGCACCCCCCTGGGTGACGCCGCCGAGGCCAACGCCATCCGCCAGGTCATCGGCGCCGAGGTGCCGGTCAGCTCCATCAAAGGCGCCGTCGGCCACTGCATCGCCGCCGCCGGGGCCGTCGAGGCCGCCGCCTGTGTGCTCGCCGCCCGGGGCGGCTGGTCCTTCGGCACGGCGGGCCTCTCCGACCCCGCGCCGCTGGGCGTCAACGCCCGGGCTGAGCCCGCTGAGGACGCGCCCCAAGTGCTCCTGAGCAACAGCTTCGGCTTCGGCGGGCAGAACACGACGCTGCTCATCGGCGCGCCGGGCTTCACGCCGTCCTGAACCTCCCGCCGCAGAGGAGCCCCAGCTCGTGTCCATCGCGTGGATCTTCCCTGGCCAGGGCACACAGTACGTCGGTATGGGTCGTTCGCTCTTGAGCGTCGCCCCCGAGGCCAAGGCCACCCTTGAGGAGGCCGACGAGGCCCTCGGCTTCGCCCTCTCCGCGCTCATCGACGAGGGCCCCGCCGAGACCCTCACCCTGACCGAGAACAACCAGCCCGCGATCCTCGCCGTCTCCGTGGCCTGGGCCCGGGCGCTGCTCTCCCGGGGCGCACAGCCCCCCGCCGGGGTCGCCGGTCACTCCTTGGGCGAGCTGAGCGCCTTGGTCGTCGCCGGGTCTCTGGCCTTTGACGACGCCGTGCGGGTGGTCCGGGCCCGCGGCGCGGCGATGCAGCGCGCTGTGCCCAGCGGCGAAGGCACGATGGCCGCCATCGCCGGGGTCACCGAGGAGCGGCTCCTCGCCATCTGCGCCGCCCAGGCCGGGGTCTGTGAGCGCGCGGCGATGAACACCCCGGGCCAGCTCGTCATCGCCGGGGCCACCGCCGCCGTCCAGGGCGCCGTCGCCGCCGTCGAGGCCGAGGGCGGTCGGGCGACCCTCCTAAATGTCAGCGCGCCCTTCCACTGCTCGATGCTGCAGCCCGCCGCCGACGCCCTCGCCGAGGTGCTCGCCCAGGTGACCGTGCGCCCCCCGACGGTGCCCGTGCTGCACAACGTCGACGCGCTGCCCTGCGCCGATCCCGACGAGCTCCGCGCCCGCCTCGTCGCCCAGGTCACCCGCCCCGTGCTCTGGGAGCGCTGCCTGCGTGGCCTCATTGAGCGCGGCGCCGACCGCTTCGTCGAGGTCGGCCCGGGCCGAGCCTTGGCCCCGATGGTGAAGAAGACCGACCGCGCCATGGACTGCGTGAGCGTCGACCGCGCCGGGGCCCTACAGACCATCCTTTCATGGGAGGTGCGCTGATGACCAACCGCGCGGTGAGCGTCGCGGCGATCGGGCTGTTCTGCCCCGCGGGCGCGGGTCGGGAGGGCGCGGTCGGCGGTCGAAAAGGAGAGGTGCCGGGCTTCGACGCCCGCGCCTGGATCCAGAACCGGAAGAACCTCAAGCTCATGAGCCGCTCGGTGCAGCTCGGCGTGAGCGCGATCCGCGTCGCCTTGAGCGAGGTCAACGACTGGGAGTCCGTGGCGCCCGACCGCCGGGGCATGTTTGTCGGCTCCACGCCCCTCGGCGGTGAGCTCGGCGACCTCATCCCCGCCCTGGAGGTCGCGACCTTACCCAACGGCGACCTCGACCTCTCCCGCTTCGCCGAGCGCGGCTACCCCCTCATCCACCCGCTCTGGCTGGTGAAGGGCCTGTCCAACAACGTCCTCGGCTTCGCCTCCGCCATCCACGACTTCCAGGGCACGAACAGCAACTACTGCGACGGCGAGGCCTCCGGGGCGATCGCGCTGTGGGAGGGCTGGGCGGCCGTGGCTGAAGGCCGGGCGGACCTCGTCGTGGCCGGTGCGGCGGACGCCTGGGTCGGCCTGGAGGGCATGCTCGGCGGCCTGCGCGGCGGTGAGGGCGCGGCGTTTTTTGTGCTGCGCCCGGCCCAGGCCGGGGACCCCTTCATCGTCGAGGCCGTAGACGAGCCCGTCGAGCCCCCCGACGCTGAAGAGGAGGCCATGGGCTTCTTGGGCGCGGCCTGGCTGCCCGTGATCGCCGCGCGGCGCCTCTTCCGCGGGGAAGACGTGCGTTTTCGTGGCCCAGGCCGCCTCGGGCTTCGCTTCGCCGCGTCTTGAGCTTGTCAAGCTCTGCCGCCCGGCGTGGCGCACCCGCTGAATTTACGGATATTTCTGCAGCCCCCCTGCACGAGAAGGAGCCCCCGGATGAGCGCCACGATGCCCGAGCTTGATCCCGACGTCTTTGAGAAGGTACGCGAGGCCATCGCCGAGGCCCTGGGGCTCGACGAGGACGAGGTGGTCCCCGAGGCCCGGCTCATGGACGACCTCGGCGCGGAGTCCCTCGACTTCCTCGACATCGTCTTCCGCATCGAGCGCGCCTTCGGCATCAAGGTGCCCCGCGGCGGCGTCGAGTCCCAGGCCCGCAGCGGCCTCGTCGAGGGCGAGGTGCTGGAGATCGACGGCGTGCTCACCGACCTCGGCCGCCAGAAGCTCGCCGAGGCCATGCCCGAGGTCCCCGCTGAAGACATCGTCGAGGGCCTCAAGGTCTCCGAGATCGTGACGCTCTTCCGCGTCGCGACCTTCTACCGCATCGTCGTCACGCTCCTGGCTGAGAAGAAGGCCTCCTGAGTGCTGCTCACGGGCCCTAAGGCCACGGCCCGGTCGCTGCGGGAGGGCCTCCACAAGAAGCCCTCTCTGCCGCGCTTCGTGTTTTTGGTGCACGCCCTCACCCCGGCCCACAAACGAATCCTCGGCGCGCGCTTCTCCGACCCGGAGCTCATGGCCGGGGGAAAGGGCTGGGGGGTGCCGGGGCGGCTCTGCCGCATCGTCGTCGAGGGCCAGGCCCTCGGTGAGGTGATCAGCCTGCCGCTCTTGCCCGAGGAGCTGCTCACCGATCAAGAGGGCGCCTTGGGCCGGATGGAGGACGCCATCCGCCGCGCCGAGGGCCCCGTCGCCGCTGTCGGCCTGGGCTCGGTGCTCGCGGTCGTCGCCGGGCGCGGAGAGGCCCTCGCCGAGCGGGTCTCCGTGCCCATCACCACCGGGGCCGCCGCGACGACCTGGGCCGCCCTGGGCAACACCTTGCAGGTCCACGAGCGCCTCGGGGGCCCCATCGCCGTGCTCGGCGCCTCGGGCACCGTCGGCGACGCCTTGGTCGAGGCGCTGCGGGGCCTCGGCCACGAGGTCATCGCGGGCGGCTCCGGGAAGGCCCTGGAGCGGCGGGCGAAGTCTCTGGGCGCGCGCCTCGTCCCTGAAGAGGAGGCGGCGGCCTCGGCCCGGGTCGTCGTCGGCGCGGCGACGACCGGGGGCACCCTCGCCCCGGAGCACCTCCAGCCCCACAGCGTGCTCATCGACGTGGCCTTGCCCCCCACCCTCAAGCCCGGCCCCTTGCCGCCGGGCGTCGTCGTGCTCGCCGGGGAGGCCGTGGACCTGCCCCGCGGCTGGACCCGTGGGCTCTGGGGCCAGCTCTACCACCTCTTCGCGGGCTACGGGCCGAGCCAGATCTTCGCCTGCCTCGCCGAGCCAATGGTGATGGCCATCCAGGGCCGCACCACCCCCTTCGCCTTGGGCCGCCGCCTCAAGCCCGGCGCCCTCGCGGAGTTCACTGAAGCCGCCAAGTCCCTCGGCCTCACGCCCCGCCTCGCCCGGGGCTGGCGGCGGGCCCGCCTGGACGAGCTGCCCCGGCGATGAGCGCCAGGGCAGCGGTTAGCCTCAGCCGCCGACGGTGACCCCGCAGGCGCTCAGCTCCTCTACGCAGTCGCCCTTGGCGACCTTCTCGTCCAAACACCCGGTGAAGTCGGCGTGCACCGAGGGGCACTCGCTCGCCAGGCACGCGTTGACGTCGCCGTCGAGCATCACGGCGCCCATAAGGCAGCCCTGGACACACTCCTGGTCCTGGGCGAGGCTGGCGGCGCAGGTCAAGGCGCAGCTCGACACCGAGGTCAAGGCGCAGAGCAGGCAGTCCGTGTCCATGGCGTCACAGGCGAGCAGGCACTCGGTCTCGCTGCCGGTGCAGCCGCTCATGCAGTCATCGACGCCGTCGCAGGCCACGGCGTCGCTCGCCGAGAGCGGGGTGTAGTCCTCCAGGCGCTCGACGTACATCAGGCACATCTCGTCCGTCGAGCTCTCGCCCCAGGTGACGTCCTGGGAGGTCTGCTGCTCACCGTTCACCTCGGGCTGGTTCGCGGGAGAGTTGTCGTAGCCGCAGGTGAGGTCGATCTTGGCGCCGCTCGGGACGATCACGGCGTCCTCGATGGCCAAGGAGTAGCGCTGCTGCCAGTGGAAGTCCCAGTCGGGGATGTCCACGAGGCAGGTCTCCTCGCCGCTTGAGTCCCAGGCCCGGGCGCTGAGGTTGGCGCCGAGCTGGTGCATGTGGCCGGTGAACGAGACGAGCTCCAGGGGCTCATCGTTGTAGTACGGCGTCGAGGACGTGAACCGCACGTCGGGGTCGTTCTGGGGGATGTCGAGGTCGCGGTACAGGAGCGCCGAGGTCTTCCGCAGCCGGGCGGGCTGGGTCTCCGTGCGCAGGAGCTTGAGGCTTGAGCGGTCCTCCTCCGGGCTCGCCGACTGGAAGTTGTAGTGGACCTGCATGACGATGAGGCTGCCGGGCTCGACCTGAATCGCCGTGCCGTCGGTGAGCACCCGCGGCTCGGTGCCGGGCACCCAGGCGGCGATCTGGTTGGGGAAACCCCCGGTGGCGGACAAGGCCGCGCCGAGGCCCGAGCCCCCGCCGCCGCCGCCCGAGGCCGTCTGGGGGATCGGCCCGCCGTAGCAGGTGTAGCCGAGGCCCTCGTCCTCCGCGTCGGCCGTCAGGGCCGCCTCGACGCTCGTCGGGCTCAAGGCGTAGACGAGCACATGGTGAACCGAGGCCGTGGCGGGCACGACGTGGGTGCCGGTGAGCCAGGTCTCCTCGTTGAACTCAATCTCCGGGAACAAGAAGCAGCGCCAGTCGTCGAGGGTCTCGTTCGACGGCACATAGCCGGGGATCTCCGCCGACCAGGTCGGCTCAAAGGTCAGGCGCTCCGGCGGGGTGTAGGGGGCGTCGAGGCTCGGGTCACCTTCGGGGGTGCCGGCCTCCACCCAGCGGCGGAAGAGGTCGAGGTCCGCGTCGCTCAGGACACGCTCGCCCTCAAAGTGGCGGCAGTCGGGGTCGGCGTGCCACGGCGGCATCGAGCCGGACTCCATCGCCGCCAACATTCCCTGGGCGGTGCCCGAGGCCGTGGCGTAGGTCTCCAGGGGGAAGGGGCCCTGGCCGCCGACGTGGTGGCAGTCGGCGCACTGCTGGTTCACCATCCGCTGCACGTTGGGATACCAGACGGCCTCGGCGGGGGCTTCGGCGCCGTCCCCGCAGGCGATCATCGAGAGGAGCAGGCTGGGCAGTAGCATCGGGATCTCCGGGTTGGTCCACCCGAAAGATCACCCACCCGTGTTGAGCCCTTGTGGAGCCCCCGAAGCTCCTTCTTCTTCGCGGATCAGCGGGCCGCGCAGGGTGACCTCAAGCCCCTGGGGGCTCAGCGGCTCAAAACCTAAGGTCCAGCCGAACCGTGCGGCGACGGCGGCGACGATGCTGAGCCCGAGGCCCTCCCCTACCCTCGCCCGGTGCGCCGGGGCCTCAAACAGCGCGCTCACCCGGCCGGGCGGGAGCCCCGGGCCGTCATCGGCGACGCGCAGAGTGAACTCGCCGCCGATCCGCTCTAAGGTCAAGGCGACGTTGCCGCCCTCCTCGCCGGGCGCGCGGTGGTGAATGGAGTTGTGCACGAGGTTGCTGAGCGCCTGCTCGACGGCGTCCTCGTCGCAGAGGGCGTAGAGCGCCTCGCTGGGGCTGTTCCCCATCACCGACACCCCACGCCGGGCGCCCAAGGCGGCGAAACGCTCGGCCACCCGCTCCATGACCGCGCCTAGCTCCACGGGGCTCGGGCGCGCGGCCCCGCGGTCGAGGCGGGCGGACTGGTGGAGGTTCCCGACGAGCTGCACCATGTAGGTGACGTCGGCGGCGGCGGCGGCCAGGAGCTCCGGCTCAGGGGCGCGCCGCAAGGCGTCGAGGCGGAGCTGCAGGCTCGCCAGCGGCGTGCGCAGGTCGTGGGCGACCTCGTCGAGGTGGCGCTCCAGGGTCTCGTTCAGCGCCCGGGCCTGGGCCTGCTCGTCGAGCGCCCGGCGGTGGGCCTCCTCCAAGACGGCCCCGACCGGGCGTAAGGTCGCGTCTACGACGGGCGATGAGAAGTCGGGCGTGCCCACCCGCCCCGCCGCGTTCACCAGACGATCTACCCCGACGGCCAGGGGCCGGAAGATGTAGGCCGCGATGAGGCCGCCGAGGATCAGGCTCAGGCCGAGGCCGACGAAGAGCACCCGCAGGGTGAACTGGCTCAGCGGCGCCTGGCTCGCCCGCCAGCGGTAGAGCACATAGGCGCAGTCGCCCTCGCCGAAGGGCCGCACGAGCTGGCCGTAGCCCTCCCAGCGCCGCACGAGCCGCCCCGACGAGCCAAAGAGCGCCAGCTCCACCCGGGTCGTGGCGGTCAGCGCCGGGGCGTCGGGGTTCGGCGTGGTGCCGGCCTCGCTCACGGCCCAGGCGTCCCAGGCGGGTCCGCTCAGCCGCCAACCGGCCGGGTCCGCCGCGCACTCCGCCCGGGCCTCCTCGCCGAAGATCCCCTGCACCTCAAGCTGGCGGTTCGCCACGGCCATAAAGATGAAGCGGGTGAATGGCAAGACGATGAGCACCGTCGCCAAGCCCGCGCCGATGACCGCGCCGATGATCGTCCGGCGGCGTAAGGTGCGGCTCAGCAGCCGGTAGTCGCGCTCAACGCTCACGGCCGGCCTCGACGTCCAAACGGTAGCCCACCCCCCAGACGGTCTTGAGGGCGGCGCCTTCGGGGCCGAGCTTCTTGCGGATCCGGGCGATGTGGCTGTCGAGGGTGCGCTCTTGGGTGTCGCCGTCCGTCGAGAGCGCGGCCTCGACGATCTGGGCGCGGGTGGCGGCCTTCCCGGGTCTGCTGGCGAGCCAAGCGAGCACGTTCAGCTCATGGGGCGTGAGGCCCAAGTCCACCCCGGCGCGCTCCGCCGTGCGGGCGTCGAGGTCCAAGGTGACCTCCCCGAGGCGCACCACCCGCGGCGCGTCCCCCCGCCGACCGAGGCGCGCGTCGAGGCGGGCGACGAGCTCCTCCAAGAAAAACGGCTTGGGCAGGTAGTCCGCGGCCCCGGCCCGGAAGGCCTCCAGGCGCGCGGGCAAAGAGGTCTTCGCCGTGAGCACGACGACAGGCGCGCTCACCCGGCCCTGGAGCGCCTCCAGGATCTCCACGCCGGAGCGCCCCGGCAGCATCAGGTCGAGCACCACGGCGTCGAAGCGCCCGTCGAGCACCCGCTCGGCGACGCCGTCTCCGTCCGTGGCGAGCTCGACGGTGTAACCCGAGGCGCGCAGGCCCCGGCTCAGCTCCGTGGCGAGGCTGAGGTCATCCTCGACGACCAAGACGTGGCGGCTGGGCGGCATCTTGGAGAGCTTATCGGCCCCGTGTTGAGCGAGTGTGGAGGAGGATCAAGGCGTGAGCTGGAGATCCACCACCGCGGCGCGCACCGCGGCCATAAACTCCGGCCCGGGGTCGTCCTTCTGGTTGGTGTAGTTGGGGTCTAGCTCAAGGTACAGCGGATCCCCACGCAGCCCGGCGACCTCGTGGTGGCCGAGCAGGTGGGTGATCTCGGGGTGGGCGGCCTTGAGCGCCCGCACGAGGGCGACGTTCGCGGCGCGCTGGGCCTCGGTGAGCGGCCAGCGCTCCCCGCCGCCGACGTTCTCAACGCCGATGGCGACGTGGTTGAGCCCGATGGCGTGCCGGGCCATGACGTCATCGGGGAGCAGACGGGTGATCGATCCGTCCCGATCGACGAGGTAATGCGCGGAGACGTTGAGCGCGCCCCCGCCCTGGAGCTCCGGGCGGCCAGCGAGGCGCGCCGGGGCGAAGGTCTGCCAGGCCGACTCCGCGCTTGGACCGGCGGTCCAATGCAGCACGATGGCCCGGGGCGTGATGTGGTGGTCCGTCGCGTAGGCCGGGCCCTGGTGCTCGGCGCGGTAGGCCAAGGTCAAGGCGACCCGCTCGGCGTCGAAGGGCAAGAGCCGATCCGTCACCTTGAGCGCCGCCGGGGCGGGCGGCGCGGCGCTCACGGGGGTCGGCGGCTCGGGCGGCGGCGCGGCAAGACGCGGCGGGGCCGCCGGGGCCTCAACGCAGGCCCAGCCCAAGAGCAGCAGGTGGAAGAGTCCGCTTGGCATCCCCACAGGCTACTCGGCGGAGTTCACCCCGGTCAACACGCCTGGATCAGGCTATGGAGGCGTGTTCGTGTGTCGCTCCCGGAGGCCTCCATGCGCCGCGCCGTTACCGCCCTCGCCATCACCCTCGGCGTCCTGCTCGCCGCCCTCGTGCTCACGCCGCTCTTGCTCAAAGACCGCCTGCTCAAGCTCGTCGTTGACCAGGCGAACCAGCGGCTCAACGCCACCGTCGAGCTCCGGGACGCCTCGGCGAGCTTCTTCGGGGACTTCCCGCGCCTGAGCCTCACCCTCAACGACGTCGCCGTGAAGAACCACGCGCCCTTTGAGGGCACCACCCTCGTCGCGGCCAAAGAGCTGAGCCTCTCCGTCGACGTGCTCGCCCTGGTCCAGCGCGGCGAGGTGGACCTGCGCGGCCTCACCCTGCGCGGCGCCACGCTGAACATGCTCACCGACGCCGAGGGCAACAGCAACACCGACATCATGAAGCCCTCGGAGGAGGCCAGCCCCGAGGCCGAGGCGAGCGGCGGCGCCTTCCACGTGAAGCTCCAGCGTTACGAGCTGGAGGACGTGGACCTGCGCTACGTCGATGACGGCCTCGACGTGACCTTGAAGGACCTCGACCACCGCGGCCGCGGCGACTTCACCCAAGATCTCGTCGATCTCGACACCACGACCTCCATAGCCGCGCTCACCGTGAACGACGGCGCCGTGAGCCTGCTCGACCAGGTCCGCCTCAGCTCCACCCTGGCCATGACCTACGACCAGCGCACGGGCGGCGTCACCCTCAAAGAGAACGAGCTGACGCTGAACGCCCTGCGCCTCGCGCTGACGGGCAGCGCCACCCCCGTCGAGGGCGGCTGGCAGCTCGACCTGGGCCTCGGCGCCTTAGAGACGAGCTTCAAGGGGCTGCTCTCCTTGGTGCCTTCGGTCTACTCGTCGAGCTTTGAGGGCCTGGGCACCACGGGCACCTTGGCCCTGTCCGGCGCCGTGAAGGGCCTCTACCCCGACGAGGGCGACGACCTCCCCGCCATGGACCTCAAGCTCCAGGTCCAGGACGGCAGCTTCCGCGACCCGAGCCTGCCCTCCGGCGTCACCGGCATCCTGCTCGACGGCGCCATCACCCACCCTGGCGGCGACCTCGACCTCATGGTCATCGACCTCGCCCGCTTCGCCATGACCGTCGAGGGCGCCCCCCTCGCGGGCCGGGTGCGCGTGAGCAAGCTCAACTCCGACCCGGTCATCGATCTGGAGGCCAAGGGTGACCTCGACCTCGCCAAGCTGCGCGCCGCCCTGCCGCCGAGCGAAGAGACCTACAGCGGCCAGCTCAAGCTCGACCTGCGCCTCGCCGGGGCCGTCTCCGCGTTCTCGTCCCCGGACCTCGCCGGGGTTCAGGCCGACGGTGACCTCCACCTCACGAGCTTCAACTACAGCGACCCGACGCTCCCCGTGCCCGTCGCCATCTCGACGATGCGTGTGGCGCTCAGCCCCGCCGCGGCGAACCTGAGCGAGCTGCAGATGACCCTCGGCGACTCCGACCTCGCGGCGCAGGGCCGCATCGACAACGTCGTCGCCTGGGCGCTCACCGACGCGCCCCTCACCGGAAACCTCAGCCTGCAGAGCCGCCGCCTGAACCTCGACCCCTGGGCGAGTGACGAGGGCGAGGCCGCCGAGGCGCCGAGCGGCGCGAGCCCCGAGTCCTCGATCTTTGTGGTGCCCGAGGGCTACAACTTCAGCGTCTCCGCCGCCATCGACGCCATGATCTACGACGGCGAGACCTACGAGGACGTCAAGGGCACGATGATCATGGCCGACGGCCAGATGCGCTTTGAGGAGCTGCAGGTCTCCTTGCTCGGCGGGGCGCTCGCGCTCAACGGCAGCTACAGCGCGTCGAGCCCTGAGGCCGCCGACGTGGACCTCACCCTCACCCTCGGCAACCCCGAGCTCGCCGCGGCGCTCAAGGAGTCCGAGACCTTCCGGGCCTTGGCCGTGCTCGTTGAGCAGGCCAAAGGCACCTTCCGCGCTGATCTTCGGGTGAAGAGCCGCCTCGGCCCCGACCTCAGCCCCGACCTCGCCACGATGTGGGCGGAGGGCAGCTTCACCACCTACGGCGTCACCGTTGAGCCGAAGTTCATGAAGGAGGTCGCGAAGGCCCTGGGCCGCCCCGAGCTGGCCAAGGTCACCCTCACCGACAAAGACGTGAAGTTCCACGTCGATCAAGGCCGGGTGAAGATCTCCCCGCTCAAGGTGAGCCTGGGCGGCACCGAGGCCACCCTCGCGGGCTCCTCCGGCGCCGTGGACGGCTCCCTCGACTACACCCTGAAGCTCAAGATGCCGACGGCCCAGCTCGCGAGCACCGCCCTGTCGAGCCGCCTGGGCGACGCCGCCGGGGACGCCGAGGTGCTCGTGAAGATCGGCGGCACCGCGGCGGATCCCAAGGTGAGCCTCTCCTTGGACGGCGCCGCCGAGGCCCTCGTCGATGACCTCAAGGCCACGGCCACGGCCCAGCTCGACGCCGCCAAAGACGCCGTGATGACCCAGGTGAACGCCGCGGTGGACCAGGCCCTCGCCGCGGCCCAGCTCCAAGGCGACAAGCTCGTCGCCGAGGCGACCGTCGCCGCCGACAAGCTCCGCGCCGAGGGCAAAGCCGCCGCCGACAAGCTCCGCGCCGAGGCGAAGGCCCAGGCCAAGAAGCTCCGCCAAGAGGCCAAAGGCGGCGACCCGCTGTCGAAGGCCGCCGCCGACAAGGCCGCGGACAAGCTCGTCGCCGAGGCCGAGCAGAAGGCCACCCAGCTTGAGCGTGAGGCGAACAAGAAGGCGAAGGCGCTGGAGGACAACGCCGCGGCGAAGCGTGACAGCCTCATCTCCGCGGCGAAGGCCACGACGGGGCGCTGAGCGAGGCCCCGGCGCCGCTCAGCCCAGCACAGGCACCCGCGGCGCGGGGTGCTCGGCGCTCGTGACCTCGATGATCCGGGCGGCGAGCTGAACCACGGCCTCGTCCCCGGCGGCGCGGCCGAGCTCAGCGACCCGGCTCGCCGCGGCGGCGAGCGCCATGTCGCTAAGGTGCACGGCGTTGAGCCCCTCGGCGCAGCTCACCAAGGCGTCCTGGACCTCGTCGAACTGGGACCGCTCGGCGGCGAGGCGGGCGCGCTCGGCCTCAGCCCGGGCCCACCAGCCGGGGCGACCCGCCGCCCGGTGCTCCTCGGCGAGCTCGGTGAGCAGGCGCTCCGCGGCCTTCACCCGCCCTCGCGCGGCCAAGGCCCGGGCGAGGCCCAGGCGCGCCTCATCCGTCGCCGCGCTGCCGATGGCCCGCAGCCGGTCAAGCGCCCGCTCAAACAGCCCGAGGGCGTCCTCGTGCCGCCCGCGCAGCGCCGCCAAGGTCCCGAGGCCGACGAGGCTGTGGGCGATCTCCTGCACCTGCATCGAGCGCTGGTAGGCCTCCTCGGCGAGCCCGCAGAGCGCGACACACTCGACCGGGTCCCCGGCGAGGGACCGCGCCGTGGCGAGGCCCTCCAGGCAGTTCCCGAGGCCAAACACCTCTCCGCCGCGCTCAAACACCGTCGCCGCGAGGCCAAACAGCGCCTCGGCCTCGACGAGCTGGCCCTCGGCGAGCAGCTCCCGGGCACGATCTCGGCGGCACCAGGCGACGGCGAGCTCGTCCCCGGCGGCGTCGGCGACGCTCTCGGCCTCGGTGAGCAGGCGTAAGGCGAGGCGCCGATCCCCGACATGGTCGGCCACCCGGGCGCGCTCCCGGAGCGCCTGGCTGAGCCGCGCGCCGCCCCCAGCCGCCCGTGCCGAGCGCTCGGCGAGCAAGGCGTATTGGGCGCAGGCGGCGTGATCCCCGAGGCGGCGGGCCACCCGGGCGCGCATCAGCGCCCCTTCGCCCCGGCGGGGATCCTCCTCAGCGAGCCCCAGGGCCTCGACGGCGCGGTCCCGCTCGGCCAAGGCGTTCTCGGCCTCCAGGTACTCGCTGTCGATGACCGAGCCCCAGGCGCCCCGGGCCAGAGGCGCGAGGCAGGCCTCGTGGTCACCGACGGCGGCGAGGTGGCGCCCGAGGCGCAGCTCCAGGGC
>JAKLKD010000158.1 GCA_023150845.1 Myxococcota bacterium | reverse complement strand
CGCCCACTCGCCGCCGGGCAAGGTCACCCCGACGGGCATCACCGGGGCGCCCATCGCCGCGCCGAGGCCCGCCGCCGCGCCCCAGTCCTCGTCAAAGAGCGCGCTCACGGCGTCTACGGCGGGGGCGTCTTGGGCGAGGCGCTCGATGATCCCTCGGCGAAGCGGGCTCAAGGCCTGGCCCAAGAGGACACCATCTGGCCTCGCGCGGCGGCCGAGCTCGACGGCGCAGGGGCGCGGCGGGCGCTTGGGCCAGGGGCTCAGGCGCACGAGGCCGGAACGATCGACGATCAGGAGCTCCCCCGGCTCCAGCTCCCGACCCGCCCGGGCGCCGAGGCGCTCCAAGGCGGGCAGCTCGCTCGCCACGGCCCAGCCCCCGCCGAGGCGGCCCACAAAGAGCGGGCGCAGGCCGAGGGGGTCACGGGCGGCGAGCAGGCGCTCCCGGGTGAGCAGGAGCGCGGCGAAGCCCCCCTGCACGGCGCCCAGCGCGTCCACCCAGCGGTTCACCAGGGTGTTGCGGTGGGACGCGGCCATGAGCTGCAGCACGAGCTCCTCGTCCCCTCCCCTGCGCCAGAGCCCCCCTTGGGCGCTGCGCTCGGCCCAGAGCGCCTCGGCGTTCACGAGGCCGCCGTCCCAGGCCAAGGCCAGGGCCTCCCCGCCCAGGGTGGCGAGGGCGGGTCCACCGCCGCCGACGGGGCGGCGCGCTGAGGCGATCCCCGCCGTCGCGGGCGCCTCCGCCTGGGGCGCACGGGTGATCCCCAGCTCCGTCACCACGGCCACGCCGTCCTCGTCCGCGCCCCGGTGCCGCAGGGCCGCGAGCCCCAGCCGAAGCCGCATGAGGGGCTCGGCGTCCCCAAACACCCCCACGACGGCCCCTTCGGCCGCGCGTGACGTGAGGTCCATCAACTCTCCTTGCCCTTGCGAGCCTGACGAGAACGTGTAACTAAAGCTCTGCTGCGGGGATGTGGCGGAATGGTAGACGCGCTCGACTCAAAATCGAGTGGCTTACGGCCTTGTGGGTTCGAGTCCCTCCATCCCTACTCACAAATCAGCCCGGCCTTTTGGCCGGGCTGATGTCGTTTTGGGGTGCGCGGCGCGCCCACCGGCTCAGAAGCAGGTGTCGTTCGCCGCCGCCGGGGTCCCGTAGTCCGTGCTCGTGTTGATCTGGGTGACGGCCTCACACCAGTAGGTGCTGTCGGCGCCCAAGGTCACGTCGACGCTGTCCAGGTCGAGCTGCCAGGAGTAGCCCGCCGCGGTCTGGTTGCGGATGTAGGCCGGCGCGGCGAAGATGTTGTCCGCGGTGTCGGTGTCCCAGTCGAGGAAGACCTGGTCGCCGGAGTTGCCGAGCGCCGGGTTGGTGCCGTAGAAGGCCGCGGGCACGAAGCCGTCAGTGACGCAGTTCGCCGTCCAGTTCGCCTCGGTGGACTTGCCCAAGGCGACGTAGGCGCCCGAGGCGACGACGACGGAGCTGCTGATCGAGCCGGTGTTGGCGTTGTCGTCGTAGACCACGAGGCCGTTGATGTCGACGCTGCCCGCGGTGTTGTTGTAGATCTCGATCCACTCGCAGTAGTCATCGTTGCCCGCGGCGGGGTTGAACATGATCTCGGTGACGAGCAGGTCACCGGCGACGAGGTCGTCGAGGCAGAGGTCGCCGGGGCAAGGCACGGTGTACTCGACGTAGCCCTCAAAGTCCGCCTCGTAGCGCGGCGTGAGCTTGTACTCGCCGAAGGAGTAGTGCAGCATGCCGACGAGGCCGGTGAAGGTGTCGCCGACGCTGAGCACCCCGGAGAAGCTCGCGATGAGGTCGTCCACGACGAGGGAGTCGTCCACGACGAACTCGCCGAAGCCGCGGTCGGTGTTGGTGACGGTCACGCCGTCCACGCGGATGAGGCTGCCCTCGTAGGCCTCGGCGGTGCTGGGGTCCGCGAGCTCGGCGAGGGTCAGGGTGGCGGGCTCGGGCAAGGTGTTGCCGTTCGAGAGCACCACGATGTCGGTGACCTCGTCGGGGATGATCTCGGTGACGGTGTCGCCGCCGTCGCCGCTGTACTCGGTCACGAGGCCGGTGACCTGGACCTCGTCGCCCTGGAGGACCGCCGGGTCGGGGACGATGCCCGAGCCGTGGTAGACGTAGACGCCGGTGTAGGGGCCGACGTTGCCGTCGTTGAGGAAGAAGAAGGACGAGCCGCCGTCGTGGGTGGCGTAGCCGGTCACCGTGACCGTGGTGTCCACGGCGTACACGCCGCGCTGCACGTCGCCGATGGTGGCGTCGACGTCCGCGTCGCCGTCGGCGTCGCTGTCCGCGTCGGCGTCGCTGTCCGCGTCGGCGTCCGCGTCGCTGTCGGCGTCGCTGTCCGCGTCGCTGTCGGCGTCGGTGTCCGCGTCCGTGTCGGCGTCGGTGTCGGCGTCAGCCTCGACGAGCCCCGAGTCCGGGTTCGAGGTGTCGTCCTTGTCTCCGCAGCCGAAGATCATCGCCATCGGCATGATCACCGCGAGCATATGAAGGGAGCGTTGCGTCATGGATCCTCCAGCGGCGAGTCGCCGCAGCGTACGAATAAGGCTCTCAACGTAGCCCCGACGTGGGCCGCCCGGGTGACGAGGTTGTAGCAGGGCCGCTTCAGGCGCGGCCGTAGCTCCAACGACCGGCGCTCAGGCGGGCGAGGCCGTCCTTCTCTAGACGCTTGAGCGCGTAGAGCACCTCCTCCTCGGCGAGGTCCTTGTAGGGGGAGCGGTGACGCGCCCCGGCCACGAGGATCGACTGCTTGAGGCCGTTGGAGGAGGAGCTGCGGAGGCGGTCGAGCATGTCCTCACGCACCCACTCGTCTCTGCGCTGGTCGCGGGCGGCGGCGGGGGTCTTCGGGGCGGCGGCGACCCGGGCCCGGGCGCCGGGCAAGGCCGGGGCGCTCGTGGCGGCGAGGCGCTCCTCCGGGGCCTTGTGGGAGTCCGGCACCGGGGGGCGCTCCACCCGGGCCTTCTTGCCCTCGGGGAGCTTCACGACCTCGGGGTTGACGCCCTCCCAGCTCGCGCCGAGGGCCTCCAGGCCCGCGCGGTTCGTGGGGCTCAGGGTCTTGGAGGCCAGGCGCCCGAGGATCAAGGCGCGCAGGCTCGTGGGCACCCGGGCGGGGGGCAGATCACCATACTCGGCGAGGACGTCCTCCAGGCCGCGCCCGTCGTGGAGGTCGTTGTACTCCCGGGCCATCTGCTTGCAGAAGCGCGCGAGATCGTCGGGCAGGGGCTTCGGCAGGCTCGACAGCTCCGAGAGCGCGAAGAGATCGGCGACGGTCGCCGGATGGATGTACGCGAGGGGCTTCCGCAACACGTCTTGCGTGAGCACCATAAGGGTCGTGGCATCGGCGCTTCTCAGACCGTGAACCAGCTCTCGGCCAACTCGACCGCTCATTGTTCCTCCACTCAGGGGGCGAAGCTGATAACCGGGCGCCGTCTGCTTGCCCCCCCTCATCCCCAGCGAGAGAGAGAACCATGCGCATCACAAAGGTGTACACCCGCGGCGGCGACAAGGGCCAGACCAGCCTTGTAGGCGGAGATCGGGTGCCCAAGAACCACGTCCGCATCGCCGCCTACGGGACGGTCGACGAGCTCAACGCCGTGATCGGGCTCACCCGCACCTTCAACGGGCGGTCCGGCGCCGACCCGGAGAAGGTCGCCCGCATCGAGACCATGCTGCACCGCATCCAGAACGACCTCTTCAACGTCGGCACCGACCTCGCCACCCCCTCGAAGGACCGCTGGCCGGGCATGTTCCGCGTCGGCGGCGACGAGGTCGAGCGCCTGGAGGGCTGGATCGACGAGCTCAACGAGGATCTCGGCCCGCTCAAGGAGTTCATCCTCCCCGGCGGTGGCCCCGTCGGCGCCTTCTTCCACCAGGCGCGCACGGTCTGCCGCCGCGCGGAGCGGGAGGTGATCACGCTCATGGAGGCTGACGAGGAGGTCGGCGACGGCCCGATGCGGTACCTCAACCGGCTCTCGGACTACCTCTTCGTCGCCGGTCGTTGGGCGGCGAAGGCGCTTGGCGAGCCGGAGTACCTCTGGGATCGCCCGCGCTGAGCGCCGGGCTCACCAGGTGTAGGTGACGCCGATGGTCGGGGTGTCGCTCAAGAGCGCGCCCCAGGCCCCGAGGCCCGCGCCCGCGACGAGCACGCCGCCGGACGCCAGGATGAGCGTGTTCGTGAGCCGCTGCGAGGCGTAGAGGTCGGCCTCGTTCGTGGCGGACTCAAACTGCGCGTGGGCCGGGAACGACGCGGCGTACACCCCGCCCGCGGCCAACATCGTCGCGCCGCCGATGATGAGCAGCGGGATCTGGGCCGGGGGCCGCTTCCGCTGCACCATCGTCACCTCGTCGCTCGTGTAGCCACCCGCGAGCACCTGGGGATCACCGCGCTTCTTGCGGGTCTTCTGCTCGTCCTTGACCTTCTCCTCCTCGACGCGCTGATCGGCGAGGGTGACCTGCTGGTCGCGGAGGAGGTTCGGCGGCAGCTCATTGCCGAGCACGATCCAGCTCGCGCGCACGCCGCCGTCCGCGGCGACCTGCTGGATGAGGTGGTAACGTTCGGTGGTGGCGGCGGCTTTGGTGAGCGGGCGCCCGTCGATGAGGAGCTTCGAGTTCGCGGGGACGTTCAGCTCTTTCCCGGGGATCTCCTCGGCCTCCCAGCCCTCGTACTTCTGGGCCTGCTCGTACATCGAGAAGGTCACCGAGCCCTGGGAGATCTCCGAGATGTCCCAGACGTAGGTGGGGTCGAGCTCGCGGGCGGTACGGAACCAGAGCGGGGCGTCGCCGGGGGTGTCCGAGCGGGCGTGGTAGACGCCGAGCAGCCGGTAGACCGAGGCGAGCACGCCCGGCGGCAGGGGCTCGACCATACACTGCAGCCCGGCCTCGACCTTCGCGCCCGCGGCCAAGAGCGGCACCTTGTCGCCCTCCTGGAGCGAGTTGCCGATGATCTGCATGTCGGCGAGGAGCTGGTCGGCGGTGTAGGTGCCCGCGCACTCCGCCCGGGCCAACGGCGACCAGAAGAGCGCGACGAGCAGCGTCAGTCCGAGATGTCGAGAGCGCACGCACAACCTCATGAGGCGGACGCCCCTACTATACACCCGATGACGGCGCCGTCGCCCTCAGGCCCCCGACGGGCGGACCCAAGCGAGCACCTCTCCGGCCTCGACCCCGGCGCCATCCTTGGCCACCCAGCGCTCTACGACGCCCTCGGCGCCCGCGTGCAGGGGCGTGAAGGTCTTCATCACCTCGATGAGCGCGACGGTGGTGAGACCCCGCACGGCGAGGCCCTGGGGGGCCAGCTCCGGCTGATCCGGGGCGGCGCGGCGGTAGAGCGTGCCCGCCATCGGCGCCCGCACGGCGACGAGGCCCGCGGCGTCCCCGGCGTCGGCACGACCGTCTAACTGACCGGCGGTCAGTTCGGTCTGCCCCAGCTCGTAGAGGGCGTCGCCGTACATCACCGGGCCCCGGGCGCGCACCTTGGCGACCTGGACCTCGCCGCCGTCGGGCGCGAGCACGGGCCAGAGGCGCCCGACCCGGGTGAGGCCGCCGATGACCGCGCCGGGGCGCACGACGGCGCCGAGGCTCAACGCGGGCGTCCAGGTGCCGACAGACGGGCTCAGGAGGCGGTCGTCGCCCCGCTCGGCGGTCAACGCTCGGGACACAGGACCTCCAGATCGTGCAGAGACCAGATGCGGGGGTTCTTCACCCGGCGGTATCCCGTGGCCTGGTAGCAGGCCTCCGCCGCCAGCTCACACCAGGCGCGCAGCTCGGAGACCGGCACGACCTCGTCGGTGTCCATGCGGCTCGCCGCGGCGACGGGGTCCATGTCTTGCTCGATGCGGGCCGCGGTCACTCGCATGCCCTCCTCGATCTTCTTACGCTCGTCGGGATCTTGGGTGGCGATCTCGAAGTTGTCGTCGAGCTTCGAGTTGAACGCGGCGATGGCCAGGGTGCGCCCCTCCATCACCGCGAGGCGGGTGAGCGGCGTCGAGAGCTGCAGGACGGGGTCGTAGGGGTGGCCCGCCATGGCGTAGTACCCCGCGCCGGACGCCTTCCTGAGCAGGATGGTGACCATCGGCGTCTTGTGGGTGGAGTTCCCGTAGATGAGGGAGCTGCCATAGCCCAGGAGCCCCTGCACCTCGGCCTCCAGGCCGATGTCGAACCCGGCGATGTCTTGCAGCCAGATCATCGGCACGCCGTCGGCGTCGCAGGCCCGGGCGAAGGTGGCGAGCTTGGCGATGCCCTCGCGGTAGAGGATGCCCCCGGCGCGGCGCTCGCCGGGGCGGTCGGGGTGCTCGGTCAAGGCCTGGTTGTTCGCCAAGATGCCCACCCAGAGGCCCTTGATGCGGGCGAGGCCGACGACGACCTCGGGGCCGATGTGGGGCATGACCTCGTGGAACAAGGAGCCGTCGGTGACGCGGGCGATGACCTGGCGGATGTCGTAGGTGTGGCGGTGGTCGGCGGGGAAGAGCGCCGAGAGCTCCGCGGGCTCAAACTTGGGGGGCTCGGGCTCGACGCCGTGGCGGTAAAACTCGGCGCCGCTCGTCGGCAGGCGGGCGACCTCCTCCCGGATGCGTAAGATGCAGGTGGCGTCGTCGGGCACACGCTCATCAGCGCAGCCCGAGCGGCCGACGTGGACCTCGGGGCCGCCGATGTCCAAAGACGTGAGCGCCAGGGCCTTCGCGCCCTTGATGAGCGCCGCCCCGGCGATGACCATGTAGGCGCCTTCAGTCATGATCACGCGGTCGGAGATGATGGGCATGTAGCCCCCGCCCGCGATGCAGTCGCCGAAGACCCCGGCGATCTGGGGCACGCCCTCGTCGCTCAAGAGCGCGTTCTGCTTAAAGATGTGCCCAGCGCCCCGCTTCCCCGGGAAGCTGTGGGCCTGCTCCGGCAAGAAGAGGCCCGAGCAGTCCACGAGGTAGAGCACGGGCAGGCGCAGGCGGCGGCCGATCTCCTGGGCGCGCTGAATCTTCTCCGGGGTGAGCGGCCACCACGAGCCCGAGGCCACGGTGTTGTCGTTCGCGATGACCACGCACCAGCGGCCGTGCACGGTGATGAAGGCCGTGACCACCCCGGCGCCTGGCGCCTGGCGTTTGCTCCCGGCGAAGCTGCGCCCCCAGTTCACCAGGCTGCCGAAGGGGAAGACCCGGGTGCCCGGGTCGGCGAGGCGCTCGATGCGCTCATTTGTGGTGAGCTTGCCCTTCTCGTGGACACGCTCGACGTACTCCGCGCCCCAGCCGTCGTGTACGACCTTGAGCTTCTCGGCCAAGGCGGCGTCTAAGGCGCCGAGGTGCTGGAGGTTCTTCGCGCGGGCGTCGTCGCCCAAGAGCGCGTCGAGGGCGTCGCCTACGGGCTCAAGCGGGGTGCGGGCCATACCAGGCTCCCAGGAGCGTGTCCAAGGTGGTGGTGTCGTAGGTGCCGGAGCGGAAGGGCTCGCTCTCCAGGAGCTTGAGCTGCAAGGGGATCGTCGTGGGCACCCCCTCGATCACGCTGGCCGACAAGGCGCCGTGCAGCCGGGCGATGGCCTGGGCGCGGTCTTCACCCCAGGCGATGACCTTACAGATCATCGAGTCGTACTGGGGCGGGATGCGGTCGCCGCCGCGCAGATGCGTGTCGACCCGCACGCCGTCGCCGGTGGGGAGCTCCAGGCGGGTGATGCGGCCCGGCGCGGGGCGGAAGCCTTGGGAGGGGTCTTCAGCGTTCACCCGTGCCTCGATGGCGTGGCCCTTGAGCCGGAGGTCGCCCTGGGAGAAGGGCAAGGGCTCGTTGCAGGCCACCCGGAGCTGCAGCTCGACGAGGTCAAGCCCGGTGATCTCCTCGGTGACGGGGTGCTCGACCTGAAGACGGGTGTTCATCTCCATGAAGTAGAGCTGGCCGTCTTGGTCCCGCAGCATCTCGACGGTGCCGGCGTTGCGGTAGCCAGCCCGGGCGACGACGTCGGCGACGAGCCCGCCGACCTGGGCGCGCTGGGCGTCGGTGATGACCGGGGACGGGCTCTCCTCCAGGAGCTTCTGGTGGCGCCGCTGGATGGAGCACTCCCGCTCGCCGAGGTGAACGCCGTGGCCGAAGTGGTCCACGAGCACCTGGAACTCGATGTGCCGCCCGCCGACGATGAGCTTCTCCAGGTAGAGCGAGCCGTCGCCGAAGGCGCCCAGCGACTCGGCGCTGGCCTGCTCAAAGGCCGACTGGAGCTGATCCGGGGCGTAGGCCCGGCGCATGCCGCGGCCGCCGCCCCCCGCCGCCGCCTTGAGCAGCACGGGGTAACCCACCCGGTCGGCCTCGCGGCGGGCCTCGGCGAGGGTGCTCACCGGGCCGGGGGAGCCCGGGATGAGCGGCATGCCGAGCTTGGCCATGGTGGTGCGCGCGGCGATCTTGTCGCCCATCGCCCGGATGAGGGGCGAGCGGGGGCCGATGAAGGTGAGGCCGAGGGCCTCGCAGCGCGCGGCGAACGTCGCGTTCTCGGCCAAGAAGCCCCAGCCGGGGTGAACCGCCGTGGCGCCTGTGCGCCGGGCGACCTCCAAGAGCGCGTCCTGATCCAAATACGAGCGCGCCGCCCGGGCGGGGCCGAGCAGCACGACCTCATCAGCGTCCGACAGCCAGCCGAGGTCTCGATCGGCCTCGGAGGCGACGGCGACGACCTGCACGCCGAGGCGCTTGCAGGTGCGGAGCACCCGCGCGGCGACCTCACCACGGTTGGCGATCAGGACGCGGCGGAACACTTAAGCGCCGCCCAGCTCACGCTCGATGAGCGCGCGCACCAAGGCGCCGTCCGCGTCGGCCTTGTGGTCCTTCATGACGAGGCCGATGACCTTGCCCATCTGCTTCACCGAGGTCGCGCCCGAGGCGGCGATGGCGGCCCGCACCCACTCCAGGGTGGTGGCCTCATCGGCGAGCTTGGGGAGGTAGTCGTCGATGATGGCGACGTCGACGCGCTCGGCGTCGGCGAGGTCGGGGCGGTTGGCCTTGACGTACTCCTCAGCGGCGTCGATGCGCTGCTTCCGGATGCGGCGGAGCACCTCAACGGCGCCCTCTTCGGTGACCTCACCCGTGCCGAGCTTGCTCGCCTCGATAAACGCCGCGCGCACCATCCGCAGCGCGTTCACGCGCGGGGCGTCTTTGGCCAACATCGCCTTCTTGAGATCGTCGCTGACTCGCTGCACCAAAGTGCTCATGGGGACTCTCCTGTTGGCCTCCCCCTTATCTCGGCGTGAGGGGGCGGGGCCACCTCAGGCGTCGGGCGCGCCGGGCTCCGCGGGCGTGGCCTCGTCGGGCTCGCGGACGAGCTTCGCGACGAGGCCGAGCATGACGAGGGCCATCACGAGGACGGCGGCCATGGCCACCTTCTTGTCGACGTCCGTGGAGGGGCTCATCACCTCATGCGGGCCGAGCTCACCGACCTGCAGGGCGCCGCGCAACAGCACCGGGGCGAGGAGGCTCAGGTCATAGGACGGCAAGTCGGCCTCTCCGGCGTAATAGAGCCGGGCGCCGTCGCCGGGGTGGACCGCGAGCACGGAGATCACCGGCCCCAAGACCTCGACGGTGATCGGCCCCATCGGGGCGTCGTCGCCGTTGCCGATGAGGATCTCCAGGCGATCGGTCACCTGGCCGCTGAGGTCAAGCGCGAGGGCGGCGGAGGGCTCATCGGGGGTGCGGCTCCAGTAACGCTCGTTCTCTTCGACCTTCACCTCCCGGGAGAAGGCCGGATCTTCGGCGCGCAGGATGATGCGCTGCACGATCGTCGGCTGCTCCAAGCGCACGGTGAGCTTGGTCGTCTTGCCCTGCTCCTCGCGGGTGGTCGTCGAGGGCAAGGCCCGGACGCCGTCCCGATCGATGAGGTACGGCACCTGGCGGCCCTCGGCGTCCACGACGCGCAGGTCGCTGAGGTCGTAGGCCGCCACGGCGAGCAGGTCGGGGGGCAGGCTCCAGCGTGTGGCCTGCCCAGCCACGCCGCCGAGCGTGCGGCTGCCCTTGTGCATCGTGATCTCGGCGGGGCCGCCGCGCAGGAGGCTCTCGGGGAGCGCCGCCGCGGGGTTGTACTCGGGGTTCGGGCCCCAGCCCGCGGGCACGGCGAGGGGCGGGTCGCTGCGCAGGAGCTCGACGCTCGCGTGAACGAGGTCGTAGGGGCGCTCGTCGGCCAAGGTGGGCACGGCGTAGAGCGTGTGGGGGCCCTGGCCGGCGTCGGTGACGATGAGGCGCGACTGGGGCAGGCGCAGGCGGACGGCGCTGATGGCGAGCGGCGCGTCCCGGCCGTCCTCGACGTAGAGGATCAGGCGGTCGCCCAGGGGCAGGCCGTTGAGGTCGATGCGCAGGTGCTCAATCGCTGTCCCCTCCAGGTTCAGCCGCTCGACGGCGCCGCCGCCGACGTTCACCTCTTGGCCGAGCATCCAGGGATCGAGGGAGCTGCTGCCCACGTTGACCGTGCGTAAGAAGCGCGGGTCGCTGACCACGAGCTCCAGACGATCGGGCTTCATGCCGCCGTTCGGCAGGCTCACCTCATAGACCGAGGTGCCCGAGTTGCCCGGCGTGGGGCCGCTGACCGGGTACTCTTTCACGATGGGCTCAAGGTCTACCGGGTGGGCCCAGCTCACCGTGACCCCGTCCCAGCTCATCTCTTGGCTCGCCCGCAGGGTGTACTGGCCCGGCGGGAGCTGGGGCACCTCGATCGTGTCGTTGAGGCGATCCTCGTGGGCCACGCTCGCCCGCCAGAGCAGGCCGGAGGCCACGACGGCGCCCTTCTCGTCGAGCACGTCGATGCCCACCACCCAGGTCGAGGACGAGAACAAGCTCGCGAAGAAGCCGCGCCGCCCAAAGCTCGCGTCGATGCGGATGCGGTCGATGACCCGGCCCGCGGGGCGGGTGTCGATGACGATGCGGTCGAGGGTCGGCGGGCGCCCGACGAGCTCCCACGGGACCTCGGCGAACCCGCCCGTCTCGTCCATCCACGAGCCGAGGCGCGTCCAAGGAACGGCCTGCCCGGCGCCGTTGACGAGCAGCAGATCCTCCGTCGGGAGCTCGATCAAGGCGCCGAGATCGATGAGCGCCGAGCCGGTCGGCGGCAGCTCCACCGTCGCGCGCTGGGTGTACATCGTCGGCTCGGCGGCGAAGGCCGCGAAGCTCATCCAGAGGCCGATGAGGCTCATGACCGCTCCTCCTTCTTCTCGTCTACTTCTTCATCCCGCTCCCGCAGCACCACCCGCTGCAAGAGCACCGCCGAGCCGAGCAAGGTCAGCGCCGCGCCCAAGAACGACCCGACCCGGTAGATGCCGCTGAGCGACGCGAGGTCAAACACGAAGACCTTGCCCGCGGCCAACATCAAGAAGCCCATCGCCACGAGGCGGTTGCCCCGGGTGCGGCTCACCACACCCAAGATGAGCAGGGCCACGGCGAACAGGGCCCAGCACACCGAGAGGATCATGTTCTGGCCCAAGGTGCCGCCGAACAGCCGGGGCTGGCCGTCCTCCATGAACCCGAAGGCCACGGCGACGTTGAGCGTGCCGAAGGCGAGACCGACGGCGACAAACCACAGAATCGGCCCCACGGGCGCGCCCAAGAGCGTCCCGGCCCGGCTGTGCCAGCGGGAGGCGACGCCGACGGCCACCGTCGAGACGAGCCAGGTGAGCACGCCGATGTTGAAGAACATCACGAGGTCGCGGTCGGGCAGGTTCACGACGTAGGGGTCGAGGGCGAGGGCGCCGCAGACCCCGGCGACCAAGGCGACGGAGAACACCCGCACCCCGGCGCCCGGCAGGCGCAGGCCGAGCCAGGCCAGCACCGCGCACTCCAGCGCCCAGCCGAGCACCAGCCAGTGATCGCTGAGCTGCACGGGCACGGCGAGGCAGGCGAAGAGGGTGGCGACGGTGACGAAGGTCGAGAAGCGGCGGTCGCCCAGAGACGCCCGGGCGTTGTTGCGCAGCCAGGTCGCCGAGCCGAGCGCCAAGACGCCCATCGCCAGGGGCACGACGCCGAGGGCCTCATCGCCGAAGCTCTGGTCGAAGCCGAGCTGCAGGGGGATGTAGCCGAGCGGCGGCGCCAAGGCCGCGGCGAGCCAGAGCGGGAAGGCCGCCTCATCCTTCGGGGCGCCGCGGATGAAGGGCCAGGCCGTCGCCAAGAGCACCGCGGCGAGGGCGGCCACGGCGACGGCGGGGGCCCGGCCTTGGTCCTCAGCCCAGACGAGCCCGGGCTCCACGGCCAAGAACCCGGCGATGACGCCGAGCACCGCCGTCCAGGGTGAGCGGGTCGAGAGCACGAAGCCGAGGACCGGCAGGCCCAGCGCGAAGGCCTGGAGCTGCTCCGTGGCCCCCTCGCCCGCGAGGGTCGTACACACCGCCACAAACGCCGCGCCGAGCACGATGGCCGGGGCGACCATCAGCTCAGCGCCGTCCTCCCGGGGGCTCCGCGCGGCCCAGAAGACCGAACGTGCGAGGGGAGGCGCCAAGGCCACGAAGGGCGCGAGCCAGACCAAGCTCCCGGCCTGGGGACCGGCGTGCACCAAGGCCCCGGCGTAGCCCGCGGCCATCACCACCGAGGGCAAGATCGAGCCGACGCTCACGGCGAGGCCCGCGCCGGGCAGGCGGGGGTCCTCGGCGACACGCTGGGCCCAGACGGAGAAGCCGACGAGCCAGAGGGCGCCGACCCACGCTAAGCCGCCGTCGTCCCGCACCGTGGCCTCGGCGTTGAGGTGGGTCACGAGCTCCATCGGCACACACAGGGGCAGCACGGCGACCGCCTGGGCGAGCAGGCCGAGGCCCGTCCCCCAAGGCCGCAGATCGCTCCGGACGCGCAGGGTCGAGATGCCGTAGAGCGCCGAGAAGGCCGTGGCGGCGCCGAAGCCGACGCCGAGCTGGTCATAGGCCGCGTACTTCCCCGCCCAGCCGAGCTGGATGAGCGCCGTGCCGAAGGCCGCGCCGAGGGGGATGATCGACCAGCCCCGGCGGCCCGACGGGAAGAGCGCCGCGAGGTTGAGCACGAAGAGGTAGACGAAGAGCTCAAAGGCCTTGTTCTGGCCCGTCGAGAGCAGGATCGGCGTCGCGAGGCCGCCGACGAGGCCCAGGCTGGCGATGAACTGCGAGTCCCGACGCCAGGCCAAGGTCATGCTCACGACGGTCACGAGGGACATCGCGCCGAAGGCGACAGGCTGCTCCAGGAGGTCGTAGCGGGAGAAGCTCGCGTAGAACGCGGCGTAGAGCGTGCCGATCGCCGCGCCAGCCATGGCCCGGGCGGGCACGGCGTAGCCCCGGCGACCGAGGGGGCCCTCGACCACGAGGGCGGCGACGCCGATGGCCACACCCAAGGCAAAGCGCGCGCCGGGGCCGATGCGCCCGAACCAGCCCTCCTCCAGGGCGTAGTTAAAGAAGAGGAGCGCCGTGCCGAGCGCCGCGAGCCCGCCGAGCCCAGCGAAGATCCAGGTGCCGAGCTGCTCCAACGAAGGACCGGAGGGGCGAATCGGCTCGTCGTCGCCGCGAGCGGGCCCAAAGCGCGGCGGCGCGACCTTCGGCGGCTCGGTCTTGGGCGACTCGGTCTTCGGCGGCTCGGCCTTCGGGGTCTCGACCTTCGGGATCTCACCCACAGGCGCATCAGCGGGCGCCGCGGTGGACGTCACCACCTTGGGCTCGCTGGGCGACTCGCTGGGCGACTCGCTGGGCGCCGGGGCCTCCTGAACGGGGGTCTCG
>JAKLKD010000157.1 GCA_023150845.1 Myxococcota bacterium | reverse complement strand
TCCTCGCCCGCGCTCGCCCCGGGGAGGTCCGCGATCACCTCAAAGGCGGCGGGGGAGCGCCCTGAGGCCGCGGCGGCGGCGGCGACCAGGGCGGCGTGGAGGCCCTGGCCGCCCTCGCCGACGTTCACCCGCAGGCTCACCAGGCCATCGTCCCGGGGCTCCAGGCGCACCCGGGCGGGGCGGCCGTCACGGCGCGCCACGGCCAAGGCGACGCCGACCTTGTGGCCCTCGGCCCGGGCGGCCACGACCCGAGGCGCCAAGGCGGTGAGGACCGCCTCGACGCCGGGATCATCGGCGAGCACCCCGTCGCCGAAGGCGTCCCCGGCCCGGAGCGCCGAGCGGGACCGCAGCGTGAGCGCATCCAGCCCGAGCTTGGCCGCGAGCTGGTCGATGGCGCCCTCGACGGCGAAGCACGCCCCGGTGAGCCCGGCGCCGCGCACGGGGCCCGCCGAGGGGTTGTCGGTGAGCACCCCCTGCACCTCCACCTCGACGTGGGGCACGCGGTAGGCGCCGGTCATGTGCTCGGCGACGGCGTGTATGAGGGCTTCAGCGTTGATTGGTCGTCCGCCCAAATCAACGAGGGCCCGGGCCTTGAGGCCGACGAGGTGGCCCTCGGCGTCCGCGGCCAGCATCACCCGCAGGCTCATCGCCGGGGACTTGGGGTGGAGCCGCGCGCCGTCCTCCAGGGCCAAGGCGAGCTTCACCGGGCGGCCGAGGCGCCGGGCGGCGGCGGCGGCGAGCACCCCGAGGGGCAGGCCCGACTTCGCCCCGAAGGCGCCACCGGTGGGCATCGACACGACCTTCGGCGGGGCGGCGAGGCCCAAGGCGGCCTGCACCCGAGCGGCCTCTTCGCCGGGGGCGGCGTCGCAGGTGAACAGGGTGAGCCCGCCGCCGAAGGTGGGCTGGGCGAGCACGGCCTCGGGCTCCAAGAACGCGGGATCGACGGCCTGGGTGGTGTAGGTCTCCTTGACGAGGGTGAGCCCGCCCTCGTTGAGCCGGGTGTTTAAGGCGCCGCGCTGGAGCTTGGCGACGGGGCCGAGGCGGGTTGGGTCCTTGGCCGCCGCCTGCAGGTCGGTCACCGCGGCGCGGGCCTCGACGTTCACCTTCACGCGCTCGGCGGCGAGCCCGGCGCGCTCCTTCGTGTCGGCGATCACCAGGGCCACGAGGTCCCCGCAGGCGCGCAGCGCCTCCCCGACGCCGACGAGGCCCCCTTCAGGCAAGGCCTCCGCCGTCCACACCGCGATCACCCCCTGGGACTCGGCGGCCTCGGCCACGTCTACGGCGGTGAGGGTGCCCACGGCCAGGGGCGCGAAGACCGGCGCGGCGAAGACGAGGCCCGGCGGGCAGAGATCGTCCACATAGGGGTGCTGACCGAGGGTCATCTCGGCGGCGTCGAGGCGCGGCGGCGCGTCCGTCGATGCGGCGGCCTCCCCACGGCGCAGGGCGCCCGCGAGGCGCACGGCCTCGACGATGCGGCCCCAGCCCGTGCAGCGACAGAGGTGCATGTTCAGGGCCTTCTTCACCTCTTCTTCGCTGGGATCCGGCGCGCGCTCCAGGAGCGCCGCGGCCTGGGCGGCGATCCCGGGGGTGCAGTAGCCGCACTGGGCGGCGCCGGTCTGGGCGAAGGCCTGGCCAAGGGCGGCCCGGGTGGCCTCGGAGAGCCCGTCGAGGGTGCGCACCTCTTTGCCCTGCAGGGAGCGAACGGGCAGGGTGCAGGTGAGGCGCACTTTGCCGTCTACGAGGGCCACACAGCAGCCGCAGATGCCTTGGGGGGAGCAGCCGGCCTTGAGCGAGCGCTGGTCGAGGTCCTCCCGCAGCACGTCCAGGGCGGGGCGCTTGGGGTTCACCTCGACGGCGGCGGGGGCGCCGTTGAGCACGAAGCTCACGGCGAGGGTGTCCATCTTGGGGCCAGCAGACGACATGGGGGGCGCTCCAGGGCACAGGCAGAGGTATGTTAGCCCGCTCAGCGCTTGGAGTCGGCCCTGTTCCAGTTGCAGCGATCCACCGTCCTCGCCGCCCTCGCGCTCTTCGCCGCCTGCGCCTTGGTGCTCTGGCCGGGGCCCTTCGCGCCGGGGCTCATCGGGCACCCCACCGGGGACCTCGCGTACCACGTCTGGGGCACGGACTGGTTCGGCGGTGAGCTGCTCCAAGGCCGACTGCCGCTCTACACCCGGGTCACCCACCTGCCCGACGGCGGCTGGCTCTACCACCCCGACCCCTTGGGCGCGCTCCTCGCTTTGCCCCTGCGCCCCCTGGGCCCGGCCTTGGCCTGGAACCTGCTCGTGAGCCTCCAGGTGCTCGCCGCGGCCTTCGGCGGCTTCGTCTTGGGCCGGGCCTTGACCGACGACGACGCCGGGGCGCTCACCGCCGGGGTCGTCTGCGCCGCCTCGCCCTTCGGCCTGGGCCTCATCCACTCCGGCCTCAGCGAGTACCAGGGCCTCATCTGGCCGATCCTCGCCGTCTGGGCCGTTCACCGCGCCGCCGAGGACGGCGCCCGCTGGCGCCTGGCGGCCTTCGCGCTCTGGCTCTGCACGGCCCAGGCCTTCTACTACGGGGTCTTCGGGGCGCTCTGGGCCTTGTGTGTCTTCGCCGCGCCGCCCTGGCGCCTCAGGACCTTGGCCAAGATCCTGCTCACCTGGCTCGTCGGAAGCCTGCCGCTGATCGCCGCGGCCACGGGCTCGTTCTCCGCCGAGGAGGCGGCCTTCACCGCGCAGGAGGCCCCGGGCTGGAGCTACCAGAGCTTGCCCGCCACGGACCTCTTGAGCTGGATCCGCCCCGGCGACTGGGTTCACCCCGACACGCCGCGCATGGGCAACCCCGGCATCTTGCACGTCAGCTACCTCGGCTGGGCCGCCCTCCTCGCCGCGCTCTGGGCCTACGCCCGCGACCCCCGCCTCGCCGCCTGGCGCCGCCCGGCGCTGATCTTCGGCCTCTTCGCTTTGGGCCCGAGCCTCTCCGTCAACCGCCGCCTCATCACCTTGGGCGGCGTCGCCTCGCTCTTGCCCATGGCCGCGCTCTACCTCCTGCCCTTCTCCCCTTGGCGCGCGGTTCACCACCCCTACCGGATCGCCGCCTTCGTGGTGCCGCTCCTCGCCGTCGGCGCGGCCTGCGCCGCCGCGCGCCTGCCCCGGGTGTTGGGCTGGGCCTTGCCCGCGGTCATCTTGGCCGAGGGCCTCTTCGCCTCCGCCGCGCCTTGGCCCCTCGTCCGCGCCCCGTTTGGTGAGGACGCCCCGCTCTACGCCAAGCTCCCCGCCAAGGGCCACGTCTTGGACTGGCCCCCCGACAACAGCGAGGCCAACCGTGGCTATGTGCTCAACCAGCTCATTCACCGCCGGGGCATCCCCTACGGCGTGAGCGAGTTTTTGCCCGAGCCCCTGCGCCGCGACCCCCTCGTCGGCCAGCTCCTCCGCGCCTTACGCCAGGTCGACCGCCGCGCCCGGGACCGCGACGTGCCCTTCCACGGCCGCGTCGTGCTGCCCCTGGAGCCCGGGGAGACCCGCCTCGCCGAGTGGGGCTTCGGCGCCGTCGTCGTGCACCCCCAGCGCCTGAGCCCGCCGGAGCGCTCCCAGACCAAACGCCTGCTGCGAGACGCCCTCGGCGCGCCGTCCGTGGAGGACGACCGTGTGTGGGTGTTTGTGGTGCGGCCGCCCGGCTGAGCGCCTTCAGCCCGCCAAGGACTCGAGCCAGCCCCGCAGCACGTTCACCGCGGCGCGCTGGCGGTACTCCGCCGTCGAGCGCACGTCGGCGATGGGGCGGATGTCGTTGAGCAGCAGCTCGGCGAGCTGGGGCCGCACCGGCCCGCCCTCCAAGGCCACCTCGACGGTGTGCGCCCGCAGCGGCACCGGGCCCAAGGCGCCGAAGGCCAGGCGCGCGAGGGTGACCTGGCCGCCTTGGCGGCGCACCCGGCCGCAGAACGAGAGCTTCGAGATCGACTGGGCCCGGCGGGTGCCGACCTTCCGGAAGAAGGTCTCGTCGCCGTCCACCCGGGCGGGCAGGTAGATCGCCGTGATCAGCTCGTCCCGCTCAAGGGCCGTCTTGCGGTAACCCAAGAAGAAGCGCTCGATGGGCACCCGGCGCAGGCCCCGGCGGGCGGAGCCCAGCTCCACGACGCCGTCCAAGGCCAAGAGCGGCGGCAGGCTGTCCCCGGCGGGGGAGGCGTTGGCGAGGTTCCCGCCCAAGGTGCCGCGGTTGCGGATCTGGGCCGCGCCGCAGGTCTGGGCGGCCTCGACCAAGGCCGGGGCGTGGTCCGCGAGCAAGGTCGAGTGGATGAGCTCGGTCCAGGTGGTCAAGGCGCCGAGGCGGATCCAGCCGTCCTGGGCGTCGATGCCCCGGAGCTCCTGCACCCCCCAGAGGTTCAGCACGCGGCTCGGCGCCAGCTTGTTCGCCTCGATGAGCACCATGAGGTCCGTGCCCCCGGCCAAGGCCACCGTCTCGGGGTGGCTCGCCTTGGCCGTGAGCGCCTCTTGCAGCGAGCGCGGGGAGAGCACCTCAGCGTGGCTGGTCAGCACAGAGCGCCTCCTCGACGGCGTCGATGATCTTCTGGTAGCCCGTGCAGCGGCAGAGGTTCCCCGCCACGGCGTCGCGCACCTCGGCGCGGCTCAGGACCTGACCCTTCTGGCAGAGCTCGGCGGCGGTCATCAAGAAGCCCGGCGTGCAGATGCCGCACTGGGCGGCGCCGCAGCGCACGAAGCCCTCTTGGAGCCGGGCGAGGCGGGGGTCGTCGCCGAGGCCCTCGACGGTGAGCACCGTGGCGCCTTGGGCCTGGACCGCGGGCACGAGGCAGGCGCAGGCGGACTGGCCGTCGAGGAGCACGGTGCAGGCGCCGCACTCGCCCTCGCCGCAGCCCTCCTTGGCGCCGGTGAGGCGGAGATCCTCACGCAGCACGTCGAGCAGGCGGGCCATCGGGCGGACCTCGGCCTCCCGGGGCTGGCCGTTCACGACGAAGGAGAGCTTCATGGGGTGGCCTCCAGCACACGCTCGGGGGTCATCGGCAGGCGGTTCAGCACCGCGCCGGTGGCGGCCTCGATGGCCTGGGCCACCGCCGCCGCCGGGCCGTCCATCGGGATCTCCCCGAGGCCTTTGGCGCCGAACGGCCCCCCCTCGTAGGGGTTCTCGATGAGTAAGGTGACCATCTCCGGGGCGTCGGCCGCCGTGGGGATGATGTAGTTCGTGAGCCGATCGTTGAGCATCAGGCCCTTGCCGTCGGTCACGACCTCCTCGAAGGTCGCCCAGCCGAGCGCCTGGAGCGCCCCGCCCTCGATCTGCCCCGAGGCGAGCACCGGGTTCAGCGCCCGGCCGATGTCCGTCGCCGTGATGAGCCGCCGGTAGGTGACCTCGCCGGTGTCGATGTCTACGGCGAGGTCCACGACCGTCGCCATCCAGGCGTAGGTGGGGTAGGCGTCGCCGATGTAACGCTCGTCGTCCCAGCGCAGGCTCGGGTCGGGCTGGTGCTGGTGCTCCACCCGGAGGGGACCGCGGGCGCGGCGGGCCCGGGCGAGCTCGGCGAAGGGGGCCGAGCGCCGGGCCTCGACCTGGAGCGCGGCGTGGAGCTTCCGGGCGGCGGCGTCCACCACCCCGCCGACGACCATCGCCGTGCGGGAGGCCACGGTGGGCCCGGAGTCCGGCACCAGCGCGGTGTCATGCGGCGCCATCTCCACCCACGAGAGCGGGATGTCGAGGACCGAGGCGACGAGCTGGGGGAAGATGGTGTCCGTGCCTTGGCCGATGTCCGTCGAGCCCGTGAGCACCCGGATCCGCTCCCCTTGAAGCTCCAGGATCACCTTGGACTTGATCTTCGCCTCGCCGTTGCCGGTGAAGCCGCAGCCGTGGAACACCACGGAGACCCCACGACCCGGCAGGCGCCGGGCCGCGTCGCCGCCGCCGCCGGGGATCGGCGAGAGCGGCGGGAGCGGGGACTCGTCCGCCGCGGCGAGGGCGGCGTCTAGGGCGAGGAGCCCGCCCGGCGCCTTCACGACCTGGCCGGTGACCGTGAGGTCCCCCTCGCGCAGGAGGTTCATGCGGCGAAGCTCGACGGGGTCGATAGAGAGCGTGCGGGCGATCTTGTCGAGGTGGCGCTCGACGGCGAACATCGCCTGGGGCGCGCCGAAGCCGCGGAAGGCGCCGTTCGGCGGGGTGTGGGTGGCGACGACGGCGGCGCGCACATGGGCCGTCTCCCAGCGGTAGGGCCCGCTCACATGGAGCGCCGCCCGGGAGATGACGACCGGGGAGAGGGTGTTGTAGGCGCCGCCGTCCATGAGCACGTCGGCGTCTAAAGAGAGCAGGCGGCCCGACTCGTCTACGCGGGTGCTGAGCTTCACCCGGGCGGGGTGGCGCTTCGTGGTGGCGCGGAGATCCTCGTCCCGGCGGTAGACCATCTTCACCGGGCGCCCGGCGCGGGTGGCCAAGAGCGCGGCGTGGGCGGAGAGCATCGAGGGGTACTCCTCTTTGCCGCCGAACCCGCCGCCCGTGGCGGCCTGGACCACGTTGAGCTTGTCGTGGCCGAGCACCCGGATGAGCGCCTTCACGACGTAATAGGGGCACTGCAAGGAGCCGATGATCGTGACGCCGCCGTCCTCCCGGGGCACGGCGAGCACGCCCTGGGGCTCGATGTAGAGCTGCTCCTGGTGGCCGACCTCGTACTCCCCCTCGATGAGCACGCCGCCGGTCACGGCCTTCACGTCGCCGAGGCGCAGCTCCAGCTTCTTGAAGACGTTGTCGTTCCCGAAGATGCGCGGCTCCTCGCCGCGGGAGCGGGCCATGTCGATGATCGCCGGGAGCGGCTGATACTCGATGCGCACGTTCCGGGCGGCCTCGAGCGCCTTCTCCCGGGTGGGCGCGGCGACGAGCGCGATGGGCTCGGTGACGTGGCGCACGACCTGCTCGGCCAGGGCGGGCTGGTCGTCGGTCATGAGCGCGATGACGTTCTCGCCGGGGATATCGACGGAGGTGACGACGATGACGTCGGACCAGTCGTAGTCGAGGTTGAGCGTGATGCCGCGGATGAGGGCGTGGGCGTGGGTAGAGCGCACCGTGGCGCCGTAGTAGCAGCCGGGGACGTGGAGATCATCCACGTAGAGCGCGCGCCCGCTGACCTTCGCGGGCCCGTCGACCCTGCCGATACCTTCGCCGATGAGCTGAGCCATAGAAGCTCCGGGGGGTGCTCCAGATATACCAGAGTTGATCCACAAGCGCCCGTCCTCGCCGCCGCGTCGGTGTCGGACCTGTGCCGATTCCCGCTCAGGCCGGTCCAAGCCGGTCCAAGGAGACCCCGATGCGCCTCACCGACCTCAAGGACCGCCTCCCGACCTTGCCCGAGGCCCTCGCGCCTCTGGGCGCGCTGGCTTTTAACCTCTGGTGGAGCTGGGACGCCGAGGCCACCACGCTCTTCTCCGGGCTCGATCCCCTGGTGTGGGACCGCCTGCGGCACAACCCCGTCGCCCTGCTGCAGGATCTCAGCGCCGACCAGCTCCAGGCCCTCGCCCAGGACCGGGCCTTCCTCACCAAGATGAACGCCGTGCACGCCCGCTTTGAGGCCTATCTGCACGCGACGAACACCTGGGCCCAAGAGCAGGCCCCGAGCCTCGCCCCGGGCGGCGTTGGCGGCGTGGCTTACCTCTCGATGGAGTTCGGCCTGCACGAGAGCCTGCGCATCTACTCCGGCGGCCTGGGTGTGCTCGCCGGGGACCACGTCCGCTCGGCGTCAGACCTGGGCTTAGAGCTCGTCGGCGTGGGCCTGCTCTACCGCCAGGGCTACTTCCGCCAGCTCATCGACGACGGCGACCAGGTCGCGGCCTTCCCCAAGGCCGACTTCAACCGCCTGCCCGTGCGCCAGGTGTTCAACGACGACGGCAGCCCCCTGCGGGTGGAGGTCCCCCACGGAAACCACAGCTACACCGCCCAGGTGTTCCAGCTCGACGTAGGCCGGGTGCGGCTCTTGCTCCTCGACGCCGACCACGAGGGCAACCCCTTCGACCACCGCTTCTTCACCCAGCAGCTCTACGGCGGCGACGGCCGCACCCGCGTGGCCCAAGAGGTGCTGCTCGGCGTGGGCGGCGTGCGCGCGCTGCGGGCGATGGGCCTGCGCCCGGCGGTCTTCCACCTCAACGAGGGCCACTGCGCCTTCGCCCCGGTCGAGCTCCTGCGGGAGCGGGTGCTCCAAGGCGAGACCCTCGGCGCCGCCGCCGAGGCCGTGCGCCGCCAGGTGGTGTTCACGACGCACACCCCGGTCCCGGCGGGCCACGACCGCTTCTCGTACTACACCGTCGAGGAGGCCTTGGGCGGCTACCGCGAGAAGCTGGGCTGGCCCCAAGGCACCATCATGGACATGGGCCGGGTGCGCCCGACGGACATCCACGAGCCTCTGTGTATGACCGTGCTGGCGCTCAAGCTCAGCCGGGCGACGAACGGCGTCTCGGCGCTGCACGGCGTGGTGAGCCGGGAGATGTGGAAGGACCTCTACCCCTTGGCCCTCGACCCCGCCCAGGTGCCCATCGGGCATGTCACCAACGGCGTACACCCGCTGTTCTGGATGGGCCCGGAGCTGCGCACGCTCTTTGACGACCAGCTCCCCGGCTGGCGCCGCCGCCTGAGCGACCTCGCCTACTGGGAGGAGTCGCTCTCCTCGGTCTCCGACGAGGCCCTCTGGACGGCCCACCTCGCCCAGAAGACCCGCCTCGCCCAGCTCGTCGCCGCCCGCTGCCGCGGCGCGCACCTCGACGTCGGCGCCTTGACCTTGGGCTTTGCCCGGCGCTTCGCCCCCTACAAACGCGCGAACCTGCTCTTCACCGAGCCCGACCGCCTGGAGGCCCTGCTCGACCACGACATGCCCGTGCGCCTGCTCATCTCGGGCAAGGCCCACCCCCAAGACCTGCACGGTCAGGCGCTCTTAGGCGAGATCCTGCGCTTCACCCGCGACGGGCGCTTCCGCGACCGGGTGATCTTCTTGGAGGAGTACGACATGGTGCTCGGCCGCGCGCTCACCCAGGGCTGCGACGTGTGGCTGAACACCCCCCGCCGCCCGCGTGAGGCCTCGGGCACCTCCGGCCAGAAGGCCGCCCTGAACGGCGTGCTGAACGCCTCGATCCTCGACGGCTGGTGGCCCGAGGCCTACGACGGCACAAACGGCTGGGCCATCGGCGAGGCGCGTGACTACGCGACCGTCGAGGAGCAAGACGCCGCCGACGCCGAGTCTCTGTACCAGATCCTCGAGCACGAGCTGCGCCCCTTGTTCTTCCGCCGAGACGAGCAGGGCATCCCGCGCGGCTGGGTCGAGAAGATGCGGCGGTCGATCATCACCTGCCTGCCGGTGTTCAACACCCACCGCATGGTCGAGGACTACGTCACCGGGATTTATCTGGGGTGACGGGGTGGGGCCTCGGGGGGGCGTTTGGCCCTCCTGAGCGTCTGGAGCAGGCGAGGGGCCGACCGCCGCGCGCGCGCGTCGCCACGACGCGAAGCGCCCCGAGCCCCCGTCGAGAGCCAAACACAGAGCGTCACCGCCGCCGACCAACACCACGGACCGTGACGCCACCCATCACAATGACGCACAGAGCCTCGGCGCTCCGCGCCAAGGAGAGGGCCACGGCCACCGTTGACCGGTCGCGCCGCGTTGAGGCGGCGGTGCGGAGGTCATCAACGCGGCGCCCCAGGTCGGCCCCGACGGCGTTATGTTGGCTGGCACCGCCGCTCTCCTCCCCTCCCCGGTCCCGCCCTCCACATGCCCGCGCTGCGCTTCATCCACACCTCGGACCTTCAGCTTGGGATGCCCTTCCACTGGGTTGAGGGCGACCAGGCCGCGAAGATGCGTGAGGCGCGGCTGGAGGCGCTCACCCGCATCGGCGACGCCGCCCGGGAGCATGACGCCTCGGTGGTCATGGTCGCGGGCGACTTCTTCGACAACAACACCGTCGAGCCCCGCCTCATCGTGCAGACCTGCGACCGGCTCCGCGACCTCGGCCGCCCGGTCTACATCTTGCCCGGCAACCACGACCACGGCGGCGCCGACAGCGTCTACCGCACCGACCGCTTCAAGTCCCGCCAGCCCCAGAACGTCTCGGTCCTGCTCTCCCAGGCCCCGGTCCCGATCCAAGACGGCGCCGCGGTCATCCTCCCCGCCCCGCTCCTGCGCCGTCACTCCGCCGACGACCCCTCTCGCCATTGGTCCGCCGAGGCCGGGCGGGACCTCGCCCCCGACGCCGTGCGCGTCGGCCTGGCCCACGGCGGCGTGTCGGCCTTCTCCGCTGAAGCCGCCCAGAACGTCGTCGATGTCTCCCGCGCCAAAGACGCCAACCTGGACTATGTCGCGCTCGGCGACTGGCACGGGCTCAAGCAGGTCGATGAGCGCGCCTGGTACGCCGGGGCCCCCGAGCCCACCTCGTTTAAGGACAACGCCCCCGGCCACGTCCTGCTCGTCGAGCTGCCCGGCCCCGGCGAGGCCCCCCGCGTCGAGCCCCTCCCCGTCGCCCGCACCCGCTGGCTGCGACATGAGGCCACCCTCTACAGCCGCGAGCAGGTCCTGATGCTCGGCCGCTTCTTTGAGGGCCTCACGAGCCCCGCCGACACCTTGGTCCGCCTGGAGCTCCGCGGCTCCTTGTCCCTGGACGACTTCGGCCTCCTGGAGCGTGTGCTCGACGACGCCCGCGCCCGCCTGCTCCACCTGCGCGTGCGCGGAGAGGGCGTCTCCCCTGCGCCCACCCGGGAGGAGCTCCTCGGCCTCGCCAGCGACGGGTATGTGCGCGCCGCCGTCGAGCGCCTGCACACCCGCGTCGAGGCCACAGACGCCGCCGCCGCCCGGGCCCTGCAGCTCCTCTACCGCCTGCGCCAGGGGGCGACGTGAGGATCCTCTCCGTCGAGGTCGAGCAGTACAGAGGCGTCGCGGGCCCCCTGAGCCTCACGTTTAAGCCCGGCCTCAACGTCATCTACGGGCCCAACGAGATCGGCAAGTCCACCCTGCTCGCCGCCATCTGGGACGGCCTCACGCTCACCGCCAGAGGCGAGACGGAGCGCCACCGCTCGATCCAGCCCCACGGCGACGGCCGCCCGCGGGTGAAGGTCGTGTTTGTGCGCGGGGGTGTCACCTACACCATCGAGAAGCTCTTCGCCGGGAAGTCCGCGTCCAAGAGCGCCCTGCGCGTCTCCTCTCCCGCCGAGGGTGTCGTCGAGCTCGCCGGGACTGAAGCCGAGGAGCGGCTGCGCGGGGTGCTCGGCGTCGGTGAGACGGCCCGCAGCGGCGAGCTCAAGCCAGAAGACCAGGGCGTGTGGCCGCTCGTGCGGGTGCTCCAGGGCGAGAGCGGGCGCTCCCCCAACGAGGACGTGAAGACCGAGTCCGCCCGGGCGAGCCTCGGGGAGCGGCTGGCGAGCCTCTCCGGCGCCGTGCTCGGCGGCGAAGGATGGATCGGGGACCTGAAAAGAACGTTCTCTCGCAGTACCCGGTTGACCAGACAACCTCTTGATTTCAGACGGCTCGTGCCTCAAAAGATGTGGCGGGTTCTGCTCTCTCGCACAAGATGTGGCGGGTTCTGCTCTCTCGCACATCGGACCCCTTGCACCTCCCTAGTCTCTAAGATATCATCCAACCACTACTAGGAGGTTAGCAATGGCACGCTCAAGAAGCAGGTCTCAAGCATCGGATCAGCAACGCGTAGACAACGGGCCGACCCAGCTCCAGCCCCCTGCTTTTGACCTGCAGAACCTCATCGGAAACCAGGGCGTGCTTAGCCTCCTGTCCAACAACGGCGCTGGCTCCCAGCAGACCGCGGACGCCTGCCACCATGAGGTGAAGTCCGGCGAGACCTTGTGGGGCATCTCTGAGCAGGTCTTTGGCGACGGGATGGGGTGGTCTGACCTCTATGACCATAAACCAAACAAGAAGGCGATCGGCGACGATCCACGTCGGATTAAACCCAAACAGATGCTCGACATCTGCGGGTTGGATCCTCGGAACAAAGACCTCTCGATGGAGGGCTACCTTAGGATCTTGAAGAGCGTTGAGAAGCGGTTTACCGATCCGGACGCCAACGGGAACAAGAAGAGCTCGCTGGACTTCGTCTCCTCCATGCGCGCGCACTACGGCTATGAGGGAGGGAGCTGGGAGGACATGATCCCAAACGCCCCCAATCTTAAAGCCCCCGACATGGAGACCAACCCCGAGCTCAAGTTGCTCTACGAAGCCAACGCGGACGGGACGCTGAGGAAGGTGAAAAATGAGGAGGGGATTGAGAAGCTCGTCAGACGTAAGGTCACGCTCCCCAACGGTGACCCGATTGACCCAGGGCATCTGTTCACGGGCATTGACGCGGTCCAGCACCCCGACGAGGGCGGCTGGATGAAGGCAGCCGGCCTTGTGAAGGGGCCCGGCGTTGATAACCAGGACGGGGCGACCTGGTCCGGCGATGTTGGCTCGGCGATCGTGAACCACAACATCAAGGGACAGCCAGCGGGCAAAACGACCGCTCAGAGCTTCGAAGACTCGGCGGGCAAAGCTGATCTCAACGCCGATCTCGACGGAGTTATCCTTGGACACAGGTTCGACCGTAAGAAAGGGCTCACGGAGCAGCTCCAGTCCTACTACCTGGACCCCAAAAACCCCCAAGGCTATGAACGTCGCTACAGCCAGTTTTGCGATCTGCGCGGCCTAGACGTCGATGACGACAAACAGTTGACCAGCGGCGCAAAGGGCGAGATCAAACAAGCGGTCGACGCCTTTGCTAGACTCTATGCTGTCAAAAAGGGCACCGTCATGGGGGGCACCCTTCTCCATGACAGCAAGAGCGACACCACCAAGGACATGAACCTCTACTTCGAGAAGTACCTCGAAGACGGTCTTCAGAAAGAGTCCAAATCGACCGAGTGATCGCCGGACCGTCTGACGAGCACGGCCAGCTTGGCCTGACGTGCGCGGAGTCCGACCCCTACGGCCCCGCGAGCGCCAAAGCGTAGGTCATGCCGTACCTCAGAGCGGTCGGGGGGTTGGCCAACCTCGGCGACGAAGACGGCGACGTCCTCGATGATGCCGCCCTTGGCCTCACCCCTCGGACGCACAACATCGGGGCCATGAACACGGGGGCGAACGACGGATCGGGGCCCCTTCAGGAGCGGCGATCGGTCGCCCGGGGACCCCTCGGGCACGTCGGAGCCTAGGCCCGGCGCCCAAGCGTGGACGCGCGGCGCGGCACCACTCGCTCCCCCACCCCCCATCGCTCCCTATTCAGCGTTATGCTAGCCTCCTCCGCCGCTCATCCCGTCTCCTCCCTGGCCCGCCATGCCGCCGCTGCGCTTCATCCACACCTCAGACCTCCAGCTTGGGATGCCCTTCCACTGGGTCGAGGGCGATCAGGCCGCGAAGATGCGTGAGGCGCGGCTGGAGGCGCTCACCCGCATCGGCGACGCCGCCAGGGAGCATGACGCCTCGGTGGTCATGGTCGCGGGCGACTTCTTCGACAACAACACCGTCGAGCCACGGCTCATCGTGCAGACCTGCGACCGGCTCCGCGACCTCGGCCGCCCGGTCTACATCTTGCCCGGCAACCACGACCACGGCGGCGCCGACAGCGTCTACCGCACGGACCGCTTCAAGTCCCGCCAGCCCCAAAACGTCTCGGTCCTGCTCTCCCAGGCCCCGGTCCCGATCCAGGACGGCGCCGCGGTCATCCTCCCCGCCCCGCTCCTGCGCCGTCACTCCGCCGACGACCCCTCTCGCCATTGGTCCGCCGAGGCCGGGCGGGACCTCGCCCCCGACGCCGT
>JAKLKD010000156.1 GCA_023150845.1 Myxococcota bacterium | reverse complement strand
GACCCTCGATGGCCGCGGCGTAGACCACAGGCTTAAAGGTCGAGCCGACCTGGCGCTGGGCCTGCACGGCGCGGTTGTACTCGCTCTTCTCGATGTCTACGCCGCCGACCATCGCCCGGATCTCCCCGGTGTTGAGGTCGAAGGACAAGAGCGCGCCCTCGAGCTCCGGGGCCTGGTAGAGCCGCGCGGCGGCGAGCCCTTCCTTGGCGGCGGGGGCGTAACCCTCAAAGGGCTTGGCCTCGCTGGCCTTGAGGGCCTCGATGGTGACGTTCACCACGTCGCCGCGGCTGAGCGTGCGGGTGAGGTTGTCCTGGGTGCGGCTGCGCCAGGAGCGCTCGGGGTTGGGCTCGTAGCCCCAGGTCGTCCAAGAGAGCGGGATGAGCGCCTCGTGGGAGCCGATGCCGATCTTGGCGTGTTTGGCCTCGACCTCCAGCACGACGGCCTCAAACCGGTCACCGAGGCGCAGGGACGAGCGCTCGGGGAGCGGGCCGCGCCGAGCGTTGTCGGCGAGGTGCTGGTCGAGGTCGCGCATGGCGTCCTCTTGTTTTTTGAGCCGGGCCTTGATCGCCGCGTCGTCCAGGAGCTTCTCGACAGGCCCACGCCAGCCGACCTGCTCGTCCATGTACTGAACGCCCTTGGTGACCGACTCCTGCGCGACCTGCTGGAGCTTGAGGTCGCAGGTCGTGTGCACGATGAGGCCCTCGTTGTAGACCCGCTCCTCGCCGTAGGTCGTGACGAGGTGGCGGCGGACCTCTTCAGTGAAGGTCGGCGCGAGCACCCGGGTGGGGTTCTCGGTCTTCACGATCTTGATCGGCTCGGCGAGGGCGGCCTCGTAGGTGGCCTTGTCGATGAAGCCCTTGTCGAGCATCTGGCCGAGCACGTACTCCTGCCGGGCGCGGGCCTTATCCCAGGCCTTGTGCGGCGAGTAGTCCGAGGGGCGCTGGGGCAGGCCCGCCAGGAGCGCCGACTCGGCGATGGTGAGCTCCTCGACGTGTTTGTCGAAGTAGATCCGCGCCGCCGCCTCGACCCCATAGGCCCGGGAGCCGAGGTAGATCTGGTTGAGGTACAGCCAGAGGATGCGGTCCTTGTCGAAGGTCTCCTCGATGCGGCCCGCGAGGATCATCTCGCGCACCTTACGCGCGAGCTTCTTCTCGTTGCTCAGCAAGAAGTTGCGCGCCACCTGCTGGGTGATCGTCGACGCGCCTTGGGCCATCTCTCCCTCGGAGAGGTTTCGCAACATGGCCCGAACGATGCCCATCGGGTCTACGCCCCGGTGGTTGTAGAAGTTCGCGTCCTCCGAGGCTAAGAACGCGTCCTTGAGGTGTTGCGGGAACGCCTCAAAGGGGACGACATATCTTCGTTCGTTGTAGATCTCTCCGAGCACCTCGCCGTGCCGGTCATACACGAGGGTGACCGTCGGGGGGCGGTAGTCCTGGAGAGACTCCAAGGACGCGAGATCTTGAGAGAAGAACCAGTAAACGCCGGCCACCGCCGCCGCGCCCAAGAGCGTGATCAGCAGGAAGAGCCAGGCGAGCCATCGGAGCTTCGACCGCCGCGCCGGGGGCGCCATCGCCATCGCGGGCGGCGGAGGGGGCTGGCCGTGCATGGCGGGGCCCTCGTTGTAGGGGCGCGAGGCCCACTGCGGGGCGACCGCGCGGGGCGGTGGGGTGTTCGCGCCGGGAGGTGGCGTCGAGGCCCCCGGCGGCGTGGTGTAACGGGGCTGCTGCTGCGGCGGGTACTGCGCGGGGTACTGCTGCTGAGGCGGGTATTGCGGCGGGTACTGCTGCTGCGAGGGGTACTGAGGCTGCGGCGGGTACTGAGGCTGGGCGGCCCGCGGCTGGGCCGCGCGCGGCTGGGGCTGGACCGGCGGCGGGGGCGCCGCGGGGGCGGAGCGCGTCTGCCAGCTCGCCTCACCCGGGGCGTCGTCGTCGTCGCCGCCATCCATCACCGTCGGCGCCTCCTCGTCCATGTCCTCCCGCTCCACCACCGTCCGGCGCTCCTCGGCGTCGGGGAAGGAGTTGTCTTCAGCGGGGTAAGACGTGTTGACCTGGGGGAAGCCGAAGTCGTCTGGGCGCGAGAGCGAAGGCGGCGCGAGGGGCGGCGCGACGATTCGCCGGGCCTCCCCTAAAAATCCACCCCCTTCATTGCGGATCTTGGTGATCGCCTGGGGCGAGTAGGTCAGCGCCAACAGCCGCCCGCACGAACATTGAAGCTCGCTGCCCGGGGGCGGGTACGGGTTCTCCAAGCGGTGTGGACGCTTGCAGTTCGGGCAGGTGATCTTCAGCGCCATCGGGCCTGCTGCGCCTGGAGCGGGAGTTACCGCGAGTGGTGTTTCCGCTTTGAGGTTGTCTGGGCGGGTATAGCTTAGGTCGCCACGCTACGTCAAGACGGGGTCGTTCACGATGACCTGCCTGACCACTGCAAGAGTTGTGAGTAAACTGCGTAGTGGGTACAGCGGCGACGCGCCGCCTGGAGCGATTTATGAGTCGATTCTCTCGGTCTGGTCTCGCGCGTGGGGTCGCTGTTCTGAGCCTCGCGGGCCCTTCTTCCCTCTTGCTGTACCACCTCGCCTCGGGCGTGGCGGCGGGTGGCGCGGGCGAGGGGCTCGTGCCGCCCACCCTGCGGGAGACCCTCGGCGCCGCCGTCGGCTCCCAGCCCTACAGCCTGCAGCGCCTGTTCTTGCTCAAGCGCGCCATGGACCGCGTCGATGAGAGCTACGTCGATCCGTCCCGGGTCTCTTGGGACGGGATGTTCGACGCGGCGCTCAACCAGGTCGAGCGCCGGGTGCCCGAGGCGCTGTTCCGCCGTGAGCCCCACGGCAGCGTGCTGCACGTCACCATCGGCAGCTTCGTCACCTCGGTGAGCGTCGGTGAGATCAAGACGAAGGGCCAGTTCATGCAGGAGACGGCCCGGGTCGCCGCGCTCTTGCAGACCCACCTCTCCGACGAGGTGCCCTTCCCCGAGGTCGAGTACGCGCTCATCAACGGCGCGCTCTCCACCTTGGACCCCCACTCCATCCTGCTGGAGCCCGAGGACAGCCGGGAGATGGAGGTCGAGAACTCCGGCGAGTTCGGCGGCCTGGGCATCACCATCGTCATGCGTGAGGGGCGGCTCACCGTGGAGTACCCCCTGGAGGAGACCCCCGCCTGGAAGGCCGGGGTGCAGCCCGACGACCGCATCGTGCGCATCAACGGCGAGTCCACGCTCAACATGGACATCAACGAGGCCGTGAGCCGCCTGCGGGGCAAGGTCGGGGATCCCGTCACCGTCACGATCGAGCGCGACGGCTGGAAGGAGCCCAAGGACTTCGTCATCATCCGCGACAAGATCAAGATGAACCCTGTCATCGGCGAGCTGCTCGCGGGCGGCGTGGGCTACGTCCGGATCAACAACTTCCACGCCGTCGTCTCGACGGACCTCGCGACGCTCCTCGACCAGCTCCGGGTGAAGAACAACAACCAAGAGCTGCGCGGCCTCGTGCTCGACCTCCGGGGCAACCCCGGCGGGTATCTGCACCAGGCGATCGAGGTCTCGGACATGTTCTTGTCCTCGGGCACCATCGTCTCGACGGTGGAGCGCTTCAACCGCCGGGTGGACTCCAAGTCCGCGACCTCGGCGGGCACGGAGGCCAACTACCCGATGGTCGTGCTGGTCAACACGAACAGCGCGTCGGCGTCGGAGATCGTCGCCGGGGCCCTGCGCAACAACGGCCGCGCCGCGGTGGTCGGCGAGCGCACCTTCGGCAAGGGCTCGGTCCAGAACCTCTACCCGAACAACGAGGACGACTCCCAGCTCAAGCTCACCGTCGCCCGTTACCTCACCCCCGGCGACCAGAGCATCCAGAGCGTCGGCGTGCCCCCGGACGTGCTCCTGGAGCAGTCCATCGTCGAGACGCACACCGACAAAGAGACGAAGAAGACCGACCCCGTCGTGACCCTGTTCTGGCGGGAGCGCCTCACCCGCGAGGCCGACCTCGACCACCACCTCGGCGACGCCTTGCCCCCCGCCGACGCGCCGGTCTACTCGGTTCGTTACCTCAACCACCTCGACGAGGAGGAGAGCAGCCGCCGGGACCGCCGCGACCTCTCCAAAGACACCGAGGTCCAGCTCTGCCGCGAGCTCATCCTCGCCGCCCCGGCGAAGGCCAACCGCGCCGAGCTGCTCGCCGCCGCGGGCAAAGTGGTCACCACGACCCAGCGCGCCCAGAGCGACGAGATCAAGGCGGCGTTCCAGAGCTTCGGCATCGACTGGACCGCCGGGGATCAGCCCGCCCAGCCCCAGCTCACCGTGAGCCTCGATCTCGGCGCCGACGGCGTGCTCGTCGCCGGGGAGGCCCAAGAGGAGCTCATCTACGTCAAGGTCACGAACAACGGCGCCGCGCCGGTCTACCAGGTGATGGCCGTGGCCGACTCCACGGCCTCGTGGCTCGACGGCGGCGAGTTCTACTTCGGGCGCATTGAGCCCGGCGAGACCCGGGTGTGGCCGAAGCGGGTGCAGCTCCCCGAGGGGTACCGCGACTCCGTGGAGCAGGTGACCTTTAAGCTCCAGGACGGCCAGCGCCGGGTGTTGGGCCAAGAGGAGGAGCTGGTGCGCACCGTCGGCCAGCTCTTGCCCCGGCTGAGCTACGCCTGGAGCGCGACGGACAGCCCGTCGGTGAAGGGCACCAAGGGAGACGGTGACGGGATCATCGAGCCCGGCGAGACCATCGCGCTCCGGGTAGACGTCAGCAACAACGGCCCCGGCCCCAGCGCCGAGGCCTTCGCCCGGGTGAAGAACCGGGCGGGCACGGCGATTGACCTCAAGGTGGGCCTCGCCGAGCTGGGCGTGATCCCGCCGGGGGAGAAACGTACGGCGGAGCTCCTCTTTGAGGTGAAGGGCGCCCACCCGATGCTGGAGCTGGAGCTGACCGTCGGCGACCAGGATCGTTACGATCACGCCGCGGTCTGGCTCGGCGGCTTCTACGACTACGCCTCCCAGACCATCGACCTCAAGCTCCCGATCTCCCAGCCGCTCCGCGCGACCACCCTGGCGCCGCCGACGCTCTCGGTGACGAACAGCCCGGCGCTCTACGTCAGCGACGCCGAGGTGGTGCTCTCTGGGCTCGCTGAGGACGACGTGGCCCTGCGCGACGTGATCATCTACCAGGCCTGGGAGGACGGCGAAGAGAAGCTGTTCTACCAAGGCGGCGGCTCGAACCTGCGCAGCCTGCCCTGGACGGTAGACGCGAAGCTCAAGGAGGGGCGTAACCTCTTCGTCGTGTTGACCCGGGACGACATGGGCCTCACGGACATCCGCTCGGTGAGCGTCTGGTACGACCCCGACGCCAGCGGCGGCGCCGCGCCCCAGGCCTCGCTCACCCAGCCCCTCGGCGGCTGGCCGGCGACGACGAGCGTCCTGCGCTGAGACCTCGCTGAGCCCAAGGCCCACCCCCGATCGCCTCGCGCGGTCGGGGGTTTTTTATTCTTGGGGATCGACGCGCAATCTTGGGGGAGCTCCGGTCCAATCTATATACAAACAGCCGACAAACTGTAATCAAAATAGTCCACTTTCAGCGCCCAGGACCGGGAGCCCCCATGAACCGAGGCCAGCACGAGCTGCTCAACGAGCTCTTCTTCATCAACCCCGACATCTTGGCGGCGTCCTTGGTGCGGACCGACGGCACCGTGCTCTCCCACCGGGGCCAAGAGGACGCCGGGCTCGCGGCCTTGGGCTCGATGCTCGCCGTCGTCGCCGGGCGCGCGGTCACCGAGCTGGGCCGGGGGATGCTCACCTCCGTCGTCGTCGAGGGCGATGAGGGCTTCGTCGTCGTGGAGCCCGTAGACGACGACTCCGTCGTGGCGGTGATCGCCCACCGCGGCGCTGCGCCGGGCCTCGTCATCTCCGACGTGCGGGCCTCGATCAAGACCCACAACGCCGCGGTGCGCCCGTGATCGCCCCGGCCACCTTCGGCGCCTTGGTGGTCGCCATCGCCGCCTGCGCCATCGCCGCGTGGTGCTGGAGCCGGGCGCGTCAGGCCGCGTCCGATCTGGCCAACCTCACCACCCGGCAGGCGGCCCAAGAGGCCGCGGCGACGGAGCTGCGCGCCCGCCTCGCCGCCTCCGAGGCCGCCCGCCGCGCCGAGGCCGACGCCCTGAACCTCAGCGCCCAGCGCGCCCAAGACAGCCTCACGGCGCTCACCGCCCGGAACCAGGCCGCTGAGGCCCGGCTCGTGACCCTCGACGCCCAGGCCCGACGCGCCGACGCCCTCGCCGCGAGCCTGACCCGGGCCGAGGGGGAGCTCGCCGCCGCCCAGGCCCGCGCTGAGGAGGCCGAGGGCCAGCTCATCGAGCAGGGGCAGCAGCTCCAGACCCTCCAGGGCCGCCTGGAGCAGACCGAGCGGGAGCTCTCCCGCCTGCGCCTCGACCGCGAAGGCGGCGCCTCCCGTGCCATCTTTGTGCGGATGCAGGAGCTCGACCAGCGCGCCGAGGAGCTGCAGCGGCGCCTGGACGTCTGGGCCCGGCGCGCCCAAGACGCTGAGGCCGAGCTCGCCCGCCGCGAGGCCGAGACCCACGACGCCGCCGTGCTCGCCGAGCGGGACGAGCTGCGGGGCCGGGTCGGCGCCCTGGAGGACAGCCTCCGCCGCGTCTCCACCACCCGGGCCGCCCTGCGCGCCTTGGGCCTGCCCATCACCCCCCGCGACGACCAGCTCTTCTCGCCGGAGCGCCGGGAGGCCACCGAGGCCGCCCTGCGGGACCTCTACACCGGGGCCCAGGCCGCCGCCGCCGTGATCTGTGACCGCCGGGGCGTCGCCTGGGCGCGCTTCGGCAACGCCCTCATCGTCGAGCGCCTGATGGCGACGGCGGCGCAGGTCGCCCAGCACCCCGCGACGGAGGCCCTGGGGCGCCCGGTGCAGGTCGTGAGTGAGCTCTTCGGGGTCTACGGGCGGCACCTCATCCACCTGCCCGGCCCGGACCTCTGGCTCGGCGTGACGGCGAGCCGGGAGTGCCCGGCCTTGGGCCTGCGCCTCGCCCGGCTGCAGCTCATCGGCGTGCCGACCCTCGCCACCTTCCCGCCGGGGGACGCCCCGGAGCTCGCCCTGGACCCCGGCCGCTCCGACCGCCTCGGCGCCTGGGCGGCCCGTCGTGGCGCCTTGGCCGCCGCGGTCTTCGGCGAAGGAGACCCCGCGAGCACCGACTCCCCCTTCGCCGGGGCCTGCGCGCCGCTCGTGCCCGAGGTGCTCACCGCGTTCCGCCGTGTGCAGCGCGACGGCTTCGCCGCCGGGTTCACCCTGCTCTGGCGCGGCGAGGACGATCTCTGCCTCGTGGCCCGGGTCATCGACGAGGGCGAGACCGTGGCCTTCGCGCGCTTCTCCGCGCCGCCGTCGCCCCGCGCCCTCGACGACCTGAGCGCCACGGTGCGCTGGCTCACGCCGCCCCTGGCCGTCGCGTCCTGATCCCCTCTGGCCCCCCTGAGAATGGAGCTTCAAGATGAACCCCACCCCACAACCCGCGAGCGACTACACGGGCCGGGCCCGCGAAGAGACGCTTCGCCGCGACCAGCTCAACCAGTCGCTCAAGCTCTTGCGCCGCGTGCGTGACGCCGCCCTCGCCGGGGACCCCATCCCCCCGGTGGAGGAGCTCATGACCATGACCGGCTTGCGCCCCACGGCCACGGACGACCCGCTCCTCGCCGTCGAGAGCTTGATCGAGGCCGCCACCGCCGAGCGTGAGGCCGCCAACCGCCGCCTCAAGCTGGCGAAGGCGCTCGGCGAGGCCTCCCGGGGCCGCGCCGCCCCGAGCCCCGCGACCCCGATCACGACGACCGCCGCGCCGACGGCCCGGTCCAACGTCGAGACCTCTCCTCTGGTCGATGAGGTCGATCGCCTCGCGCGCATCTCGGCCCGGGAGCTCGACGGCCTGCCCTACGGCGCCATCCTCCTCGACGAGAGCGGCCGCATCCTCTCCTACAACGACACCGAGTCCCGCATGGCCCGGCTGCCCATCGAGGCGGTCCTGGGCCGCAACTTCTTCACCGAGGTCGCGCCGTGCACCCGGGTGAAGGAGTTTGAGGGGCGTTTTCGCGCCCTCGCCTCGGGGCAAGGGCTGCCTGTGGTGAGCTTCGACTTCGTGTTCCCCTTCCCCTTCGGCGCCCAGCGGGTCGCCGTGCTCCTCACCCGGGGGGCGAACCCCGGAACGGTGATCATGGCGCTGTTGAGGCGTTGACCGCGGCGCGCCCTGGAACCGAGGACAGGCCCTGTCAACCCCCGCCGACCTAGACCGGCCTCGCCGGACACGCGGCGCGGGGCGCCTGGCTGGCACGGATCTTGCGAATTGGCGCCCTCTTCTGAGGTGCGGCATGAACAGCGTGCAGGGCCTGGGGCTCCGTGAGCGGTACTTGATCGAGGGTGAGGCCCGCTTTGAGGACGAGGAGCTGCTCGCCCTGGTGATCGGCGCGGGCAGCGCCCAGCGCACGGCGCGGCAGGTCGCGGCGCTCCTGCTCAGCAGCTTGGGTGGCCTCGACGCCGTGCTGCGGGCCCCCGTCGAGGCCCTGCTCACCGTGCCGGGGGTCGGGCTCGCCCAGGCCACCCGGCTGCACGCCGCGCTCCGCCTCGCCGAGCGCTGTCGCCCGACCCCACGGCTCCAGGTGCGGGAGGTCTCCGACGCCGTGGCGCTGCTCGGGCCGATCTTTCGGCGCCTCGACCACGAGGAGCTGCACGGCCTCTACCTCAACGCGTATGGGCGGGTGCTCGCCCTGCGCCGCCTCGGCGTCGGGACGGACACCCAGGTGCTCGTCGATCCCAAGCAGGTGCTGCGACCGGCGGTGCAGCTCGGCGCCTACGCGGTGATCCTCGCCCACAACCACCCCAGCGGCGACCCGCGGCCCTCCCTCGAAGACTTCACCTGCACGATGCGGGTGCTCCAGGCCGCGGAGATCGTCGGCACCCGCCTCTTTGACCACCTCATCTTCGCGCCGCCGGAGCACCGCTCCTTACGCGCGATGGGGCAGCTCCCGGCGCGGGGCCGAGAGCTCTCCGGGGCGGGGGCCTACGCCGTCGCGCCATGCTCCCCCGACGACGAGGCCAACCATGAGGCTCAGCGCGCGTAGAGGCTCAGCGCCGTGCCCCAGGCCGCGAGGCTCCCGTCGTTGATGAAGCCCGTGCCGTTGGGATCGTCCAAGGGGCAGCCGTTGTTGTTGCCCGAGGACCAGGTGGGGCCCGTCGCGTTGCCGGCGTTGACGAAGGCCGCGTCGCAGATGCTGTTCACGCCGCCGTCCTCGTCGATGGGGTGCATGTAGAGGTCGGTCTCGCAGAGGTCGCTCGACGCAAAGTCCCCGTCGGTCATCGGCCAGGAGTAGCCGTCGGTGGAGCCGCAGTTGTAGCGGGGGATGCTCAACTGCCAAGTGTAGAAGCTCTGCGCGCCGGTGTCGACGCCCTCATAGACGGCATGCATCGTCCCGTCGGTGAACATGAGGTCGCTCATCGGCATGTCAAACCAGCCGTTGCCTTTGTAGTTCGCCGTGAGGGAGGCCGAGCCGATGGTCGTCGTCGCCAAGAACACCGTGTCGCTCCAGCCCGAGCCGCCGTTGGTGGCGATCAAGGTCCAGCCGCCGCCGTAGGCGTCCATCTCACACCACACCGTCTCCGGGGCGTCGCCGGTGAGGTAGCCGTCGTAGTCGACGCTGTACTTGCCGTCGCCCGTGGAGTAGCCCTTGGTCAAGATGTCGAGGCAAGACGTGCCCAAGGCGCAGGCCCCGGAGTTCTCGGGCTTCACCGAGATGTCGGCGTCGTCGCAGTCGTCGCCGCCGCAGGTGATGTCGGCGTAGCTGTCGCCGTCGAGGTCGTTGTCGACGTCCCCGTCGCAGTCGTAGTCGTTGCCGTCGCAGCCCTCGGCGGCGCCGGGGTTGTAGTCGCTGTCGCGGTCGTCGCAGTCCCCGCCCGCGCTGACGTACGCCGAGGTCGGCGCGGCGCAGGCGCTGACCGCCGTGGCGTCGTCGCCGAAGCCGTCGTTGTCGCGGTCGAGGGTCCACTCGCTCGTCACGCCCTCGTCGGTGTCGCCGTCGCAGTCGTTGTCGACCTCGTCGCAGACCTCGGCGGCGCCGGTCCAGGCCAGAGGCTCCTTGTCGTCGCAGTCGCCGCTGGCGGTGATGTAGCCGTCGGGGGCCTCGCAGGCGTCGAGGCTGCGGCTGGGGTTGCCGTAGCCGTCCTCGTCGTTGTCGGCGTAGTAGGTCGTGGTGACGCCCTCGTCTACGGAGCCGTCGCAGTTGTTGTCGACCTCATCGCAGGCCTCGGCGGCGCCGGTCCAGGCCAATGACTCGCGGTCATTACAGTCGCCGTCGTTCTCGACGGTGCCCGTGGGCTGATCGCAGCTCTCTTTGCCCGTGGCGGGGTCGCCGTAGCCGTCGCTGTCGCGGTCGCTGTACCAGGTCCCGGCGTCGCTGGGGTTGTCGTCGACGGCGCCGTCACAGTCGTTGTCGAGGTCGTCGCAGGTCTCGGTGGCGCCGGGGTTCATCGCCGCCTCGGCGTCGTCGCAGTCCCCGGAGAGCGCGGCGTACCCTTCAGGGGTCTCGCAGGAGTCCTGGGCGTAGTCGCTGTCGCCGTAGCCGTCCGCGTCGGCGTCTTGGTACCAGGTCTCGGCGTCTACGGCGCCGACGTCCACCTCGCCGCTGCAGTCGTTGTCGAGGCCGTCGCAGATCTCCGTCGCCGAGGGGTTCACCGAGCGGCTGCCGTCGTCGCACTCCTCACAGGCGGCGAAGCCGTCGCCGTCGGCGTCAACGAGACCCGAGGAGCCGTCGCAGTTGTAGTCGGTCGGGTCGAGGCAGTCCTCCTCGGGGGCGCCGGGGTAGATCGCCGCGTCGCGGTCGTCGCAGTCCTCCTCCATCGACGCGGTGTAGCCCTCGGGGGCCTCACAGGCCTCGACGGTGTAGGCCGAGACCCCGTACCCGTCGCCGTCCGCGTCGGCGTAGTAGGTGCTGAGGTCCAAGGCGTCGGTGTCGATGACCGCGTCGCAGTTGTTGTCCACGCCGTCGCAGAGCTCGTTGGCGTCGGGGTTCACCGCGGCGTCGTTGTCGTCGCAGTCCTCGTCGTCGGTGAAGCCGTCGCCGTCCTCATCGACGGAGACGGGGGCGGTGTCGAGGCCGGTCTCGATGGGGGCCTTGTCTTCAGAGCGGCAGCCAAGGACAGCCAACGCGAACCAGAGCGGGGAGAGGCGCATCGTGAGGCTCCTTCATGGGAGATCGTGGGGCACCCCCAGCATAGCGGAGGATGCCGCCCTGATCACCCACGCGGGCCCGCCGCTCGGGATCTTTATGGCTTCTTCGGCGGGGCCTGCTGCTCCAAGATCACGAACTGAACCCGGCGATTCGCCGCCTGGCCAGCCTCGGTGGTGTTCGGCTGAATCGGCTTGCTCTCGCCGTAACCCTTGGCCACGAGGCGCTCGGCGGCGACGCCGTTGGCGACGAGCCAGGCGTACACCGTCTCGACGCGGGCCTGGGAGAGCTTGAGGTTGTAGTCCGTCTCGCCCTGGTCGTCGGTGTGGCCCTGAATCTCGATGCGGGTCAGCTCGGGGTGCTCGATGAGCAGCCCGGCGACCTGCCGAAGGATGGGCTCGGCGTCGGGGCGCAGGGTGGCGGCGTCGAGGTCAAACAGGATCGCCTGGGTGATCACCACCTCCTTGGCCTGGAGCTCGACGACGGGGGGCCGCAGGGTCAGCTCCACCACGGTCAGCGCGGTGCTCACGCCGTCGAGGGTGATCTGCCGCACCTCGGTCCCTTTGCCCGGGGCGGTGACGAGAAGCTGCCACGACCCGGCGCCGAGCACACGCTGCTCGCGGCCCTCGGCGCCGAGCCGCAGGGTCTGGGTCGTCGGCCCGCGCAGCTCGACGAGGGCGGGGATCGGGGCGCCCGCCTCATCCTTCACGATCACCCGCACCGTGCCGGGCAGCCAGGGCAAGGTCAAGGTCTCGGCCTGGGGGCCCTCGGGCAAGGTCGGGCGGCTCAGGGCGAGGGGGCTGTAGCCCTCGGCGGAGAGCGTGCTGTTGAGCGGGAGGTCTGGCGCACGAGCGGGCAGGCTGAGGCGGCCCTGGGCGTCGGTGGTGTAGGTCACGCCGTCGACCTCAAGGCTCGCCCCCACGACCGGCGCACCCTCGTCGTTCACCGCGGTGAGCGCCAGCTCCGACAAGGCGTCGGGGCAGCCGTCGGCGTCGTTGTAGCCGTTCTTCACCTCGGCCTTTCGTACGCAGGCGTCGAGGTCATCGACGATCCCGTCCAGGTCGCGGTCCGAGGCCGGATCCACCACCCGGGCGTAGCCGACGCCGCCGAACAGGCGCCAGCTCGGCGCGCCGACGGCCTCACCGAGACCGACCCCGGCGCCCGCCATCCAGGTGACGCTGCCCAGGCGACCGCGGGCGCTGACGAGGCCCTCCCCCGGGCGCCGCACACCGTCGCCCAAGGCGCGCTCCAGGTTCGCCTCGGCGGCGAGGCCGAGGGTCGGGGTGAGCGCGAAGGACGCGCCGCCGGCCACACGCAGGGCCGCGCCGCCGATGGTCTCGGCGGACTGCGTGGCCTCGGCGACGGGGTGGCGCTGGGCGCCGAGGTTGAGGTCGAGGCTCAGGCGCTCGGCGCGCCAGCCCGCGGCGAAGAGCGCGCTGAGCCCGAGGCCCGGCTCCCCGGAGTACTCCGTCGAGTCGCCCGTAGGCAGGTCAACGCCGGGCACCACGCCTAAGGCGAGGCCGCCGTCCGTCGGGGTGAGCAGGCTGATGGGCGCGGCGAGGCGGAGGTCGCCGATCCCGGCGCCTTGAAGGCCCGTGGGCCCCTCGCTGCGCAGCAAGAGCGGACCCATGAGCGCCACCGACACCCGCGGCGTGATCGCCGCCCGGGCGCTGAGGTTCAGCGCGAGCACCGAGTCCAAGAGCGGCGTCTCGACGACCCCCTCCCAGTCTTCGTAGACCAGAATGGCGTTGCCGCGGCTCATGTCCATGGCCCCGGACACCGAGAACGAGCCTGGGAGCTGGGGCGTCACGCGCCAGGTCTCGACGAGGCCCAAGGGCTCGCCGAGGGTCGGCAGCGGCGTGAAGTGGTGGGCGTCAACCCCCTCGGCCTGGGCCGGGCGCAGGGCGAGGAGGAGCAAGAACAGGGTCATGAGGGCTCCGGCTCAGCGGGCGGTGGAGGGGGTCTGACGACGACGGCGCGTCGCGATGAGGCCGAGGAGCCCGACGAGGCCGAGGCCGAGGCCCGCGTCCGGCGTAGACGAGCAAGACAGCCCGCCGCCCTTGGTGCTGCTGCGCGGGAGGTCGTCGTCCGTCGAGTCGAGGGGATCCGAGCCGCGCTCGATCTCCTCGCTGTCGCCGACGCCGCCATCGTCGCTGTCGCTGGAGAGGGGGTCGGTGCCGTGCTCGTTCACCTCCGCCCCGTCGCTCAGCCCGTCGGTGTCGCTGTCGGTGATGAGCGGATCGGTGCCCAGGGTGAGCACCTCCTCGCCGTCGCTGAGCCCGTCGCCGTCGGTGTCCGGGTTCTGGGGGTCGGTGCCGAGCGGCAGCTCGTCGGTGTCGTTGAGCCCGTCGCCGTCGGCGTCGAGGATCTCCACCTCACCGTCACAGTCGTTGTCGATGCCGTCAGGGAGCTCTGTCTTGGTTCAGCGTGAACTGGAGTCGAGGCGAGTTGGACTTATGCGGACAGGCGTTGCTGTAGGGTTGTAACTCGGCGGCGTGCCTCCTGGTGATGCGTTGAGGTGGATGCGTCATCGAGCTCACGCGCAGGCCTGGGCGGCGGCGGGCGCGCGAGCGGCCTTGCGGGTGCGTCTACGGGCCTCGCGGGCGGCTTCGAGCCTGGCGTCGCGGGCGGCCTGGATGGCGGCGTCTTTGCCCTCCATGCGGCTTCTGGGGGCGACGTAGCCGATGGCGCTGTGGAGGCGGACGTTGTTGTAGTGGGCGACGAAGCGCTCGACGACGCGGCGGGCGTCTTCGAGGGAGAGCGGGGTGCCGGGGCGGATGGCCTCGCCCTTGATGGTGGCGTGCCAGCGCTCGATTTTGCCGTTGGACTGGGGATAGTAGGGCGACGTTCGGATGTGTTGCATCCCAGCGACGCGGATGAACTCCTTGAAATCCTTGGCGATGAACTGTGGACCATTGTCGGAGATGATCGTGGGCCTCGCCGTGGGGAATGCCTCCTGCGCGCGTTGGAGGATGGTCTCGATGTCTACTTCGCGCATCTGCTCACGGATCTCCCAGTGCACGACGAAGCGGCTGTAGCCGTCCAAGACGGTGCAGAGGTAGTAGAAAGTGCCGCAGATGTTGAGGTGAGCCACATCGATGTGCCAGTCTCGATGGGGTGATCCTGGCTGGGCGAAGCCTTGGCCTTTGCGGGTGGGCGGCAGGGACCACTTGGCGATGCGCCCCGCCTTGAGCAGCACACGATAGACGGTGGAGGGGGCGACGGCGACGACATCGGCGTCGTTCATCATGAAGGTGAGGCGGCGGTAGCCCTCGGTGGGGTTCTTCTCCTCAAAGTCCAGGATCGCCCGACGTTCGGCGTCGGTGATCCAGTGGTCGCGAGGGATGGAGGCGTTGTGCTCGTTGACCTTGCCGTAGCGTTGTTTCCACGAGTAGTACTTGCTCAGCCCCACGCCGATCCAGCCGACGATGCGACGAGACTCCAGCTCGCCGCGCTCCGACCAGTAGGTCACGAAATCGACGATCTCGTCGCGCACGTCGTGGGCCACCCAAGCGCCCATCAGCTTGCCCCAGGCTTTTTTTTAGCGCCCACGAGCGCCTCCGTCAGCTCGGCGATCACCTCGTTCTTCTGGCTCACGCGGGACTCAAGCGCCTCGATGGTGCGCCGGAGCTGGGCCTTCTCGGCGTCGCCGTTGTCGCGTGCGAAGGCCGCGGCCCCATTCTCGAAGAAGGCCTTCTGCCAATCGTGGAACTGACTCGGGCGGAAGTCGAACTCATCGCACAGGTCGGAAACCGGGCGCTTCTCGAGGAGGTGAAGGCGGAGGATCTTGAGCTTTTGCTCGGGGGTGAAGTTCGGACGACGGCTGCGGGGCATGACGGACCTCGGGGGCGGAGTACATAACTCCGTTGGGCCTCAGCTCCAGTTGCGGGGGAAGCGGGACA
>JAKLKD010000155.1 GCA_023150845.1 Myxococcota bacterium | reverse complement strand
TGTGGCGGTGTCGCCACGATCGGCGGCGATGGCGCCGTCGAGCTCCGCGAGGCGCGCGACCCCGCTGGGGTGCTTGGTGGCGTCTACCCGGGCTCTAGCCCGGCTCGCCTGCTGCGCCGCCGCGGCGCCTTGGCCTTGGCGCACGAGCAACAACCCAAGCTCGACGCTCGCGTCCGCGGCCAAGACGAGCATGCCCGCGGCGGCTGCGGTCTCTTCAGCCTCAGCCATCAAGGTCACGGCGAGATCGACCCGCCCGGCGAGGCTGTGGGCGATGGCGAGCCCCATGAGGGCCTGGGCCGTCGCGACGCCCATCCCGCCCTCCCGGGCCTCGGCCAAGGCGCCGGTGAGCACCTGCGCCGCGGCGTCCGGCTGACCGACGGCGCGGAGATAAGCGCCCTGGGCCAAGGCGCCCTCGACGCGGTCACGACGGGTGGTCTTCTTCGACTTCAGCGCCTCGACCTGCCCGCGCGCCCGGCTGAGATCCCCACGGGAGAGCGCGTCGGCGAGGGCGGTGAGCTCGCTCGCCCCCGCGGGCGGCGCCTGCCCCCTGAGCTGGGCCAAGGCGGCCTCGGCGTCTCGGACCGGGCCCTCCAGCGTCGTGTCCCCGGACTGGCTGACGTAGGCCCGCGCCGCGGCGACCCCGGCCTCGGCGGCGCTGACCTGCCCGCGGTCGAGCTGCGCCAAGGCGAGGTTCAAGGACGCCCGCGCGGCGACGGCGGGATCCGCGCTGCGCCGCGCCTGCTCCAGCCGCTTCATGCCGTCGGCCTGGCTGCCGGTCTCCACGAGGATGAGCCCCAGGAGCCCCGTCGCCGTGTCGCCGGGCACGCCGTCGAGGGCCTCGGCGGCCTGGCGCAGCTCACCAGCCTCATAGAGCGCCACGGCCTGCAGCACCCGGGCCGTCGGGCCCGCGCCGCCCTCCGCGAGGGCGTCATAGAGCCCCGCGGCCTCGATGAGGCGCCCCGCGGTGAACGCCTCGGCGGCCTGGGCCAAGAGCGCCTCGCCGTCGGCGTCGAGGGTGAGGCCCTCCGAGCCCGGCTGCACCACGGCGCCCTCCCCGGCGACGCCGAGGCTCATCAGCGCCCAGATCGTGACCCAGAGTCCGCTCACGCCCCCACCCTCGCCGTCACCAGCCGCGCCAGCCCCGTGAGCAGCCGCTCCTCGGACATGCCCTCGTCGGGGACGTGGATGAAGCCCACGGGCACCGCGGGCAGGGCTCGGGCCACGGTGTAGAGCCAGGCGTTGCAGACATACGCCCCGGCGTCGTCGGAGACCGCGGCGCCGAGGGCGTCGGAGAGCGCCTCCACGTCAAGGCTGGCGCGGACCTCGGCGGGGGCCCCCTTCCGTGCTGTCGGACGGCGACCGCCCACGTCGGGGATCGCCCCGGGATCCGGGCGGCGACCGACACGCTCCACCATCACCTTCATGCGCCCCCGGGCCACGCCGAGCCCCACCACGAGGATCGGCCGCAGGCGCTCGGCGAGGGCCAAGGTCATCGCGGGGGCCTCGTCGTAGCTCACCGGGAGCCGCTCGCCGTAGACGCTGTGCCCAGCGACCCGCGCCCCGTCGATGCGCCGGGCGAGCCGCCCGGAGGGGTTGTCCTCAACGTCAAGAAACGGGCCGAAGCCGGTGACCAAGATCATGGGGGCTCGGAGGCAGAGGGTTCGCGTCGACCACGCCCCGCCCGCCGCGGGGCTCGATTAGGTGGGCTCGGCCACACGCACGAGGAGCTCCCGCGCGTGCACCACAGGATAGCTCCGCATCGTCACGACCACCCCGGCACGATCGGCCCGGACCTCCTCGACGAGGCTGCCCCCGACGACCTCGTTGATCGTGCCCAGGAGGTGCCCCGTCGCGACCCGATCCCCCACCGACACCTCGGGGACCCAGAAGCCGCCGAAGGAGCTGTAGTGGTACGCGACGCCGCGCCGGGTGGCGTCCACGAGGGTCTGCCCAGGCTCCATACCGAAGCGGAGCACACCGACCTCGGTGAGCAGGCGCAGGAGCCCGTCGGCGAGCTGCCGGGAGCGTGTGAGGTCCAAGGTGGCGCCACGACCGCCGACGACGTGTAAGGCGGCGATGCCACGCTCCCGCCACGCGCCGACGAGGCCCGTGGCCTCCAGGCGATCCCCTTCCCTGCGCCACACCATCGGCAGGCCCATCGCCCGGGCGAGGCCGACCTCACGGCCGGTGAGCGGCACCCGCGCCTGGCAGATCTCGTCTACGAGGGGCGAGCCGGAGTGAACATCGACGCAGACCTCGGCCTGGGTCGCGTCCAAGAGCGCGTAGGCGATGCGCTGCACCGCCGAGCCTTGGGGATCGCCCGGGAAGGCTTGGTTGATGTCGTTGTCGTCGATGGGCCAGCGCTTCGTGCCCTGGTCCAGGCCGAAGGTGTTCACCACGGGGATGAGCGTCACCGTGCCGTTGAGCCGGGCCATACGCAGCGCCGACGCCACGAGGTTCAGGGCGTGAACGCCGTTGAGCTCGTTGCCGTGCAGCCCCGCGACGATGGCCACCGTCGGCGCGCCCGAGCCAAACTCCAAGGCCCGGAGCGTGTAAGGCTCGCGGTACGGCGCGCTGAGCTGGTAGACGACACGGTCTCTCACGCGCTCTCCTGGGCCGCGGTGACCACGACGCGCGCCAGCATACTGCCCGGCAAGACGACGGGCTGCTCACGCATCGCCAGTATACGTCCGCTTGCCGGGGCGTGAATCGTCTCAATCGGCTCGCCCGCCGTGGCCTCGATGATCTCACCGATGGGGTCACCCTCGGCGACCTCGTCCCAGACCCCGCGAGATGGCAGAAACAGGCCCCCCGCCGTCGCCCGCACCCGGTGCACACGGTCGTCGCCGACCATCACCGGGCGCGCGATCGTCGCCCAATGAAACGGCAAGATCTCGTCGGGCAAGACCCCGAGCACGTTGAGCACGTTGAGCACCCCCTCGGTGAGGACCTCACCGACCTTGGGCTGCAGGCGGTTGCCGGTGCCGCCCTCCAAGACCAGGGTGTTCGCGTGCTGCCAAGCGAAGGTCGAGCCCGCGGCCGGGCCGGGCTGGCGCGCCCAGACCACGTTCACGTTCGCGTGGCGCGCGAGCTCGGCGGCCTGGGTGTCCCGGGCGCGCACATGGGCCTGGGGCGCTTCTGCGAAGGCCGGGTTCGCCCCACGCAGCTCGATGATCTGCGCCGCGCCCCGCACCTCCTCGGTCAGGGTGTAGGCGACCCGATCCGGGGCGTGCCCCTCCAGGCGCCCGGGAAAGCAGCGGTTGAGATCCTGGCTGAAGAACGGCCAGTAGCGCTCGCCCCGGTGCGCCGCGAGGGGGTTGGCGCAGGGGTAGATGTCGACGGAGCCCCGGAGCGCGTCGTGGTGCAGCTCCAGGAGCGACGCCACCTTATGCGCGACCCTCACCCCCTCAGGGGTGTCACCGCGGATGCCCGCGACGATCGCGACCCGTGGCCCCGGCGCGCCGACAAAGCGGCGGCGGACGATGTGGACGGAGTCGCCGGTCGGCATCCCGGCGGAGAAGATGACATCACGTTGTGCGCTCACCTCTGCACTTTAACGCGGGTTGTGATCAAGGTGAAAGGGACGGGCCGCTCCGCGCGTATGCTGAGCCAACTGCTTTGGAGGTCCAATGCGACGCATGCTGCTCCCCCTCGTGACGATCGGCCTCGGCGCGCTGGTTTTTCGGCTCACCGCCACCCCGCCAAGCCAGGATGAGGGGACCATCGGTGACGCCGTCGGGGCCTCCGGGCCGGGGGTCTTGATCCTCGATCTCCAGGATCACGCCACGGAGGCCGACATCGCCGCGCTGGAGGCCCGCCTCGGCGGCGTCGATCTGGAGTGGAGCTCGGCGGTCTCCGAGGATGAGGGCCTCGTGCGCGCGACGGTAGATGACCTCGGCGCGTTTGTCCGCCTCGCGGGCGCGGACCCCCTCGTAGAGCTCGCCGAGGCCGAGGTGCTCCTCACGGCCCTTGAGCACCCGAACGACCCGCTCTGGGAGAAGCAGTGGAACCTGCGCCAGATCGGGGTGCACCGCGGCTGGCGCGTCGGCGCGGGCGCCGGGGTGACCGTCGCGGTCATCGACACCGGGGTGAGCGCCGTCGAGGACCTGGAGGGCGCGACGATCCTCCCGGGCCGCTCCTTCGTGCCCGGCGTGAGCAGCGCCGCGGACGACCACGGCCACGGCACCCACGTCGCCGGGACGATCGCCCAGGTCACGAACAACGGCGTCGGCGTCGCGGGCGTGGCGCCCAACGTCACCATCCTGCCCCTCAAGACCCTCTCCGCCCGGGGCTCGGGCTCCTCGGACCACATCGCCGCGGCCATCGACGAGGCCGTCGATCAGGGCGCCCAGGTCATCAACCTGAGCCTCGGCGGCGGCTACTCGGAGATCATCCACAAGGCCGTCATCGCCGCTCGTGACCAGGGCGTGCTCGTCTTCGCCGCCGCGGGCAACGACGGCCAGCGCCTCGTCTCCTTCCCCGGCGCGCTCCCCGAGGCGCTCGGCGTCGGCGCCGTCGGCCCGGACGACCTGCGCTCGTTCTACTCAAACTACGGCCCCGGCGTCGATCTCACCGCCCCTGGCGGCAACACCAAGCTCGGCGAGGAGGCGGGGATCCTCCAGGACACCCTCGACGGCGCGGGCGGCCACGCCTACCGCTACCTGCAGGGCACGTCGATGGCGACGCCCCACGCAGCCGGGGCGGCCGCGGTGATGCTCGGCATGGGCCTCAGCCCCGCGGAGACGACGACGGCGCTCCTCGGCACCGCCGTAGATCTCGGCGAGAAGGGCTTTGACGAGGAGTACGGCCACGGGCGCCTGGACCTCGACGCCGCGGTCACCCGCGCGCTGACCCGCCAGAACGGCCTGTCCTTCGCCGTCGCCGCGATCATGGCCCTGGTCCTCGCCCGGGGCAGCCGCGCGCCGTGGGGGGCCGCGCTGGGCGTCGGCCTCGTCGCTGGGGCGGTCTCCGGCGGGCTCTTCTTCTTGCCCCTGCTCCCGGCCCCGCCCTCCCTCGCCGTGACCTTGCTGAGCCGCGAGCTGCTCCTCTGGCCGAGCGTCGCCGAGCTGAGCTACGCCCGAAACCCGCTCTGGGCCAGCGCCATCGCCCCGGCCTTGTTGGCCTTCACCTTCGGGCCGACCCGGGCCTTTGGTGGCCTCGCCGCGGGCCTCTGCGTCGGCTTCGGCGCCTCCCTGCTCCAGCTCGCGGCCTCCGGGGCGTCCCTGAGCCTCCTCGGCGGGGCCTTCTCCGGCGCCTGGCTCTGGACGAACGGCGTGTGCTGCCTGCTCATCGCGATGGCGGTGCTGGGGCTGCAGCGCGCGCTCCGGGCGGAGCGCTGACCGGCCGCCCGGCGCCTCACGGGATGCTGATGACGTAGCTCTCGTCTAAGAAGACGCTCGGCCAGGGGCCGCCGTAGGTGCCGTCGTAGCAGGCGTCCGCGGCGCAGGCTGAGCGGCAGATCGTGTCGTTGAGCGCCTGGTGGGCCGAGGTGCCGAAGTGCAGCACCAAGGCGTCCATGTACAAGGCGCAGGAGTTCACGTCGTTGGCGACGAGGCGCACCGTGGAGCCCACCTTCGCCTCAAACTCGACGGGCGCGTGGTGGTCTTGGGTGCGGTTCGTGTCTTGGAACACGAGCTCGCCGTCGACGTAGATGCTCACGTCGTCATCGACGGACCAGTAGTCGAAGATCGACTCGCCGCCGGAGAGCGTGTACTTGAGGGGCTCGTCTTCAGGCCAGACCACGACGTCGACGCTGTCGTCGCTGGAGTGGCCCTGGCCGTCGACGGCGCGTAGGGTGACGGTGACCTCCCCCGCCGGGAGCTTCTCCGTGGCGAGGCTGAGCGCGCCCGTGGCGTCGGCGACGGAGCTGCCGATGAGCTTGCCGTTGGCGTACCAGGCGCAGAGCAGGTCCTCGGGGGAGTCCGCGTCGTCGGAGACCACCCCCTTGAGCGTCGTCTCCGCGCCCTCGATGAGGTAGTTGCCCCAGTCGGGCGTGGTGATCTCGACCCGAGGCGGCTCGTCACCGCTGCCCGTCATGTTGCCGTAGAGCGTCACGGGCACGACGGGATCGTTGGGATCGTTCGAGCGCACGAGCAGCTCACCCGTCCACGGCGCCTCGGAGGTGGGCGTGAAGCTCACGTCGAAGGAGAAGGCCTCGCCCGGGGAGAGCTTGTACGGCAGGGTGACGTGCTCGGGCAAGGTGACGGTGTAGACCGCGTCGAGGCCGTCACCTAAGCTGAGCTCGTCCACCCGGAGGCGCCCTTGGCCGCGGGCCGCGACGTCTACGGTGAGCGTGACCGTGTCCCCGACGGGCACCGTCCCGAACCAGAGCTGCTCCGGGTCTACGTCGATGCGGGGCTCGACGCCGTAGCCAACGAGAGAGACCGTCGCTAAGGGCCGCTTGGGATCGTTGGAGGTGATCTCCAGCTCGCCGAGATCCTGGCCGACCTCCGCCGGGGCGTAGCGGATGGAGATCTCCCCCTCGTCGTTCGCCTCGACCCCGATGCCGTCGCCGCTCATCACGGTGAACTCGGCGGAGCTGCCGTCGGTGAGCGCCACTCGCTCCAGCTTGAGCGGCGCCCGGCCCTCGTTCTTCGCGAAGAAGGTCAAGGTGAGCTGCGTGCCCCGCACGACCTCGTCAAAGTCCAAGGTGTCGGCGGAGAGCACGAGCTCGGGCTCCTGAGCCGTCACCTTGTAGTCTGAGCAGCCGAGGCCCGCCCCGAGGAGCAGCGCGGGCGCGATGCGCGGCAGGGGCGCCCATGGCGCGCTAAAGGGAGGCGAGAGCGCCAATGCTCCTCCAAGATTCATCCCGATCGATCCCCGAAGAGGTGTCACTTTGCCCCTGAGCCTGAGCGATGTCAAGCGTCGTGTGCTCCCAATCGCCGCCTCTGAGGCCCATCGTGCGGAGCTGGCCCTCGCCGCCCGCGCCTGGTATGGCGAGGAGCCGCCCGGCGAAGACTGGCTCAACTTCTTGGAGTTCTTCGCTTTTGAGTGGCTCGACGCCGACGGGCTCACCCTCGTCGAGCGTGAGCTCGGCGCGCCCCTGCCCGCCGAGGCCCAGCGCTGGCTTACGCGACTCCGCCACGGCGTCTTCGTGATCGACGACTGGTCCGACGGCGTCGCCCAGGCCCGGGACACCCTCACCGAGGAGGCCCTGGCCCTGACCATCGACGAGGCCCTGCCCGCCCGCTCGGTGCTGTGTGGGCGCCTCATCCCCGTCGCGCCGGGGCTCTACGCGCCCTCGGGCGAGCCTGACCTCTACGACCCTCTGAGCGCCCTGCGCCGCATGGAGCTCACCCGGGTGTGGTCCATGAGCCCACGGAAGGCCCACATCGACCACCTCACCGGCCTGCGCCGGGCCTTCGCCGTGCAGCGGGAGCAGCGCGCGGCGTTCATCGCCCACTTCGGCGCGGACGAGCTGCTCTTTGAGGACACCAAGGCCCTCGGGGACGCCATCAGCGGCTTCCTCTCCCACCTGCTCCACGAGCACCGCCCGGCCTCTCTCGACGGGCGGACCTTGGCCGAGACCCTCCGTGAACAAGGCGGCCTCGACCTGCCCCTCGTCGCCGCGACGGTCGGCGAGAGCTTAGAGGGCGCGCCCAGCGTCGGCGTCATCTTCGACGAGCGCGACGGGATCAGCTTCTTGCCCGGCTGGCGCGAGTTCTTGCTCTACATGAATAATGCGTCGCAAGACTCTAAATTCGTTGATTTTTATCTCTCAACGAAGGAATATGGCGATCTGCCCTTCCGCCGAGGCGCGACCCCTGCCCGCCTCGCGCGGCTGCTCGGCGTGCCTGAGGCGCCCATCGACGCGCTGCTCGCCCCGCTCAAGCTCAGCCGCCGCGCGGCGCCGAGCGTGCTCCCCGGCTTTGAGGACTGGGGCTGAGCCTCAGCGGCTCCACTGGTCCGAGCGGCAGACGAGCTTGTCGCCGGAGGGCTCACAGATCACGACGCCGCGGGTGGTCACGAAGGGCGCGGCCTTGAGCGTGCGGCTGCCCTGCACGGCGCTCACCTGGCAGGCGCCCGCCTGGATCTCCCGGACGTAGCAGTAGGGCTCACAGAGCGCGGGCTCGGTGGCGCCGCGACACTGCACCTGGCCCTCACGGGCGTCGCGGAAGACAAACTTCACCGCGTCGATGGTGTGGTCGAGCTCCGGGGGCTGCTCGTTGACGATGATGGTCTGCTGGCCGCCCTTCCCGACGGCGCCGGCCGGCATCGTCGGCTTGAGCACCACCCCCTTCGAGAGCTGGAGCCCGGGCTCAAACCGACCGGCGATGGACGGCGTCTGCTTCTTGTTCGTCTCGTACGGCACGGCGAGGAGCAGGTAACGCTGCAGCTCGGCGGCGCTGACGAAGTGGTCGTCGTTCTCATCGGCGCCGCCGGTGATGGCGTCGCTGAAATGTTTCGCGAAGGCGCCCTCTTGGGCGACCTCCCTCAACGACGAGGACGAGATGACGAGGCTCTGCGGGCCGAGGTCGGGCCACTGGCTCGCCGCCGGGCCGAGGAGCGCGAGCCCACCCTCGACGGTGCCCGCGTGGGAGGCGTCGGTGACGATGATGACGCTGGCGGGCTGGACCGAGGCGCGCACGGCGGCCCCTAAGGTCTTCACGCTCAGCGCCGTGCCCGCCGGGTCCGAGGCCTGGCTGTCGTGGAAGAGCAGGTAGGGGTCGTCGAAGTCGCCGCCGATGCCGTGGCCGACGAAATAGACGAGGAGCTGATCCTGGGGCCCGATGGAGCCCCGGAGGCCGTCCCGAAAGAGCGCCTGCACGGAGGCGACCGTCGCCTGGCTGTCGAGGAGCAGGCGCACCTCGTCGTAGTGGGCCTCTTCTTTGAGCGCGAGGGTGAGGCGCGTCGCCTCGGTGCTGGCGCTGGGCAGCGTCGCCCCGGCGCCGAGGCCCGGGTAGCTGCTGACGCCGATGACCACCGCCACCCGGCGCGCCGGGGTCTGCTGGGCGTGGGCCTCCTGCGCCTCATCGGGCCAGAGCGCCAAGGCGGCGCAAGAGACGCCCAAGACGAGCGCGGCGCGTGTGATCCGCGTGAACTTCACCAGGAACCTCCTCGTGCTTGAGTCCCCAAGCTCCGCTCATTCTGCCACAGCGCGGCGCGCTTCACCGCCGACTTCACTGCCCGCCAGCGCCCACTCCCGGGGCGTCCGGCGCCGCGGGGGCCCCGACGCCGGTCTCCAGCTCGACGATCAGCGCCTCAAGGCGCGCGATCTCGCCGCTGACCGCCTCGGCGTGGCCCGCGTCCTTCACCTTCTGGATGAGGGCGCGCTCCTTGGCGACGAAGGAGGCGGTGTCGACGTTCAGGCTGCGGCGCTGCTGGCGCAGCTCACCGACGATGGCGGTCGCCTCCGCGGCGAGCTCCGTCGCGCCTTGGTCCGTGAGCGCGTTGGCCAGGGCCTGGAGCGCCGGGGCGGCCTTGCGGCCGTGCTGCCCGAAGGGCGAGTTCATCGCCTGTGAGAGCTCTTCAGTGCCCGGCCGTGGGGGCTGGTCGTTCGCCGCTGGGTCGCGGCGGCCGCCGGTCCCCTTCGCGGCGTTGGCGCCGTCGGCCGCTCCCTCTTCGCCTTCTTCGGGGCCGAAGCCGAGGTTCGTCGAGGGCCCGCCCGCGCCGCTGGCCGTGTTGGACGGGTTCTCATCCCCGGGCTCAGCGCCGGAGGACGCGCCGCCCATGGGGCTCGCGAAGAGGAAAATCGCGGCGCCGATGCCGACGATCGCGGCTCCAGCGTAGAGGACGACGGGCTTCATGACCGGGACTCCAGAGTGAGGGGGGCTCAGGCTGTCGTCGGCGCTTGGGGACCCGCGCGCCGGGGGCCGCGGTCCAGAGCGTCCCGCGGCGAACGACAGTCTACCCCCGTTGGGGGATCAGGCGAGGCTCTTGTAGAGCGTGACGACGGTGGTCTTGTCGTCGCCGCCCATGTTCGCGGAGAGGCCGACGCGGGGGCTGTTGGCCACCTGGTAGTCGCCGCACTGCCCACGGAGCTGCCGGAAGATCTCGACGGCCTGCTTCACGCCCGTCGCGCCGACGGGGTGACCGAAGCCGACGAGGCCGCCGCCCGTGTTGACCGGCAGGCGCCCCTCGATGTCCACGACGCCGTCGCGGAAGAGCCGCGCCGCGCCGCCGCGCTCGGCGAAGCCCAAGGCCTCGAGCATGAGCAGCTCGGCGACGGTGAAGCAGTCGTGAACCTCGGCGACCTGCACGTCTTCGGGGCGCAGGCCCGTCGCGGCGTAGGCCTTGCGGGCGGCGTCCGCGGTGTTGCTGAACACCGTGAGGTCACCATCGACGTAGAGCGAGTCGGTGCTGTGGCCGTAGCCGAGGACCTCGACGGCGTCCTCAAGGCGCACACCGAGCTTCTTGAGGCCCTCCTCCGAGGCGAGGATCATCGCCGAGGCGCCGTCGGAGACCTGGGAGCAGTCGCTCACCTTGAGGTAGGGGGCGAGCTCAGCGTTGCCCAAGAAGCAGGGGTTGAAGTCGCTCGCGGCGCTGGCCTCCTCGAGGCTCATCTTGCGCGCGACCATGTGGGCCTTGGGGTTCTTGTTGGCGTTCTTGTAGGCCTTCACCGCGGCGAGCCCGATGTCGGCCTCGCTCACGCCGTAGGCCTCGCGGTAAGCGCGCATGCGGCGGGCGAAGAGCGCCGGGAACGTGAAGTCGTCCAAGGGGCGCTGGCGGTCGTAGTCCGCGGCCCGGGCGAGGTAGTCGCCGCCGACGCGGGCAGACTGCGTGGTCTGGACCTCGACGCCGCTGACGAGCACCACGTCGGCACCGGCGCGCAGGGCGTCGACGCCGCAGATCATCGCGAGGCCGCCCGAGGCGCAGGCGCCCTCCACACGCATCGTGGGCTTGTGAGCCAGGGCGGGGTGCACACCCGCGAGGGCGGCGCCGAGGTGGCCCTGGTTGACGAAGAGCTCCGCGACGAAGTTGCCGACGTAGCCGCGGTCAACGAGGGAGAGGTCGGCGTTGATGGCGCTGGCGGCGGCGTTCACCGCCTCGGTCAGAAGCTCACGGAGCGTGGGGTTCTCGCGTTTGCCAAAGTCGGGGTGCTTCTTCCAGATGAAGTCAGGGTGCCCCTTGCCGATGAAGGTGGTGTTGGCGCCAGACGCGATGAAGACCCTACGACTCATGAACCCTCCAGATCGGCTCCGCCGGGCGCGGCGAGGCCATAGACCGCCCTGACGTAACCCGGCTGGCAGCGCGCCGCCGAGGTTCGAGCCCAGAGGATCCTGTTCATGACCGTAGGGATCAGCCGACCTGCTGCGCGCCACCCTCGGGAATCGCCCGGCGCTCGCGGAGGATCCGCTCGACCTCAGGGTGCACCTGGTACAGGGTGATCACCGTGCCGAAGGTGTTCTTCCACTGGCGCACGCGCTCACGGCTGACGCCGAACTCGTCCGCGATGATCTGCCCGCTCTCGTTCGCGGCCAGGGCCTCCAGAAGACGGCGGAAGCGGCTGCGGCCGTAAGAGCGGATGAAGTTTCGAGCCACGCGTTCGCGGCTCTTTGTCGAGGATGTGGCCATGAGGCGCCTCCCTGGTCCGAGGACGCTGCGGAGCGTCCTCCTCTTGCGTGAGCGTTTTGAGCCGAGCGACCGCCCGGCCCTCCAATCCCGTGGATCGTGACATCCACCGGCAGCATAGCATTCGTTATTGACGTGTCAATCGGATCGGACAGCCCCAGGATGGCGTCTGGATCCTGCATTGGGGCGTCAGATCCCCGTAGATCGGCCCTGGCGACCCCGTGGCGCGGGAGATCTGGCCGCGACGGCGCGGCGGGGATCTGGAGGCGGCGGAAGAGGCCGGACATCCGTTGACCGGCGATCTCTGCCCCTGATCGATCCTGAGGGTGTGGGGCGCGGCGCTCGTCACCACGCCCACAGGCCACCCTGGCCGCCTTGGCTCAGGCGGCGGCGTGCGCGCTCGGGGGCACGGGCAGCGGCGAGATCACCGCCGGGACCAGGGCCTCGCCGATCCGGATCTCCACGCCGTCGCCGGGCTCACCCGCCTCTTTGCGGAGCACGCCGATCGAGACCACGCGGCCATCGACCCGGGCCACGGACGTGATCACGCCGACGGCCTTGTCGCCGCGGAGCACCTCGGCCCCTGGCGCCGCGTCCTCGCTCACGAGCGCCGTGAGCCGCTTGTTCACCTTCCCCATGGTGTCCATGCGGTTGATGATCTCTTGCCCGATGTAGCAGCCCTTGTTGAAGTTGCAGACGCGCTCCCGGATGCCGAGCTCGTGGATGAACGCGCGCTCGGGCATGTCCTGCGGCCAGCGCGGCAGACCACGCAGCACCCGGAGGGCGTCCAAAGCGTCGGTGCCCGCGGGGCGAGCCCCGGCGGCGGTGAGCTTTGAGTGGGCCTCGGCGAAGGCCTCGGGGGAGATCACGAGATCAAAGCCGCGGAGGCCCGTGCGGTCCGCCCGGGCGACGAGCCCGCCGCCCCAGGCCGTATGAATGCGCTCGGGCACGGGGATCCCCGCGGCGAGGAGGATCTCCTCGGCCCGTGGGCCCTGGATGGTGAGCACCGCGAGCTCCTCGCTGCGATCCCGGAGCTCGATGGGGTCCATGATGATGTAGCGGTCGAGGTACTCGCTGACCTCGGTGACGTCGGATCCGTCCATCACCGCGAGCAGCAGATCCCGGCGGATGAGGTAGGCGTCGAGCATCCCGAAGATCCGGCCCTGCTTGTCGGTGAGGGCGTTGTGGTTGCCCCCACCCTCGGCCAAGTCCCGGATGTTGTTGGTGAACATGGAGTTGCAGAACCGCGGCGTGTCCGAGCCCTCAAGCTCCAGCACACCCAGGGGCGACAGATCCACGACGATCGCCCCGGCTCGGGCGGCGTCTACCTCGTCTTGCAGCGGCCCGAAGCCACGCGGCACCGCGCCGCCGCCCCAGTCGCCGAGGCTGGCCCCTTGGGCCGTGTAGGTGGCGTGCAGGGGGCTCGTCTTCATACGGAGGCTCCATCAGACAGGGCGTCGAGCACCTCTTGGGCGTGGCCCTTGGTGCGCGCGGGGTCAAAGATGTGGGTGATCTGGCCCTCGGCGTTGACCACGAAGGTCACGCGGCGGGCCATTTTCACCGGGCCGATGCCGCCGAGCACGCCGTAACGCTCCGCGACGACCCCTTGGGTGTCGGCGAGCAAGGGGAACGGCAGCTCGTGGTGCTGGATGAACTTTTTGTGGGCGTCGACGCCGTCCAAGGAGCAGCCGTAGACCTTCACGCCGCGGGCGGTGATGCGCTCCCAGGAGTCACGGAGGTCACAGGCCTGCGCCGTGCAGCCCGGGGTCTCGTCCTTGGGGTAGAAGTAGAGCACCCAAGGCTGGCCACGAAGCTCGGCGACGTTGACGACGACGCCGTCTGTAGACATCACCCCGAGCTCCGGGGCGTGGTTGCCCGCCTGGAGGTGGGACGGGCCGCCCATCAGCACCCGCTGGAGGGAGCTGGAGGCGCGAGAGAAGATCGACATGGGCGCGAGCCCTCCGGGGCGGCCGCGAGCTGCGGCGCCATTGCGCTTTCCTGCGCACCCGAGGCGCCCGCGACAAGCCCCGCCAGGCCCCGGATCAGCGCAAGACCGTGAGGAAGGGCGGCGCCGGGTTGGAGCAGGCCATGCAGCGCAGCGCCAAGAGCCAGGTGCCGTCGCCGGTCACCCCGGTGAAGGGCGCGCCGGCCTCATCGGTGAGTAAGGAGAGGTCCTGGTCGATGGTGGCGGTGAGCGGCGTGGTGTAGAGGGTGTCCACGAGCTCCTCCAGGCCCAAGAAGTCCGCCTCCAAAGCCGTGAGATCCTCCTCATACCAGCCGAGATCGAGGCGATCGATGTCCGAGAGGCGGATCGGCAGGCCGCGCATGTCGAGGGTGAGATCTGCCCAGCTCACGATGTCGCCCTCCAGCTCGACCTCGGTGAGCGCCTCTAGCTCCACCTCATAGGCGAGGCTCGCCGAGGCGCTGTCGAGGGTGATCGGCACCTCAGGGCCGCCGTCGACCGGGTCGAAGAAGGTCAACATCCGGGCGCCGGGCACCCCTGTGGTTGACGCGCTCAGGAGCCAAGTGCCGCGGCCCTCCGTGACGTCGAGATCGGGGATGACCATGTTGCCCAAG
>JAKLKD010000154.1 GCA_023150845.1 Myxococcota bacterium | reverse complement strand
CGGGCGGCCCAAAGATCAGATTCACCGCGAGGTCACCTTCACCGGGCCCCTCGACGATGAGCAGCGGGCGCGGCTCCTGGACATCGCCAACCGCTGCCCCGTGCACCAGACCCTCACCCGGGGGCCCATCGACGTGCGCACGGCCCTGACCGGCTGAGACGCGACCTCAGCGCGCCCGGTGCCGCGCCGTGTTCTTGAGGGCGCGCGTGGCGGTGAAGACCGCCAAGGCGTCGTGCAGCGGCGCGTCGGGGAGCTCCTCGGCGAGCCGCGCCCGGAGCGTCGGGCTGTGGTGCCGCAGGAAGGGGTTCGTCGCCCGCTCGACGCCGATGGTCGAGGGCACGGTGCAGCGGCCCTCGGCGCGGACCCGCGTCGTCTCCTCCAGGCGCTCCCGCAGATCCTGGTTGTCGGGCTCTACCCAGGCGGCGAACCGGAGGTTGTCCAGGGTGTACTCATGCGCGCAGAAGACCAGGGTGTCGTCGGGCAAGGCGGCGAAGCGGCCCAAGGCGTCGTGGAGCTTCTGGGCCGGGCCGTCGAAGAGGTAGCCGCAGCCCCCGGCGAAGAGGGTGTCGCCGCAGAAGATGGCCCCGTCGGTGACGAAGGTGATGTGGCCGTTCATGTGGCCCTCGGTGAGCCAGACCTTGAGCCGGAGCCCGCCGCCCAAGACCCGCTCGTCCCCCTCGGTGACCGGGTCGGTGAGGCCCGGGACAGCGGCGGCGGCCCCGGCGGGGCCGATCACCCGGACGCCGCTGAGGAGCCCCCGCCGATCGAGATCTCGGTTCAGGCCGACGTGATCGCCGTGGGTGTGGGTGTTGAGCACCGTGGTGAGCCGGAGGCCCTCCTGGGCGCAGCGCGAGAGGGTCGCCTCGGCGTCGGGGCCGTCGACGACCGCGGCCTCGCCGCCGCCGAGCTCCAACAGCCAGATGAGGTTGTCCTCATGGGCGGGCACACAGCGCACCCGGGCGCCGCCGGGCAGGAAGATAGGCGCCGGGAGCACGGTGACAGCGTGGGGCATACGGACCTCGCGCCCTTCGGCTCAGGGCGGGTTGAGGGTGTCGACGCGGCCGAGCTTCTCCCGCACCCGCTCCAGATCCCAGGCGCGGCCGAGGCCCTCCCACTGCTTCGCTGAGAGCCGCCACGCCGCCCAGGCCCGGCCCAGGTAGCCCGCGCGCCAGGCGGTGTCCCCGGCGCGCTCCGAGGCCTGGGCGGCGTCGATGTCGAGCTCCCCGGTCTCTTGCAGGCGGCTGTTCGCCTCGCGGAGGTGCTCGTCGAAGTCGCTCCAGCGTGAGCCGACGGCGGCGCCGGGCAGCAGGTAGGTGTGCACGAGGCCGATGTAGACCTTTCGGCTCTGGGCCTTGAGCGTGCGCAGCACATCCTGAAGGACGAGCTCCGCCTCGCCGAAGCGGTCATCCTCCAAGAGCACAAGGCCGAGGTTACAGGCCGGGGCGACGGCCATCGCCGAGCCGATGCGCACGAAGACGTCTCGGGAGCGGCGGTAGAGCTCCGCCGCCCGCTCCCGCTCCCCTTGGAGCCGGGCGAGCTCGCCGAGAGAGTTGGTGCAGTCGGCCACGCCGCGGCGCATACCGGCGCGCTGGAACCGCTCCAGGGCCGCCTCGCAGAGGGCGACGGCCTCGCCGAGCCGGGGCTCGTCACGCTCGCGGCTGCACTCGCCGAGGCCCAGGAGGCACCAGGCCTCGGAGCCCTGCTCGCCGAGGCGACGGAACTCTTCAGCGGCGCTGCGGTAGAGGGACTCGGCCTCATCCAGGCGGCGGAAGCGGCGCAAGATGACCGCGCGCTCCATGAGGCAGCGGGCGACGGCGTAGCGGTCGTCGGCCTCCTCGGCGGCGGTGGTGGCCTGCTCCATGAGGCTCAGGGCGCGCTCGGGGTTGCCCGAGGTCCACTCGGCCCGGGAGGACTCCAGGAGCGCCGCGGCGATGAGGCGCGGCCAGCGCTGGCTGCGGGCGAGCTCAAGGGCCTGGGTGGAGAGGGAGAGGGCCTCCTCGATGCGCCCACGCACCCGGGCGAGCTCGGCGCGGAGCAGCTCCCCGGCGCAGGGGCGGTTGTCCTCGGGGGCGAGGTGCAGGCGCCGCAGGGCGCTGTCCCACTCATGCAGGATGACCTCGGCGTAGCCATAATCCCCGGCCTGGGCGCGGGTGCGGGCGGCGCGCATCAGCGGGCGCAGGGCGCGGTCGGGGTCGCCACCTTGGGCGAGGTGGCGGCCTAAGCGCTCGGCGAGCAGCGGATCCTTGGGGTTCTCGTCGCCCCCGGCGGCGCGGAGCAGCATCTCGGCGCAGGCGCGGTGGTGGCCCTCCAGCCGACCGGCGGCCTCGGCGCGCTGCTCCAGGGCCGCGCGCACCATGCCGTGGGCGAAGGACCAGCTCGTCTCGGGGCCGGCCTCGCCGCTCTTGGCGAGACCGCGGAGCAGCAGGGCCTCGACGCTCTCCGCGACGCTCTCGTAGCCCGCGAAGCCGCAGGCCACGCGCCACTCCTGGGTGTCCACGTCTTGGCCCAAGGCCGCGGCGAGCTCGAGCGGCGGGCCCCACTCGGGGTGGGCGGAGAGCGCCTGCTCGACGCGGCCCGACCACAAGAGCGAGAGCTGCTCGGGGAGGCGCAGGTCCACCCCTTCGGCGAGGCGATACCCCACGGGCGAGGGCACGAGCACGCCGCGCTGCACCCAGTCCCCGACGAGCTGCACGGCGAACTGGGGGTTTCCGGCGCTGCGCTGCTCCACCCGGGCGGACAGCTCGCTCTCCAGGCCAAGCAGGCGGCGCACGAGCTCGGCCTGGTGGGCGCGGGAGAGCGGGCTCACGTCGAGGCGCCGCGAGCGCGCGCTGCGGTGCAAGCGGCTGACCATGAGGCCCTGCACGGGGAGCTCGGTCAGGGCCTCGGAGCTCGTCGTGAGCACGATGAGCACCGGCGAGGCCGAGTCTTGCTGCACGTCGAGGAGGTGCTGGGCGAAGGCGAGGCTGTCGAGGCTCCAGTGCACGTCATCGAGCCAGAGGATGACGGGGCGCTCGACGGCGAGGCGCTGGAGCGTCTGCCGGGCGACGATGTGGCGCTCCAGGGGGCTCGCGAAGCGCACGGTCTCCCCGCCGCCGCTCGTGTCGAGCTCCTCCGAGGGCGCGAGCAGCTCTCCCAAGGCCGCCCACTCCGCGGGCTCATGCACACCGAGCTCGGAGAGCACCTGCACCACCCGCTCACGCACCCGCTCCGGGCGGCGGTCGGCGCAGCGAAGGGCTCGGGCCAAGGCCGGGGCCACGCCGTCGGAGGGCCCGGTCTCGGGGCTGTGGGTGGCGCGCACGATGGACGCGATGCCGAGCTCGTGGGCCCGCTCACAGAGCCACTCGGCGAGGCGGCTCTTGCCCACCCCCGTAGCGCCGACGAGCTCGACGAGCCGGGCCCGGCCCTCGGCCTTCACCGCCCGGAGGTCGGCCCAGATCTGCTCACGCTCCGCCTCACGGTCCACGAAGGGCACGGCGCGCAGGGCGAACAGGCCGAGGCCGACGCCGACGAGGTGCGCCGCGGGGGCCGGGGTCGCCGCGCCCCAAGGCAGGTCGGGCACGGGCGGCGGCTCCCGACGGCAAGGCTCGGCGCGCACATAGGCGCTGCGCTGAGACTCCACGGTCCCCATCGGGGGGATCTCGTTGGGGTCGATGGCCAAGGACGGGAGGTCGTGGAGGTCGGGGTCAAACTTGGGCGAGGAGTCGCCGCCGGAGGAGCTGTCTTGGCTCTTCCACGCGCTGAACGCGAAGGTGTGCTCCACCCAAGAGAAAGCGCCGGTCTTGCCGGGGCTCGTGGGCTCCTCGACGGTGGGGTCGCCGAGCTGGAGCAGGGCGTAGGCGGCGTCGGCGCAGCGGCGGAAACGATCCGCCGGCTCGGGCATGAGCATCCGCGCGAGCCAGGAGTCGAGCCCCGCGGGGACGGGGGTGCCCGGCAGCACGTCCTCGGCGGCAGGCGCCGGGTGCCCCCAGACCAAGGCCAAGGCGAGGCGGCCCAAAGAGTAGAGGTCGGTCCAGGGGCCGTAGTCGGCGCGCAGGTTTCGCACCTGCTCCGGCGCCATGTAGAACGGCGTGCCTCCGGACATGAACGGCGTGGCGCCCCCCTGGAGCCCGCCGACCTGGGCGAGGCCGAAGTCGGCGAGGCGCAGGCCGCCACCCTCGGACGAGAGCCCCGTGAGCAGCACGTTCCCGGGCTTGATGTCGTGGTGGATGACGCCGCGGGCGTGGGCGTGGGCCAAGGCGTCGAGGAGGGCGAGCAGCACCTCACGGATGCGGAGCCAAGGCATCCGCCCACACCAGGGCGCCAGGGTGCCGCCCTCGACGAGCTCCATGACGAGGTAGGGGCTCCCGGCGGAGAAGCGCCCCTCGGACACCAAAGCGGCGGCCTCGCTCACCTCGCCGTAGTCAAACACCGGCACGACGTAGGGGTGCGAGAGCCCCGCGACGGCGCGGACCTCGTTGCGGAACGCCGAGAGGAAGCTCGTGCGGTTGCCCCGCTCCGGGTGCAAGACCTTGATCGCGACCGGGACGCCCTGCTCAGCGTGCAGGCCGCGCCACACCTCTCCCATCCCCCCGCGTCCTAGCGGCTCGATGAGGTGAAAGGGTCCGAAACGGAGGGAGCCGATGACCAAGTTCCTCAGACACGACCCTCTGCCCGGCGGATGGCCTGCTCGTGGTAGGGCCGGCTCAGGGCGCGCCAGTTCGCGCTGACCTGGAGACGACGCAACATCGAGTAGATGCCACCGAGGGCGCGATGCAGGTAGATCATGTCACGGGGGGTTCGTATCTCAGGGTACCGCAAGAAGCGGGGGCCGATGTTGCGGGTGCGCTCCTGAAGATCGTCCTCGGGTCCTCCGGCCATAAACTTTCCAGCCCGAAACGGCATAGCCATGATCTCTACAAGCTCCCAGAGCAGCTCCGCCGCCGCTGGATCTTCGCTGCACAACCCGCCGAGCTTGCGCAAAAGCTTGAGCGTCGTCTCTTTGTCCCCGCTGATGCCGTGCTCAGCCACGCGGGCGTAGTCCGCGACGAAGTACTCATCGAACCGTTTTACGCAGCCAAAGTCCAAAACGCCCACCGTTCCGTCGGGCTCAAAGAGGTAGTTCCCGGCGTGGGGGTCCGCGTGAAGCGCGCGCAGCTCGTAGACCATGATGAAGAAGGTGCGGGCGAGGTTGAGCCCGGCCTGCTGGCGCGCGCGCTCGTCGGCGTCGAGCAAGAACTCCTCCAGAGGTTTACCAGGGAGCCGATCCATCGTGAGCACCCGGCCCGTGCAGAGCGTGGGGTGCGTGGCCGGGACGCGGATGCCGGGCACGTCGCGAAAGGCGTTGGCGAAGAAGTTGAGGTTGGCGGCCTCGTTGTAGTAGTCGAGCTCCTCCTCCAAGCGCTGGCGGATCTCGTCGAAGATCACGTCGACCTCAGCGCGATCCCGCTGGAGGATCTTCCCGGTCAAGAACAAGCCCTTGAGCGCGGCGAGATCCGAGGCCACGGAGTCCTCGATGTGGCGGTGCAGCACCTTCACGACGACCGGGCGCCCGTCGGGCAGCCAGGCCGCGTGGGCCTGGGCGAGGGACGCCGTGCCGAGGGGCTCGGGGTCGATCCGAGAGAAGAGCTGGTCCAAGGGGGCCTCCAGCTCACGCTCGATGTCCTCGCGGATGGTCTTAAACGGCACGGGCTCGGCGCGATCGTTTAGCTTCGAGAGCGCCCGGCCCACCTCGTCAGGGAGCTCCAGGCCCTCGGCGAGCTGCGCGAGGCCCTGGCCGACCTTCATCGCCGCGCCCTTGAGCTGGCCCATGGTCTCGGCGACCCGCTCGGCGTTGGTGATGTGGAGGCGGCGCATGGCGTCTTTGCGCGCGTCCTCATCTTGGAAGACCGCCGCGACCCGCTGGCCGAGGTAGCTGGTGCCGACTTTGGAGGTCAGGCCGCTGAGCCGGGCGAGGCGCCCCAGACGAGACGTGGGCTGCTTAGACATGGCGTTATCGTCACCGGAAGATGGGCGGCGCGCAAGGCGGCGAGCGCGCGAGGCGGGGCACCTCTGCTGGCCCCTCGCCGGGCGGAGATTGCGGTCTGAGCGCCGCCTCCGACACGGCGCCGAGCGCGTTAGATCGCCGAGGAGGTGCGCCTGTGGGTGACGGTCCGCTCTTACGGATGTTGAACGAGACGAGCCCAGTGGACCTGGATCAGCTCGACGATCAGCTCCGGCAAGGGCTTATCCCCGGTGACGCCCTGCTGCGCCACGCCCCCTGGACCGGCGAGCGCTTCGTGCCGCTCAGCGAGATCCCGCAGCTCGCCGACGCCTTGGCCGCCCCGGACGCGCTCCTCGCGGCGTATATGCGGCGGCGCCCTTTCCCGGTCGTCTCGACGGCGCTCACGGCGGTCATCTTCTTGACGGGGATCCTGCAGATCGCCGTGACCTACGCCGCGGCGGGCCCCGACGACCTCAGCACCAAGCTCGCCCGGCTCTACCTTGAGGGCCGCACGGGCCTGGAGCCGCTCCTCTTTGACGGGGCGTGGTGGGCGCCTTGGGCCTCCCAGCTCGTACACGCGGGGCCGGTGCACCTGCTCCCGAACATCGCCGTGCTCGGCTACTCGGGGTTTCGGGTGGAGCGCGCGCTCGGCGGCGCGGGCTACGCCGTCATCGCCGCGGCGTCGGTGGCCGGGGCCAACCTCGCCGTGGTGCTCGGCCAGAACGAGGCCGTGATCGGCTCGTCGATGCTCGCCTTCGGCCTGCTCTGCGCGCAGATCGCCATCGGCTTCCGCCTCGGGGACGGCCTGCCCGCCGACCAGCGGCGCTACTACGGCTTCGGCAACCTGCTCTTGTTCGTGCTGCTGTTCACCTCGACGCTGCGCGGGGAGAACACCTCTCACCTCGCGCACATCGGCGGCCTCGTCGGCGGGGCGATCGCCGCCCTGCTCGTGCAGCCGCCCATCTTGAGCCCGCCGTCTCGGCGCGCCCAGACCCACCGCCGGGCTCTGCTCTGGACCGCCGCCCTCGCCCTCTTGCCCTCCTTCTACGGCCCCGTCCTGCGGGCGATCCCGAGCGTCGGCCTCTGGCCCGCCCAGACCGTCACCGTACAAGAGGTCGGCGTGACCATCGACGTGCCCGGCCGCCTGCTCCCCGAGCGGGAGGGCGACGTGGCGCGGGGGTATCGTTCGACGACCTTCGGCATGCCCGCCTGGACCCTCTCGCCGACGGGGCGTGACTTCGTCTTTGTCGGCGTTCAACGGCTGGAGTGGGCCCAGGTGCGCGACGGGGACCCCCTCGTCGGGGAGGCCCTGGCCGAGCGTTGGCGGGCGCTCTCCCCCGGCGGCACCCTCGTCCCCGCCGAGGCGCCGCCGCCCAAGGGCCCCGGCTGGACCCCTCACTCCCTCAACGTCGTCGATCCCGAGGGGATCGTGCGTTACCGCCTCATCGAGCATCACCTGCTCCGGGGCCGCTTCTTGACCCGGGCGGGTTACCTCGTCTCCGTCGAGGACGACGGCGCGCTCAACCCCAGGGCCGAGGTGTTTGAGCGCATGTTGGCCTCGGTGAAGGTCGGCGATCCCCCTGCCCTCGCCGCGGCCCGGGCGAGCCACGCGGAGCTGCCGTCTTCGCCGACGCGGCAGCTCGCCCTCGCCGACGCCTTGGCCGACTCCGGCGATCTCCAGCAGGCCGACGCGCTCTACGCCTTGGTCATCACCGGGGGGAGCCCCAGCGCCTGGGACGCCGCCGACCGCCGCCTGCGCCTCTGGGCCGAGCGCCCGGAGCTCTTTGACGACCCCGAAGACCCCGCCTGGTTTGAGCGCCAGATGGAGGATCGCCCCGATGACCGCGACTTGCAGGAGGCCGGGGTGAGGTTCTTGGCGGCGAAGGGGCGCTGCGCCGCCGCGCGTTTCCACCATGAACGAAACGCCGTCGAGGGGCCGCTCAGCGCCAGCGCCTTACGCACCGCGGCCTGGGTGCTCGCCTGCGAGCGCGGAGACGTCGCGCCGCCGTCCGAATGACATCGGGATGACAGCCGCGCGGTTCGCTGCGCGGGGTCAGGTACGGTGCAGTCACGGCGTCCGAGCGGCAGGTTGGTGCAGAAGAAGCGCGGTGATCGCTCACACACCTCCGGCCTGCCGCTCAGGACGTCCGTTCCCCAGGCTCAGCGGCTCGCGTCGCCGGCCGCCCAGGCCAAGGCGTCGTCGGGGCTCTCGCAGGTGGCCCGAGGCCGCGCGAAGGCCCACCAGGCCTCCATCACGCCGCGGCCCCAGCCGACCCGATGGTAGGGCAGGCCGTGCTCCTCGCAGAACTCCTCGACGATGGCGGTGATGCGGGCGTAGCGCGGGTGCGGCACGGCGGGGAAGAGGTGGTGGGCCACCTGGTGCTGGAGCCCGGCGCAGAGCACGCTGCCGAGCCAGCCGACGCGCAGGTCGACGGTGGTGATGATCTGGCGGACCATCCAGTCCAGCTCAGGCATCTCGCGGCCCAAGAGCGGCGCGCGGCTCGGGAGGTGCCCCGGGGCGAGCACGGCGAACATCATGTAGCCGACGATGATCTTGCGCAGCGCGTAGAAGAGCAGCACCGCGCCGAGCGGGGCGAACATCGCCGGGATCACCACCCAGAGCGCCCAGTGCGTCGTCATGCAGGCGAGGTCGATCCAGTGCTGGGGGCGGCGGCGCTTGCGGTCGAGCAGGGCGCTCAGGATGAAGGCCCAGCCCTGGCGGATCTGGCTCATCGCGTTGAAGGCCAAGGCGAGGGGCAAGGTGACGATCTGCAGCCGCCACCACAGCCGGGTGAGCAGCCCACCGCGGGCGGCCTCCTCCTCGCGGATGATGAAGAAGGGGCTGAACTCGATGTCGGTGTCCACACCGACGACGTTCGGCGCGCGGTGGTGCAGGGTGCAGTGGCGCCGCCACCACATCGTCGCCGAGAGGTTGATGAGCAGCGGGTAGGCGATGTAGGTGATCACCCGGTTGGAGGTGCGCCCGCCCATCGCCGCGCCGTGGCTCGCCGTGTGGCCGATGGTGCCGATGGTCATGTGGGCCAGACCGGCGATGAGCACGCCGAAGGTCTTGATCGCCCAGCCCTCACCCGCCAAGAACAAGGTCATGCCGATGACGTCGATGACCGCGGCCAAAGAGAGCTCAGTGAGCACCCGGGCCGTCATCGGGGCGTGAAAGTCGCCCAGCTCCGCCTCAATTCGTGCTCGCAGGGCGGTCAGCGTGGGGCCCGTCGCCGGTGCGTTCATCAGCGCGCTCCTCTCTCGTGGGGGGGAGCGCAGCTTAACTGAGAAGACTGACGCCATGTCGTCAGAACTTGTCAGAGACGCCTGACGCCGCGCGCCGTCAGGCCGTGGCCTGCTCTTGCGGGGCGCTCTCGGGCGCGAACATGATCCGGCCCAGATCGACGTAGGGCCCGCGGGTGAGGTGCTCCATCGGCGTGAGCCAGGCGATGGGATCCTCTTGCAGCGCGAGGAGGGCCTCCCGGGCGACGCCGAGGGTGCGGTTGGCGCCGGTCACGCCGAACCACAAGGTGTCGGACTCCACGGCGTAGAGCCGCAGGCGCTGGCGCGGCGAGAAGGTGAGGTCGGCGCGCTCGCGGTGGAGCTGGAGCTTGAGCAGCTCCAACCAGGCGTCGTCCAGGCCGTGCTCAAAGCAGAGGAGCTTCTCACGCAAGGCGTCGACGCCGAAGACCGCGCGGACGCGGAAACCCGCGCTGAGGTCCCGCACCAGGGGCGGCGCGAAGGTGACCATGCCCTCGCGCCAGTCCTCCATCGGCTCACACTCCAGGCGGGCCCAGTCGGGCTCACGCTCGGGGGAGAAGCAGGTGATCCACTCCTTCCGGGCGAAGTGAAGGTAGACGAAGGGGTCCTGCACACGGCAGGGCGCCCCGCAGGACGGGCAGGGGTACCGCTGGAAGCTGCCGTCGAGGATCGCCGCGCGCAGGTCGGGGCGGCGCTCCCCGTTGAGGCTCACCGCCACCTCTCGCTCGCTCGACACGCCGCAGGCCAAGCAGCGCCGCGGGCGCAAGGCGAAGGTGGACATCTCAGCCTCCGCCGTGGGTGCGGCCCTGGGTGAACACCGCCGGGCCGCCTGGGCTCGCGCCCGGGGAGACGTCCCACTCGGTCACCGGGTTGTAGCCGTCCTTCACCCAGAACTTCACGCCGAGGCCGCCGCCTTGGCTGGTCTCGGCCGGGGCCGCGGCCTCCCCGAAGCCCATCCGGCGCGCCGGGGCGAGCTCCGCCTCAGTCACCATGACCGACGAGGGCTCGGCGCTCGGCACGAGGTTCACCGCGACCTTCGCGACCTCTTGGGCCGTGCGGGTGCGGGTGGGGCCGTAGCCCCAGGCCTGGTAGACCTTGCCCATGGCCCGGGGGCCGTCGAGCTCGACCTCCCCGCCGACGACGACGCCGCCGACGTGGCGGACCGCGCTGCCTTTGCTCCAGACCGCGCGGAACACGACGACGCCAGGAACGCTCTTGTCGTCGATGGGATCGAGGGTGAGGGCGTTCGCGGGGACGTCGAGGTGCTTCGCCGCGGCCTTGAGGGCCTGGCCCGTCGCGCGCTGCATTGGATCCCCCGCGTTGGTGTCAGCGCATCCGGTCAGGAGCGCCCAGATCAGGCTCAGTCTCGTCAACGTGTGCCTCCCCAAGAGTCGACGTTCGCGTCAAACCAGGTCTTCGTCGCGGGATCCGCCCCGCCGAGGACGTGGTGGTCGCAGGTTCCGTCAGCGTTCGGCTGATAATACGCCGCGTAGGCCTCGGCGAACCACTCCCCGGGCGCACGATATTGGTACTCGCTGACCTTTCGCGCCCGCGCGGCGGGATCATACGAGGTCCACAGGCTGTTGTAAGAGCGCTGGTAGACCCGGCCGCCGAGGGGCGTGCCGCCGTTGGTGGCGCGGTACCAGGGGTTATCGACGGCCTGGGCCAATGCGGTGAAGACCGGGTCGGCGTCGACGAGGGCCTGGGTCGCGGCGTCTAAGGCGGTGTACTCCGGCGTGGCCTGCACTGAGGCCAGCGCCGAGCCAGGCTGGGCGACCATGGCCGCGACGAAGGCGTCCCGGGTGGCCGCGGCCTGGGTGTGCACGGCGTCGTTCGCCGCGGTGACCATGGCGTCGATGGCCGTGTTGGCGTTCGCGCCATAGTCTTGCCAGTTCCCGCCGTTGGGCTTGCCGATGCAGAGGCTCGCGGCGCCGCCGATGGCGTCGTCCACCGCGTGGCCGATCTCGTGGCGAACGACCTTGTTGAAGCGGTTGACCCCATGGAGCGGGTCGTTGTGGTCCGCGACGCCGTCGCCGTCGGTGTCTTGCTGGGAGGTCTGGGTCGCGGTGTCGAGGTTCGCCGTGGTGTAGTTGTACCCGGCGCCGTTGGCGTCATCGCCAAAGGTGGAGTCGGCGTACCAGCCCGAGTGCCCTGTGGCGTTGTTGCCTTCGCGGATCCACTGGAGGATGGACGGGTTGCCCTCGACGTGGCCCGCGGGCAGGGCCTCTAGCACGGTCCAGGAGCGCCGCAGCCCCGGGGCGTCCCACTCAACCCCCTTCGCGCCGCGCACGGTGAGGTTGAAGCGCACCTCAAAGGCGAGGGTGACGAGCTCCATGTCGCCGTCGGCCGCCGCGTCGAAGATGGCCTTCACGACGGTCTTGTCACCGTCGGCCAGCGCGCTGCCCCGGCCCGGGATGTTGCGCAGGAGCCGTACCTGGAGCACACGCCCGAGGCGGCCGAGGATGTCGACCCGCTGCTCGGCGGAGAGCAGGCCGAGGATCTGCATGACGGCCAAGGCGTCGGCGTCGGTGACGGCCCAGTTGAAGATGCCGTAGGAGAGCAGATCCGAGAGGTAAGGCGTCACACGATCGGGGCCCAAGGCGACGAGCACCTTGGTGAAGGTCGGGCCCGAGCGCGCGCTCGACGGCAGGTTGTCCAAGAGGCGGCCGATGTTCGGGATGCGGCCGATGGCCACGCGGAGCTGGGCGACGGAGAGCCCGCCGAGGAGCTCCATGGCGCGGGTGGCGTCGCCGTCGGTGATCGCCCAGTCGAAGAGGCCGTAGGACAAGAGATCGTTGACCTCCCCCTCGACCTGCTCCCGGTTGGCGTTCGCCTCGGCCTCCGCCGCGGCGATGATCTCCCGGAACTCCGACTCCCGCACGTTTCGTACGCCGTCGGCGTCGGGGGGCAGCGGGCCGACGAAGGCGTCGGGGTAGATGTTGAAGTTGCCGTACTCGGTGCACTCCCCGCGGGGGAGCGTCGCCTCGACGTCGCCGCCGTCGGGCTGGGAGGAGATCGGGGCCGGGGTTGTGGTGGAGCTCTCTTCCGCCGCGGGCGGCGTGATCGTCGGCAGGCGCAGCACGGAGCCGACGAGGATGAGCTCCCCCTCACGGAAGACCTGGGTGGGGTTCGCCCGGGCGATCTCCCGCCACTTGCTGCCGTCGCCGTAGGTCCGCCGGGCGATGCCCCAGAGCGTGTCCCCACGCACGACGACGTAGTCCCCTCCCCCCATCGGCTCACCGCCACCACCGCCGCCACCGCCGCCGGACGTGACCGGGCCGTTGTCTTGAGCGGGCTGGGTCTCTTGCTGCGGCGTGACCTCAACACTCCGCGCAGCGCGACTTTGACCAGGCATTTTTTACCCCTTCGTCACTCTTGTCGGGGGTAGTTTAGCGCGAGGTCACCCGTTGTGATCTCAGCATCTTGTAAAGCGCTACGCCGAAGATGACGCGGTGTCCGCGCCGCTGTCCTCAGCGGTGTCGAGGCCGGTCTCGCCGGGGTACTCCACGACCACCTTGAGCTCACACGCCGTCAGGGAGAGGATCAGCCACAGGATCAGGGTCAATCGACCTCCACGCGGGGGATGAGCACGCTGACGCTGCCCTGGAGCCCCCAAGGCGAGAGCTGCTCGACGGGGGTGCCGCCCACCCGAAGCTCCACCCGCCGGAGGTCCGTGGTCAGCCGGGCCGAGGGCACGATCGCCGCGCGCTCGCCCAAGGGCACGGCGATGGCGGCCTCTAAGCCGAGCCCGGGGAACAGCGCCCGCTCGACGAGGCCCTGGGGCCCATAAAAGCTGCGGGTGGAGAGCTCGACGACAGCGCCGAAGCCCGGGGACCAGGCGCCCCCGGCCCACCACCAGCCACCAGCGCCGACGGTGACCGTGGAGTACCCGCGGTTGTCCCCCAGGCGGTCCAAGGCCCGGGGCGGCGCCCAGGCCGCCTCTAGGCCGAGGCGCAGCGAGCTCTCAGACTCCAGGCCCGCCCGCACGGAGATGAGCTCGGCGGCCTCCGCCCGGGGGCGCAGCTCTAGGCCCGCGCCGAGCTGCACCCACGGCGTGAGGGGCGCAGGCGCCGCGGTTGAGGCCGGCTCGGCGATGGCGACGGCCACCAGCGCCCAGAGCGTCACCATCAGACCTCGAGCAGCATGCGCTCGGGCGCCTCGACCAGCTCCTTGATCCGCTTGAGGAAGCTCACGGCCTCACGACCGTCGATGATGCGGTGGTCGTAGGAGAGCGCGATGTACATCATCGGGCGCAGCACGATCTGGCCGTTCACGCCGACGGGGCGGTCGTTGATGGCGTGCATCCCGAGGATGCCGACCTGGGGCGGGTTGAGGATCGGCGTCGACATGAGCGAGCCGAAGACGCCGCCGTTGGAGATGGTGAAGGTGCCGTCCTTGAAGTCGTCGAGGCTGAGCTTGTTGTCGCGCGCCTTCTTGGCGAGATCACCGATGCCCTGCTCCACCTTGGCGAAGGAGAGGCGGTCGGCGTCGCGCAGCACCGGCACGACGAGGCCCTTGGGGCCGGAGACGGCGACGCCGATGTTGTAGTAGCGCTTGTAGACGATGTGGTCGTCGCGGATCTCGGCGTTGACCGCCGGGTACTCCTTGAGCGCCTCCACCGCGGCCTTCACGAAGAAGGACATGAAGCCGACCTTGAGGCCGTGGCGCTCCTGGAAACGGTCCTGGTAACGTTTGCGGAGCTCCATCACGGCCGAGAGGTCCACCTCGTTGAAGGTGGTCAACATCGCCGCGGTGTGCTGGGCCTCGACGAGGCGCCGGGCGATGGTGCGCCGCATCGGCGACATCGCCACGATCTCCTCCAAGGCGCCCGTCGGCGTCGGGGCCGGGGCGGAGACGCCGCCGCTCACCGCCGCGCTGGCGACGGCCGGGGGCACGACGCCG
>JAKLKD010000153.1 GCA_023150845.1 Myxococcota bacterium | reverse complement strand
GAGTTCAACGCCGGCCAGTTTCTCCGGCTGGGGGTAGACCTCGGCGAGCGTGAGCCGCTGAGCCGCCCCTACTCCGTGGCCTCGGCCCCGGGGGAGCCCTTGGAGTTCTTCATCGTCCGGGTCGAGGGCGGGGCGCTCACGCCGCGCCTCTTTGACCTGCCCTTGGGCGCCGAGCTCAAGGTCCACCCCCGCGCGGGCGGCGTGTTCACCTTGGGCATGGTGCCCGACGCCGAGACCTTGTGGTTCATCAGCACGGGCACGGGCCTCGCGCCCTTCGTCTCGATGCTGCGCCAAGGCGAGCCCTTCGCGCGGTTTGAGCGGGTGGTCGTCGTGCAGTGTGTGCGCCAGCCGGACCAGCTCTGTTACCTCGACGAGCTGAGCGCCTTGGCGGCGGCGCGCCCGGGTCGGCTGACCCAGGTGAACCTCGCCACCCGCGCCCCGGCGGAGAACACCCTGTTCTGCCGGATCACCCAGGCCTTTGAGGACGGGCGCCTGGAGCAGGCCGCCGAGGCGAGCCTCACCCCGGAGCGCGCCCAGGTCATGCTCTGCGGTAACCCCGAGATGGTGGCCGACATGCAGACCCTGCTCGGCGAGCGTGGGATGCGTAAGAACCGCAAGCGGGAGCCGGGCCACATCACCGTCGAGAAGTACTGGTGAGCGGGACGCGCCGCTGAGATCCTGTTCTGGACGCTAGACCACTGGTCTAATCGGCCTATGCCGTCGGGTGATCGAAGGGCCCGACGCGCGGGGGGCCGTCGTCGTTCGGCCGCCGCGGGGGCTGGCCGGGAGCGCCGCCGCCGACCCGAAAGAAGAAGCCGCCGCCGGGGCTCCCCGCGCTCACCCCGCCGAGGAGCCGCGACACGACGAGGCGCTTGATGATCGGCGCGAGGGGCCTGCGGGTGAGGGGGAAGATCAAGAAGAAGCCCGTGAGGTCGGTGAGCACGCCGGGGGTGATGAGCAGCACCCCGCCGATGAGCACCATGAGGCCCTCGACGAGGCGATCCGCCGGGGGCAGGCCCTGGCTGGCCTCAGCGGCGAGGGCCCGCAGCACGCTCAGGCCCTCCCGTTTGGCGAAGGTCGCGCCGACGAGGCCGGTGACCAAGATGAGCCCGACCGTCTCCCAGGCGCCCATCACTTCAGCGAGCTTGAGCAGGAGGATCATCTCGACGGCGGGGATGATCGTGAACAGCAGGAAGAGCTTCCACATCGCTCAGGCTCCTTGGCGTGAGGTGGGCGGGGCGCTCAGGGCCTTGGCCTCACGCCAGAGGGCGTCCAAGGCCTCGGCGCCGAGGCTCTGCAGGGGGGCGCCGCGGGCGTCAGCGAGGGCCTCCATGAGCCGAAAGCGGGCCTCAAACTTCGCCGACGCCCCGCGTAAGGCGTCTTCAGGGGAGAGGCCCAAGGCGCGACCGAGGTTCGCCAAGGCCAAGAGGGCGTCGCCGTACTCATCCACGATCTCCGCCGGGTCACCCCCGGCCAAGGCGGCGTCGAGCTCGCCGAGCTCCTCGTCCACCTTCTCGCGCACCCCGCGGGCGTCGGGCCAGTCAAAGCCGACCCGGGCGGCCTTCTCACCCACCCGATGCGCCCGGATGAGCGCTGGCAAGGCGCTCGGGACGCCGTCTAAGGCGGAGCTGCCCGCCGGGCGCTCCTTCGCTTTGCGGGCCTCCCACGCGGAGACCGAGCCTGGCTCGGCCTCGACATGCCCCGGGACAAAGACGTGGGGGTGGCGCCGCACCATCTTGTCGTGGATGCCTCGGGCGACGTCCTGAATCGAGAATCGCCCCGCCTCCTGCGCCATCTGCGCGATCAGCACGATCTGAAACAGCAGGTCGCCCAGCTCGGCCTGCAGCGCGGCGGGCTCGCCGCCGTCGATGGCCTCGACGACCTCGTAGGCCTCCTCCAAGAGATAGGGGCGCATCGTGGCCGGCGTCTGCGCCTGGTCCCAGGGGCAGCCTCCGGGGCCGCGCAGGGTGGCGACGAGGGCGACCAGGTCGTCGAGGGCGCTCATCCGCGCTCCGTCTGGGTTAGGATACGGGGTCGGGGCCCCCAGCGCGGGGGCCGACTCACTCGGAGCGGGCGCGTGGCGGAGCCAGGGCAGTTCGGCAAGTACCACCTCCTGGAGAAGATCGCTACGGGCGGCATGGCCGAGGTGTTTCGTGCCCGGTCGTATGGAATGGCGGGGTTCGAGAAGATCCTCGTCATCAAGCGCATCTTGCCCGAGCTGGGCAAGAACCAGGAGTTTGTTGATCTCTTCGTCGATGAGGCGCGCATCGCCGTGTCCCTCATCCACGTCAACATCGTCCAGGTCTTTGAGCTGGGGGAGGTCGAGGGCGCCTACTACATGGCCATGGAGTACGTTCATGGCCTGGACCTCGCGCGGCTCGTGAGCCGGGCGCGTAAGCTCGGCCCCTTCCCGGTGCACCTCGCGTGCTTCATCATCGCCGAGTGCCTCAAGGCGCTGCAGTTCGCCCATGAGCGCACCGACGACGAGGGCAACCCCCTCAACATCGTGCACTGCGACATCTCGCCCCAGAACGTGCTCATCAGCTTCGCGGGGGAGGTGAAGATCACCGACTTCGGCATCTCCCGGGCCTCGTTCCAGGCCGAGGGCCAACAGGAGGTGATCCGCGGCAAGTACGCGTACATGTCGCCGGAGCAGGTGGAGGGCAAGCCGCTCGACGGCCGCTCGGATCTCTTCGCGCTGGGCATCGTGCTCTATGAGCTGCTCACCGGGCGGCGCCTGTTCAAGGGCAAGAACCGCGACGAGACCTTGGGCCGGGTCAAACGTGCCGAGGTGCCCTCACCGCGCACCTTCCGCCCCGAGCTCTCTGAAGCGATGGAGGACTTCCTCCTCAAGTCCCTCGCCCGGCACCCCGAGCACCGCTTCCGCGACGCGGGCAAGATGCTTGAGGCTCTGGGGCAGGTCGTCGTCGGCGGTGGCCTGCGCGCGACGAACAACGACGTGGCGGAGTACCTCAAGGAGGTCATCGACTCGGCGAACGCGCCCAAAGAAGGCGACAGCGCCCCGTCCGCCGCGCCCTCGGCCACAGGGGCGGCGACCCCGGGGGCCCCGGTCCGCGCCGTGCCGCCGTCGGCGGTGGTGGTGCTGTCCGTCGAGGCCACGCCGCCGCCCCGCGGCATCGCCGCGCCCCGGGTGACCCTCGCCCAGCTCGGCCAGGAGTGGGCGAACTTTGTGCAGGAGCAAGGCGGTGAGCTCTGGGAGCAGGGCGAGGCGTCGATGCTCGTCGTGTGGGTGGCCAAAGGGGGTCTACGCGACTCCGTGGCCCGGGCCGTGCGGGTCGCCCAGACCCTCCAGCAGCTCACCACCCGCGCCGGGTACCGCCTCTCCGCGGGCATCGCCCCGGGGGTGGCGCGTGTTCAGCCCGACACCCGCCGCCCCGCCGAGGGCTGGGAGCTCGCCGGGCCGTTTTACCTCGCCCGCTGGATGATGAACCTCAGCGCCCACCGTGGCCGCGTCATCCTCACCGAGGTCGCCAAACGCCAGCTCACCCGCGGCGTGCAGCTCATCGGCCGCATCCCGATTCAGGGCAGCCGGTCGATTAACTTGTATGAGCTGGGCTGATAAGCCTGCGCTCCTGACGGTATGCGGCCCACCAGCCATCTGCCTCTGGCCATACCCACATCGCCTCCAGATACCTCGGCCAGTCTTGCTCCTGCTGCGGGACCCCCATGATGTGCGCGATCGTCGCGCTTAAGATCGAGTCGTGGGTCACGAACGCATAGAGCCCGGGCGCCGCGCCGCAGGAGCGCATCATGTGGCGGAGCAATCGCTGTGCCGCCATCGCTGGGTTAACGAAGCCCGATCCAACGGTCTCCCCGCGGATCATCGCCTTCGTCACGTCCACGGCGCCGCGCGCCTGAAAGGCCTCTCCAGCCAGGACCGGGTCATCGATGTACACGCCCGGATCGCCGAGCATCGTGTCGGGCGAGACAATTCCGCGTTGGCCCGCGCCTGTCGCTAGAGCGGCCGCGGTCTGCATCGTGCGTCGAAGCGGGCTCGTCTGCACGCGCCGAAGCCAGTCTGCGACCGCGGCGCCCATGAGCAGCGCGGCGCGCTCGCCCTGCGCGGTCAATGGAACCTCGGCGCCGCCGCCGTCCTCGGGGAGCGGCCCCCGCGCCGCATGACGCAGAAGCGAGAGCACAGGTCGATCGCGCGGGGCGTCGGCGAGCGCACGAAGGGTCGAGTCTGGCAAGAGGTCGAGGTCGTGGCGCATTAGCGCGCCTCAGCGACGACAAGGGATGGCGCGACGCCGAGCGCGTGAGCCTCGATGAGCGAAAATCCGGCCTTGGTCAGGAGCGCCTGCAGCGCGGGGAGGTCACGCTCTTGTCCGCCTGTGACGCATAGGAGATGAAGGTCGCACAGGCTCCCCCCAGGGTGCTCCGGCTCACAGACGATGTCCAAGATGTAGAGCTTTGCTCCCACGTCCAAGACCTCACGCGCGCGGCGCAGGATCTCGAGCGCGTCTGAGTCGGGCCAATCATGCAGCACACGCGCGACCACCACGGCATCAAACGGCCGTGGCCACGGTGCGAAGAGCTCCCCCACGACCCCCCGAACCTGCGGCAGATGGAGCGTAGAGCCCTGGAGCTGCGCGATTACCTCTGGACGATCCATCACAGTGACCTGCACCTCGGGGTAGCGCTGTATGAGCAGCTCCGCCAGCACCCCAAGACCACCTCCGGCGTCCAAGACCCTCTCATCACCTCGAAGCGCCATCAACGTGGGCACGCCCGCATAATCATGGCGTGCATAGCTGCGTAACATCTGGTGATGACGCTCCACTCGGTCAGGTTCGTTCGCCGTCATCGCGAACGGATCGGGCGGCCGCACATCGGGGTCTCGCAGCAAGGTCGGCAGGAGCTCCCAAGCCTTCGCGAGGGGTCCATCGTACTCTAACGCAGCGCCAGCGAGGCTCATTGGGTGATCGCTGCGCAAGAAGCTCCCTCGCGGGGTCAGCGACCAGCGGCGCTCGACCAGCCGCGTCACATCAAGCTCAGCGAGGGCCATGAGCAGGCGCTGCAGGCGCTCCGCAGGGATGTTCACCCGGCCGGAGAGCTCCGAGAGTGTTCCGGGCAGGGCGTCTGGGAGGCCAGAGGCGACGGCGGCGGCGAGCGTCTTTGTGCGCCAGAAGCCGACCAAATCAGCGGAGAGCGCGTCGAGGACGCTCCGACGCGCCGGGCGGAGCTCGACCAAGGTATGCCCGGCCTCATTGATCACCTCAAGGCCTCCGTCCTCGCGCTCGACGCGCGCCTGGCCGTTGTAGAAGGGCTCAACTGCGGCGAAGCGTCGCGCGTAGAGCGGTACACCGCGTATGGTGACATGCATCCATCCCCGTCGGTCCCTCGCCCGTGCGTAAGATTTGTGGAAGACGTCGAGGTCCTCAAACCAGACCCCGTGCAGCTGCTCACCGTAAAGGTCGATGTGGGTGTGGCGTCCATCGTCCCCTTGGACGACCGCGACACCATCACGATAATCTCCAGCATATCGAAACGTAGAGCCGACTGTGCGCTCGCCCGCGTGATTAACGTAGCAGTATCGGGCGCTCATCAGTCGGACCACCGCACGTCCCGACTGAAAGTTCCCGCACCAGTCGTAGCGCTCGTCGCTCAGCGCGCGCCCGTGGGGGTCGATGTGGCACCAGCCGACCGCCGTGGTGACCGCCGCGAGGCCCTCATAAAACCCAAAGGTGCGCAAGAATCGCGGCGAATACGCTGGATCTCCTGAGGTGTCGATGTGGAACGCGCCTGTCTCGTCTCGGGCTGGCGCGAGGCCAGGCGCGTGAAACTTAAGCACCTCATGAAAGCGCATGGCGTAGATTGGTGATCCCTCCGCGTTCACGTGATGCGTAGAGTCATTCGCGACCTTGGTTGTGCGCCAGTCCATCAGCCCTCCACGGGGCGGCGCATGTTGCAGCCCAGACAGAGGGTCCGGTTGCGGTAGGCCGCGCTGAGCGTGCGGTAGGTGTCCGAACCCCAGATCTCTCGGATGCTCTGAGTGTTGAGGTCGCCTAGCTCTCCGAGGGTCCTGCGGGAAGCGTCTGGCGCACAACATGGGTTGAACCGGCCTTCTGCGCTCACCCAAGCCTCTTGCCCCAAGAACGGGCAGGGGCCCCCCGGCGCGAGATCAACCGTCGCGGTCGGCTCAAGCGGGAAGATGTTCTCTAAGAGGACCTTGTCGCCTGTAGGTAGCCTGTGGATCTCAGCCGTCCGTACAGCGTCAGCGACGGCCTCGTTCCATTCCGCGATGCTCTTGTGGTCGCGCCTCATGGACAGCGCCTCAATCTCGTCGAAGTGTGCCCAAAGGTGGTGACCTTTGACGCGATCTACGCCGAGCTCAGCCGCTAACCGCACGATCGCGGCGATCTCTTGCACGTTGGTCTGTAAGAAGGTGAGCTGGAACGTCACCCGGCAACGGTCGCCGCCTGACCGCGCGTGTTGGTCTCTCACCGCGATGAAGTCGCGGACGTTGGTGAGGGCCTGGTCCCAATCACCGCTGATCATGATGCGCTCGTGTGTAGATTTGGTCGCGCTATTCCAGGAGATCTTGATGTCGGACGTGACGGGGACGATCCGTTCAGCCCAAGCGCGGGCGCCTAGCCTCGGAAACGTCCCGTTCGTGGTCAGGTTCAGCTTGACGCCGTGCTCGTGGCAAAGCCCAAGGATGCGCTCAAAGTCCTTATAGAGAAGTGGCTCACCCATCGTAGACGGTATAATCTCTCTGAGGCCGGTCCCCTTGGAGTCCCGAAGAACGCGCTCGATCATCTCGATGTTCATGCGTCGCGGCGGTCGACCTTGCAGCCGACGCTGGCGCTGTAGATCGCTGTGCGGGCTATGCTCTTCACACATAACACAGTGAAGGTTGCAGTCGTCCGGGTTGGTGTCAAAGGTGATGCGCCAAGGTCCGGGCGTGACCTTGACATGGGCCGTGTCTCGGCGACGAACGAGCGCCGCGTAGCGCGCTTCCAACGCGCTCACATGCTGCTGTATGCTCGGGACCTCTCCGTTCGCCTGGCCGAGATAACGGCGAGCCCCAAGCGCCGCCGCGAGCTCTGGGTCGTCTCCGAGGCGCTGGAGCTGCACCGCGAGGTCAATCGGATCTCGGAATTTAAACAAGAGCCCGTTCTGCTCATGTTGAACGAGCTCAGCCATGCCGCCAGCGTTCGCCGTGATCACGGGGACTCCGGCCTGGAGCGCCTCGTGAATCACCAAAGGAGAGTTCTCCACCCAGATCGAAGGAACGACGATCGCGTCTACCTGGTTGAAGACGGCGGGGACGATGTCCTGGTTCTTGTACTCTGCGAGCCACTCAACACGAAGCTGGTGAGACTCTGGAAGTTTTTTCACGAGATCACGCAGCGCGGCGCTGTTCTGGCCACGATCTCGCCCCCAGATCCTCAGGCGGGACGAGCCTTGAACCCGACCGAACGCCTCGATAAGTAAGTGAACTCCTTTCGCGGGGATGTGTGTTCCGATGTAGCCGAACGTGAATGGCTCTCCGGGGACGCGCGTACGGCCGCCGAGGCGGCCCAGGTCGAACCCATAAGGCAGAGTGACGAGCTTCGTGGAGGGGATCGCGAGGGCCTCTTGAACACGCTGGGCCAGATACCGACTGGGCGCGATGAACTGATCGACCAGCTCCACCTGTGAGCGTACGTGCTCCATTCGAGCGCCGACCCAGCGCTCCCACACCGCCAGATCCTGGGCCTCCTGGGAGGGGTCGCCGGAGAGATATCGCGCGTAACAGCGTGAGGCGCAGCGGGCGTCCTGTTGGCCGTCGCATGCGGCCCAGAGCTCCTCGGGCGGTGCTGTGTGCATCTGCATAAGCTGCCCACGGGGGCACATCAGCCAATAATCATGCAGCGTGTATACGATGGGGAGCTCGCGCCGTGCGGCCTCCTGAACGATCGACGTGGAGAGGTGGTTGAGGTGGCCGATGTGAACGATGTCCGGTAGGATCTCGTCGCAGAGCGCGCCAAAGCGCTGGTCTATCTCCACGTAGCGGTAGCGATCGCGGGATCGGGGGTGATTGACGATGTGAAGCTGCACGCGGGGTTCGTCTGGATCGACCTCGCGCCGCATCGCGTAGTCTTGCGCGAAGGGGTTCTCCTCGCGGGTGAAGACGTGCACCTCGTGTCCACGCGCGGCGAGCTCGTGGCAGATCGTCTGGGTATAGACCTCAGAGCCTGCGTTGTAGCGCATCGGGTAGCCATGAATAACCTGCAAGACTCGCATAACGTCGATCCACATGATGAATTGCGTTGAACTATGCGCAGATAAGAGAAGAGGGTGGTGGCCCGGTTCGGACCACCACCCAAGTTTATACTAGCGTTGCGCAGGCTTGGTTGGCGGAGATTGCGGGGCCCGGGGCGGAGGCTCTTCTCCGCGGCTACGCCAATACGCGGGGTGCATCGGGTTGAGCTGGTTGGCGCGGTTATCCGCCGCGGCCTTCCGCTTGTTCTCGTCGTTAGAGATCTGGTCAGACATGGGTTTTCCTCAGCTGTTTGCTGTGTCAGCACGATCTGCGCACGACGTCCTCTCCGTGGCGACACGGTCTCTTGAGGTGGGAGCGACGCATGAGCGTCGGAGGGGTCGGACGAGTCGTAGGGGTGGTACGAAGATGAGTCGGGTGATTCGTTCACGTTGAGCTACGCCGCTCGACCCCTGGCGGGGCCCCTCTGACTCAGGGAGGGTGATGAGCGTGTATCTCAACCAAGGTCACTATGGCGCGACGTCCGTTGAACGTCAAGCGAGGTGGTTGCAGAGATCCTTCTCTGGTGCTCTCAGAGTTGGAAAGCGCCCCCTCACCAAAGCCCAAACAGCTTCGTCGCCGTCGTCAGGATCACCACGATCAGCGTCGCCCGCAGGGCCCGGGGGCCGACGCGCAGGGTGATGAGGCCGCCGATCCAGCCGCCCAAGGCGGAGCTGAGGCCCAGGGTGAGCCCCTCGGGCCAGCGCACGAGGCCCGCGGGCAAAAACACGAGCAGGGCGGGGAGGGTGAGTAAGGTCACGAGGAGGGACTTGAGGGCGTTGGCGCGCTTGAGGTCGAGGCCGGAGAGCATCACCATGCCGCCCATCAAGAAGATGCCCACCCCCGCCTGCAAGAAGCCGCCGTAGACGCCCATGACGAAGAAGGCGAGGGCCTGGGTGAGGCCGCCCACCGCCGCCGCCTCGGGGCGCTCACGGAGCCAGCGCTCGGGGCCGAGGCTCATCAGGCCGAGCATGAGCAGCATCGCGACGCCGATCACCACACGCACGAGGCCCTCGTCGAGGCTGATCGAGAGCTGGGCCCCCAAGAGGGAGCCGACCAGGGTGGGGGCGAGGGTCGTCCAGGCGAAGCCGCCGGGCAAGGCCCCGGCGCCACGGAAGGTCAAGGAGGCCGAGCCCGCCTGCAGCAGCACCCCGAGGCGGTTGGTCGCGTTCGCCTCGGCGATGGGCAGGCCGAGCGCCATCAGCGCGGGCAAGGTGATGAAGCTGCCGCCCCCAGCGACGGTGTTGATCGCCGCCGACAGCACGCCGACCAGCGCCAGCGCGCCCAGGTGCAGGGGGTTGATGTCCACGGCGACTCCGCAGCGCCTCTATCACGCTCCGCCGCGTGCGCGCCTCCGCGCCGCCAAGGCGAGCCCCGCCGCCACCCAGACGAGGCCGCCGCCGCCCGGCGCCGTGGCGCAGCCTTTGCCGTCGTCTGGCACGTCCTCGCCGGTGTCCATAGGCGCGGTCCCGTTGGACGCGGGATCGTTGGGATCGCTGCCGTTGAGGATCTCCTGGTGATCGGTCACCCCGTCGCCGTCGCTGTCGGGGTTGAGGGGGTCCGTGCCAGTTGTGCCGACCTCCTCGGGGTCGTCGAGGCCGTCACCGTCGGTGTCCGTCGCGTTGGGGTCGGTGCCGAGGTCGAGCTCTTCGCCGTCGCCGAGGCCGTCGCCGTCGGAGTCGGCCTGGTTGGGGTCGGTGCCCGTGGTGTTGAGCTCCAGGCCGTCGTCGAGCGCGTCGCCGTCCGTGTCCGGGTTGAGGGGGTCGGTGTCTGTGGAGTTCAGCTCCTCGCCGTCGCTGAGGCCGTCGCCGTCTGTGTCGGAGTTGAGGGGGTCGGTCCCGGCGGTGTTGAACTCCAGGCCGTCGTCCAGCGCGTCGCCGTCTGTGTCGCTCTCGTTGGGGTCTGTGCCGAGGTCGAGCTCGACGCTGTCGTTGAGGCCGTCGCTGTCTGTGTCGGCGCTCAGGGGATCGGTCTGGTGGTCTTGGACCTCGGCGCCGTCGCTCAGCCCGTCGGCGTCTGTGTCAGCGTTGAGGGGGTCGGTCCCGGCGGTGTTGAACTCGAGCCCGTCGTCGAGCGCGTCGCCGTCCGTGTCGGACTCAAGGGGGTCGGTGCCGGTGGTGTTGAGCTCCTCGCCGTCGTCGAGGCCGTCGCCGTCGGTGTCGGCGTCGGTGGGGCTCGTGCCGGTGGTGTTGAGCTCCAGGCCGTCGTCGAGGGCGTCTCCGTCGGTGTCGGCGCTCGTCGGGTCGGTGCCTTCGCTCACCTCGACGCCATCGGTGAGGCCGTCGTCATCGGTGTCGGCGTCGTTGGGGTCAGACCCGACGCTCACCTCGACGCCGTCCCCCAGGCCGTCGCCGTCAGAGTCGGCGTCTGTGGGGTCGGTGCCGCCAGAGGTCTCGGCGCCGTCCTCTAAGCCGTCGCCGTCAGAGTCCGCGTCGTTGGGATCCGTGCCCGCGCTCGCCTCGGCGCCGTCACCGAGGCCGTCGTCGTCGGAGTCGGCGTCGAGGGGGTCGGTGCCCGCGCTCACCTCGGCGCCGTCGTTGAGCCCGTCGCCGTCTGTGTCGGTGTCGAGGGGGTCGGTGCCCGCGCTGCCCTCCACGCCGTCGCTGAGCCCGTCGCCGTCTGTGTCGGTGTCCGTGGGGTCGGTGCCGGCCGCGACCTCCTCGCCGTCGTCCAGCCCGTCACCGTCTGTGTCTGGATCGTTGGGGTCAGTCCCCTCGGCGAGCTCGTCACCGTCGTCGAGGCCGTCGCTGTCTGTGTCGGCGTCGAGGGGGTTCGTGCCGGTGCTGTCCACCTCGTCGCCGTCGTCGAGGCTGTCGCCGTCTGTGTCGGCGTCGTTGGGGTCGGTGCCGAGGCTCGCCTCCTCGGTGTCGCTCAGCCCGTCGCTGTCGCTGTCCGTCACCTTGGTGGTCGTCGTGCACGAGGTCGTGGGGTTCGAGGTGCTCTCGGCGCCGTACTCATCCACCACGGTCACGCGGTAGTAGTAGGTGCTGCCGGAGCTGAGCCCCGTGTCCGTCATGTAGTTGAAGCCCCAGGAGTAGAAGCTCTTGATCGTGCTCCAGGGCCCGGACGAGGAGGTCGCGCGCTCGACGTAGTGGTGGCTCCAGTCCCGGGCGTTTGAGAGGCTGAGCCCGCTCCAGTAGACGTAGCACTCGCTGTCGTCGTTTGGGTAGTTGGCATAGGCGCTCATCGACGTGAAGCCGTCGGGGGCGTCATTCGACACGGAGATGTAGTTGGAGGTCGAGGGCTTGGAGGTGCTCACCCCCGTCGCGCCGATGTACCAGGTCGAGGTCGAGGTGAGGCGGAGGTTGGAGCCCGAGGTGAAGGTGGCGGTGCCCGAGGTGTCCAAGAAGGAGATCTCAAAGACGTACTGGTACTGGTAGCCGTTCCAGACGTAGAGCCCGGTGATGGCGTAGCAGTCCCCGGCGCCGGGGGCCAAGGTCTTGCCGCTCCCGGGGGCCGAGGCGGTTCGATCGCCCGCGCTCCAGTCGCTGTCGGCGAAGATGTCGAGATCGCCGTAGCTGAAGGTGCCGACGCCGTCGTTGCGCAGGCAGAGGTAACCCGTCGTCGTCGCCGCCTGGGCGAGGCTCGGGCAGGTCAAGAGGCCGAGGAGCAGGAGGGGGCGCGTCATGGCGAGCTCGGGGAGGGGGGCACCTCAATTGTAGCCCGGCCATCGACCCCTGACCGCCGCGGGCTTCGGGCTTACATTGGTCCAATGGACCACACGCCGCTGCTCCGCTGGGGCCTCATCTTCGTCGCCTGCCCGCTCCCTCTCACCGAGGAGCAGAAGCTCGACCTCGTGCGGCTGGCCGCTGGGGCGTACTTTCAGGGCCAAGGCCATGTGCCCTTCGACTGGCCGGAGCTGCGCGGCGAGCTGCGCGTGACCGGCGGGGAGATCTCCTTGGGGAGCTTCACCGGGCGCGCCTTCGAGGCGGACGTTCACCTGCCGACGCGCCAGGGGCTCGTGAAGTTTTTGGTGACCGAGGCCCAGCTCCGCGCGGCCTGGACCCCGACGATCACCGCCGAGGCCTGAGCGGCGCCGACACGGCGTCTGGATCCGGTAGACTGTCCCTGAGGCCCAGACCGGCGGAGGCGAAGATGTCGCGGATCAGGCGCGCCCTCGGGGCGCTCGGCGTCGGGATCGGCGCGGCCGTCCTCGCCGTGGTCGGGTGGGCGGGGTGGACCTTCAGCGAGGGCGCGCCGTACCCGGATCGCAGCGGCCCGCCGCGCTTGGGGGACGCGGATCTGGAGCTCGTCGTCTCCCACCCGGAGCCCATCGGCAACCTCGCCGTGGCCCCGGACGGCCGGGTGTTCTTCACGGCGCACCCCGAGGGGCGGCCCCGTGGCGCGAAGCTCTGGGTGGCGAAGGACGGGCTCACCCGGCCTTGGCCCGACGAAGCGACCCAGGCCCGGCTCGTGGCGCCGCTCGGTGTGCAGCTCGACGGGCAGGGGCGGCTCTGGGTCATCGATCACGGCCAGCACGGCCTCATGGGCGCGACCTTGTGGGCCTTTGACGCCGCGACCGGCGCGACGCTCCACGAGCACCGCCTGCCCTCGTCGGTGGCGCCGATGGGCTCGATGGTGCAAGACCTCGCCATCAGCGCGGACGGGCAGACGGCCTTCCTCGCCGACATCAGCGTTGTGCGCCGTGACCCCGCGATCCTCGTCGTCAACACCTCCACCGGGGCGGCGCGCCGAGTGCTGAGCGGCCACCCGGCGATCAGCGCCCAGCCCTGGCTGGTGCGGGCGCCGGGCGGCAACCTGCGGTTCTTCGGCGGGCTCATCACCTTGACCCTCGGCCTCGACGGCGTGGCGCTGAGCCGCGATGGGCAGTGGCTCTGGCTGGCGGCGATGTGCCACGACACGGCCTACCGGCTGCCGACGGCGGCGCTGCTCGACGCGTCCTTGAGCGACGAGGCCCTCGGCGCTCAGCTCGTCGCCGTTGGCAAGAAGCCGCTCAACGACGGCATCACCACCGACGCGGGCGGCGCGGCGCTCATCGGCGACGTCGAGCACCAGTCGATCACCCGGCTCACTGAAGACGGCGGCGCCGAGACCCTCATCCGCTCGCCCCGGCTGCGCTGGGTGGACGCCATGTCGTTCGGCCCCGACGGCGCCTTGTACGTCGCCGACAGCGCCTTGCCCGAGGCCATGCTCCGCAGCCACCGCCACATCGACGCCCAGGCGCCCTACTTCATCTGGCGCTTCACCCCGCCCGTCGGCGCGGAGTTGCCCGCCCCCTCGGAGTGAGCCCGGCGCTCAGCCGCCCCGGCGGCGTAAGGCGGCCAAGGCGGCCTCGGCGCGGTTCGGGTCGTGGCGCTCGCCGAGCCGGGGCAAAGACTCCAAGAGCGCCGGGTCCAAGGCGTTGAGGATGTGGCTCACCTCGGCGTAGAGGGCCTCGTGGGCGCGGACCCCGGCCAAGGCGGCGGCCTGGATGGCCCGGGCCTGGGCGGGGCTGAGCGGCGGGCTGCCCGTCTCGACAAGCGTGAGCAGGCCGCGGGCGCGGGCGACGGGGCTCAGGCCGGGGAGGGGATCTTGGTCTGGCGTGGGCGGCGGCGGGTCGGAGACGGCGCCGACCTGGGCGGAGAGCAGCTCGACGAGGCGCACGAGCTCGGCGGGGGTGCGGGGGTTCGCCCGGGACGGTGGCAGGGCAGGGCGCTCGGCGCCGGCCTTCACCGCGGCGCGCTGGGCGTCGTCGAGCGTGGCCAAGGCGCCTTCGCTCCACCGGGCGGTGTGGTCCTCGTGCGCCAGGGCGGCGCTCAGGCGCTCGGCGAGGTCCAGGGCCTCCGCACCTCGGGGCAAGGCCTCGGGGGCGTCGTCGGCGGCGCGGAGGATCACCTCGACGGCGAGGCCGGCGCCTTCG
>JAKLKD010000152.1 GCA_023150845.1 Myxococcota bacterium | reverse complement strand
AGGGCCCCGCCGCGGCGCCCAACGCGCCCCCCGCCGTCGCGAGCCCCGACGCCGTGGCCCAGGCCCGGCCGCGCTCCAACCCCAGCCTGCGCCTGCCCGACCCGACCTTTGACGCCGCCGCCTCCGAGTCCGGTCAAGACGGCCTCGCCTCGGCGGAGCTCTCCGCCGCCGCCCCGCCGGATCCAGGCCGGGGCGCCGTCGCGGACGGGGCCGTGCGTGGGCTCGACGCCGCGATGAGCTACCGACTCCGGGCGACGGACAAACGAGTGCTCAGCCAGCTCAACGAGCTCGCGCGCCTGCACGGCGGCCAGCTCATCGACGCCTCGACGGGGGAGGCCATGGACCTCCGCGCCTTCGACGAGGCGAGCCAGGCCCAGGTCGTGATGCGGGTGCGCGCCGACCGGGTGACCGCGGCGACGACGGCGCTGCGCCGCCTCGGCCAGCTCGACTACCTCGCCCGGCGCGACGACCTGCTCTACGGCGCGGGCACCGTCGATGTCGCCATCGACGTGCAGCTCAGCGAGGGGTCCGCCCGCTGAGCCGCCGCCCTGGCCCTCACGCTCAGGGGTTCGTGACGACGAAGTTGTCGAAGTAGCAGCCGGAGTCGGCGTCGTAGCTCCAGACGCCGGGCTTGTTGAGGCCCACGGGCGTCGTGGAGGCCTCATAGGTCAGCACCTCCACGCCGTCGAAGCTCACCGAGATGTCGGGGCCGACGGCGGTGACGGAGATGTCCGTCCAGGTCCGGTTGCGGATGAGGCTGCGGCTGCCGTCGTCGGTGGCGAGAGAGGCGCAGGAGCCGCTCACGCAGCGGTAGAGGTCGATGCGGCCCTTGGAGCTGTAGGAGCCGTAGTAGGCGTTGGGGTCGAGCCAGCGCACGAGCCAGTAGTTTGAGGCGTCGACGTACCCGAAGGTGAGCCCGCAGCCGTTGATGGCGCCGGTCGTCGCCGTGCCGTTCGAGTAGACCTCGGCGCTCACGGTGAAGGACTCCATCTCGCCCATGTCGGGGCCCACGGCGACGGCGTTCGCGGCGTTGGACGACTCGTAGAGGGTGCCGCCGGACATCTTCCAAGAGCCGGTGTTGCCGCTGCCGCTGAGGTCCGAGGTGGTCCAGCCGGTGAAGGCGCTGTCGTCGTAGTTGTAGCTGTAGACCGTGCTGTCGGCGCAGTTGTAGACGCCGTCGCCGTCGGAGTCGTAGGCGCGGTCGGCGGCGGTGTCGGCGCTGCCGTCGCAGTCGTCATCGACGCCGTTGCAGACCTCGTCGGCGTCGGGGTTCACGGTCTCGTCGACGTCGTCGCAGTCGAGGTCGTCGGCGACCGCACCCGAGGGCTGGTCGCAGGCGATGGTCTCAAGGTCGGGGTCGCCGAAGCTGTCGCCGTCGTCGTCGGCGTACCAGCTCGTCGCGTCTACGGCGCCGCCGTCGATGTCCCCGTCGCAGTCGTTGTCCTTGTCGTCGCAGACCTCGGTGTTGGTCGAGAAGACGTCCGCGTCGCTGTCGTCGCAGTCCTTCTTGTTGCCGATGGCGCCCGAGGGCCGGGAGCAGGCCTTGATCACGACGCTGGCGTCTCCTTCGCCGTCGCCGTCGGCGTCGGCGTAGTAGGTCTTGGCGTCGGCGGCGCTGGAGTCGTCGGTGAGGCCGTCGCAGTCGTTGTCGAGCTTGTCGCACAGCTCCGTGGCGCCGGGGTTCACCGCGCTCGCGCCGTCGTCGCAGTCCGTGGCGTCGGCGACGGCGCCGGAGGGGGCCTCGCAGGAGAGGCTCGGGGCCGAGGCGTCGCCGTAGCCGTCGCCGTCCGCGTCGGCGTACCAGGTGGAGAGGTCCACGGCGTCGTCGTCGGTCACGCCGTCGCAGTTGTTGTCCGCGCCGTCACAGACCTCGGTCCCGTCCGGGTTGATCGCCGCGTCGCCGTCGTCGCAGTCCTGGCTGTCGGTCACGCTGCCCTCGGGCTGGGCGCAGGCCAGGAGCGGCGCGGAGGCGTCGCCGTAGGTGTCGCCGTCGTCGTCGGCGTAGTAGGTGCTGGCCGTCCCGGCGTCGAGGCTGTCGTCGGCGTCGTCGGTCAAGGCGTCGCAGTCGTTGTCGAGGCCGTCGCAGACCTCGGTGGCGCCGGGGTTGATCGTGGGCTCAGCCTCGTCGCAGTCGCCCGCGTCGAGGGCGTAGCCCGGCGGCGTGGCGCAGCGCTGCACGGAGAAGTCGGCGTCGCCGTAGCCGTCGGCGTCGGCGTCTTGGTAAGAGGTCGTCGTGGTGCTCAGGTCGAGGCTGTCGTCGCCGTCGTCGTTGAGCCCGTCGCAGTCGTTGTCGGCGCCGTCACAGATCTCCAGGCCGTCAGGGCTGATCGTGGCGTCCTTGTCGTTGCAGTCGTTGCAGGCGGGGAAGCCGTCGGCGTCGGCGTCGTCATAGCCCACGGAGCCGTCGCAGTTGTAGTCGTTGGGGTCCTCGCAGTCGGACTCCTCGGCGTTCGGGTAGAAGCGGGCGTCGTCGTCGTCGCAGTCCCCGGCGGGGCTGACGTAGCCCTCGGGCTGGGCGCAGGCCTTCAGCGGCTCGTCGTCCGCGCCGTAGCCGTCGCCGTCCTTGTCGGCGTAGAAGGTCGAGGGGTCGATGGCGTCCTCGTCGAGCTCGCCGTCGCAGTCGTTGTCGCGCTCGTCGCAGCGCTCCTCGGCGCCGGGGTAGGTCGTGGGGTCGTCGTCGTCGCAGTCGGTCTCCGCGCTCACGCCGTCGCCGTCGGCGTCGGTGGCCTCGCCGCTGTCGCCGCCGCCGCTGTCGCCGCCGCTGTCGGCCCCGGCGCTGTCGCCGCCCTCGACGCCGGTCTCCTCGACCGTGCCGTCGTCATCCCCCTTACAGCCCGTCATCACCAGGGCGCTCAGGCCCAGAATCCACAGGGTACGCATGGCGCTCCTCCTTGATCGCCGGTTTCGAGGATAGTGTAGCGCACGGGCTCGTGGAGGCTAAGCGATGGTTCAGCGGTGGCACATTTGGGGGGAGGAGGGGCTCGGCGCGGCGATCGCCCGGGCGGCCTCGGCGCGGGGGGCGGAGTGGGTGGAGGCGGCGGAGGCCGATCGGCTGGTGATCCCGCTCCCGACGCGCTCTGAAGGGAGCTTTGAGGAGCTCAGCGCCGCGCTCGTGACCGCGCCTTTGGCCTGGCTTCAGGGCCTGCGCCCGCCCCGGGGGGCGAAGGTCGCCGTGCTCACCCACCGGCTCGGCAGCCTGGGGCTCACCGTCGCCGGGGATCGTCCCGCGTTGCGGGCGGCGCTCGCGGCGCGGAACATGGCGTTCTTGGCCTGGGCGCGGTCCGTGGCTGAAGACGGCGTGGCCCTGACGCTCGTGGCCGTCGAGGCCCAGGCCGCGCCGGAGGCCCTCGCCGACGGGGTGCTCGCGCGGCTAGACGAGCTGAACATGGCCAGCTCGGGGAGCCTGTGGAGCTGGGACGGCCGCCAGCTCCCCTGGTGAGCGCGGCTCAGCTCGGGCCGCTCGCCGAGGGGGAGCCTGAGCTGATCGTGCTGTGGTCGTCGGTGCCGCCGTCGTCGTTCTGGTAGTAGTCGCCTTGGCGGGGCTCCACACGCACCATACCGCCGCGGTACACCCGCACGACCCAGTAGTCATCGACGCCTTGGCCGACGGCGATCTTGTTGGCGAAGACGAACTCCAGGTAGCCGCCCGTGGCCAGCTCCCCGACGGAGTTGGCGAGGAGGCCCCGGGGCGTGAAGAGGATCTGCTGGGTGTCCGGCTGGAGCAGGCCGACGTAAGGGGTGGCCTGGGCGGCGCCGGGCTGGAGGTCGTAGGTGCCCTCGCTCGCCATGTCGTCCACCCCATCGACGTCGGCGTCCACGGGGAGCACGTCCCAGGTCGTCGAGCCCAAGGGTCGGTTGCCGACGGCGAGGTTCCAGGCGCCGCGCTGGTCTTGGCCGGGGTCGGTGTAGGCGTCGTCCCAGTCGGTGATGGTGAGCGAGGCCTCGCGGTTGTTGAGGATGGCCTGCTGGCGGATGAACTCGACCTGCTGGGCGAACTCGTGGGCGACCTTTCGGGTGCGCATCCGGGGGATGAGCTCACGGAGCGAGCTGGTGCCCAGCGCCGCGAGGATCGTGATGATCGCGACGACGATCATCACCTCCAGGAGCGTGAACCCGCGCTGGGCGCGCCGACGGCGCTGGGGTGCCATGGTTCGCACGAGGACCTCCAGTCCCTTACCAAGCTCATCCTGGCATACGGAGGGGTGTTTGTCCAGTCTGGGCCTGACCTTACGCCCCGCCCCGCTCACAGGCTCAGGAGCCAGTCCCGCACCCGCTCCGCCGAGGCCCCGCGGTAGGTCTCGGCGCGGCGGGTGTAGAGGGCCGCGAGCACCTTCTCCGGGTGCACGTTCTTCGCCTGCTTGAGCGCCCGGTAGGCCTTCTCCGAGAGCTCCAGCTCCTCAAAGCGCCGCTTGATGTGGTCCCAGGCCGCGCGCTCGGCGGCGCGGAGATAGGCGTCCCGGGCGTCGGCCAAGGCGCGGGAGTCCCGGCCCTTGCCCGCCGTGGCCAGCTCCTTCACCAGCCGGTCGGTGAGCTGGCGCAGGGTGGAGGTCTTCGTGTCCTTGGGGATCTTCGTGTGGCGGGCCAGCTCGGTGAGCCAGGAGCTCCCGGCGGGATCAAGGGGCTCTGGGGCCCGCTTGGCGTCGTCTTGGGGGGAAGGATCCCGGGCGACGAGGCCCTCGCTCGGGGCCAAGGCGCCCTTGAGCGCGTCACGAAGGGAGTCCATGGTGCCTCCGATGCGGTCGTTGTGCGTCGATCTGGTTGACGGGGACAATGGGTAACCATAAGAGAGCGGGTCTGCCGCCGGGGTGTGCCCGGTGGACGACAGCCCTGCAGAGCCCACGATCTTCCGATCAATCCCCCTCTCAGGGTCAACTCAACAGCACCGATGGAGCGTTCTCAATGGCGCGTTATCGTGGACCCCGGCTCAAGCGTTGCCGGGCCGTGGGTGTGGTGCTTCCTGGCCTCGTCTCTCAGCGTACCCTCGGGAAGCGTGAGTATGGCCCTGGCGTTCATGGACAACGCCGGAAGGGGAAGCCCTCCGACTACAAGACTCGACTGGTCGAGAAGCAGAAGCTTCGCTGGCACTATGGTGTGCTGGAGACCCAGTTCATCCGTTACATCAAGGAGGCCTCTCGCCGCCGTGGCCCCACGGGCCGTGAGCTGGTGAGCCTGCTTGAGAGCCGCCTCGACAACATCGTCTGGCGTCTCGGCCTCGCCAACACCATCGCGGGCGCTCGCCAGCTCGTCGTTCACGGCCACATCACCGTGGATGGCAAGCGCGTGGACCGCCCCTCCTTCTCCGTGTCTCCCAACCAGGAGATCGCGATCCGTGAGAAGGCCCGCAGCAAGAAGTTCGTCCAGGAGGCCCTTGAGGGCGCCGCCTCCAAGCAGCGTCCGCGCTACCTGGAGCTCGACCCGGCCAAGGCCGCGGGCAAGATGATCACCTCGCCCGAGCTTGAGGACCTGCCCTTCGAGTGCAACCTCCAGGCCATCATCGAGTTCTACTCTCAGCGCACCTGATCCGTCGCTGAGGTCTACGGCGCCGTCCCTTCGGGGGCGGCGTCGTCGCTTCAGGGGGTCGTCGGCGCCGAGCCCTGGGCGAGCCGCTCCAAGGTCGCGCGGTCCACCCGGTACAGGCTCACCGTGCGCTGCTGGCTCGGCGAGCGGAACACCCGCTCAAAGTGGGTGGTGACCAAGGTGTCCATGAGCTCGTCGGGCTTGTTGGCGAAGCCGTACTGCGACCGCTCCTCGATGACGTAGGGGAGGTCCCCTCGGCCCGCGCAGCCCGCGAGCAGGGTGCGGGCGCAGGCGGCCTCGGTCTCGGCGCCGAGGTTGGCGCAGGGCTGGAGCAGGCAGCGGCGGCGCCCGCTGTAGTAGTGCAAGCTCTGGTTGTTGCTGACGATGTGGTCCCCCGGCGAGAACTCCGCGCGGATCGCCTGGCCGAGCTGGAGGTCCTGCAGGGGCTCCTCCGGCGGCGGCGGGCCCGGTCGCTGGGACTGGAGCGGCCCGACGAGGCCCGAGAGCAGCCAGAGGCAAGGCGCCCAGGCCAAGAGCCCCCTCGGCCAGCGCGGCCAGCGGCGCTGAATCAGGGTGTCCAAGGCGGCGAGGGGCGTGGCGAGGCCCCGGGTGACGCAGAGGTAGACGAGGGGGATCGAGTAGAAGGCGTACCGCTCCGGCGCCCGGGCGGCCTCCAGGGCGGCGAGCGGCGCGAGCAGCCCGGCGAGCAGCAGCGCCGGGCGCCAGTCCCAGCCGAGGCGACCCTCCCGCGGGCGGAGCCAGGGCCCGATCACCCCGAGCCAGAAGGCCCCGACGAGCAGCCCCCAGGGCGCGGCGCCTACCGCCAGAGGGCTCAGCCCGCGCTGCACGGCCATCGGCAGGGCCCCGCCCGCCTGGGCGAGCACGAGCGCGACGGCGTGGGAGAGGCCTTGGCCGTGCTGGGCCTGGGCCTTGCCCGAGGAGCCGATCACCCCCTCGGCGTAGACGTGGGCCACGTCCCGCCAGGCGAGGGGCGGGTACTCCATGAACAAGAGCCGCCACACCCCGGCGCCGACGGCGAAGAAGACCACGACGGCAAGCAGCCGCGACCACCAGCGCCCGTCCCGGGTGAGCAGGAGCGGCCCGAGGATGAAAGGGAAGAGCAGGCCGAGGTAGTGCGCCCCGGCGCAGACGCCCGCGGCCACCCCCGCCAAAGGCACGACCCACCAGGGCCCGGTCATGGCCCAGAGCCCCGTCGCGACGAGCAGCATCACCGCGAGCTGCAGGCTGGGATCGACGCCGAACAGCCCGGCGGAGTTGAGCAGGGCCGGGGTCAAGGCCGTGAGCGCCGCGGCGGCGAAGGCCGGGGCGCGGCCCGAGCTGGCGCGGCCGAAGAGGTAGGCCAGGAGCGGCACCAGGGCCGAGGCGGCGTGGTTCACCATGTGCCCAGCGAAGACCACGTCGTCGAAGAGCCGGGTCATCCAGGCCGTGAGGTAGGTGTAGACCGGCATCCGGTAGAGGTCGAGGGTCTTTCCGGCGAGGGCGGCCTCGACGTTCGCCGCCCAGTTCCCGGCGTCGGGGCCGTAGAGCAAGGCGTCGGAGAGCGTGCCCCAGGACCACCAGGCCTCGGGGATGTGCTCCAGGCCGGTGATCCCCGCCTTGGGGGGGCCGATCCACCGGCTGTCCCAGCGGAGGCGCAAGAGCGCGTAGAGCAGCGCCAGGTCCACGAGCCCGCCGAGGATCAGTCCCCCGACCCGCCAAGGGTCCAGGGGCGCGCGGCGCGGCTCAGGGGCTTCCATCCGGGAATCTCCACACGGCGTAACGACCCTCCTCGTAGACGACGGTGCCCTCCTTCAAGAGCAGCTCCTTGAGGGCCGCCTCGGGCTCGGTGAACTCTCTGCGGAAGCGCTCGTCGTCGAGGAAGGGGAAGGTCTTCTTGATGAATCGTACCTCACCCACGACGGCGTAGGTGACCCCCAGGGCTCGAAGGGTGGTCAGGGCCGCGTCGCCTTGGGTCAGCAGGAGGTGCCGCGCGGGGACGTGGTCCTCCACCGAGCCCAAGACGTAGGGGCGCTCGACGTAATAGCCGGGCCAAGAGAAGAGCAGCGCGACCCGGGCGTCTGATTCTGTGTATTTGTTGATATAGTCAATTGCGCCCCATCCCGGCACCCGCTCCTTGAGCAGCGCCTCCCGGGGCGCGGCGCCGACGACCACCGCCGCCTCTTCGGCCGTGGGCCCGAGCCAAGGCCCCCAGCTCGCCGGGAGCCCCAGCACACCCCCGGCCACGAGGACCGCCCGGCCCCAGGACGGGAGCGCCGTCGCCGCCGCGCCGACGGCGAGGCCCAAGAGCGGCGCCGCGGGGAGCAGGTAGCGCAGCCAGTGTGGCCCCGCCGCCCAGCCGACGAAGGCCAAGGCCGCCGCCGCCAGGACCGGCCGCGCCGCCGGTCGGCTCCAGGCCGCGAGGGCCATCCCCGGGAGCGCCAGGAGCCCCACCGGGCTCACCTGCCCCAAGAACTTGTAGGACGTGGTCTCGGCGTGTACTACCATGTTCCAGGGCAAGAGCAGGAGGTCCAGCCAGCCCCGGCCGACGCCGTAACGTTCGTTGTAGGTGAAGACGATGCCCTCGGCCCCTGGCCAGCCCGCGTAGGGAAAGAGGGGGTGCATGCCCTCGGCGGCGTTTCGGACCCAGTACGGGACGACCCAGGCCAAGGCCCCGAGGGTCAAGGCCGCCATGGTCGGCACGGCGCGCAGGCCGAGGCCCCGCCAGGCGATGAGGTACGCGGCGACGACGACCGGCGCGGCGGTGTACTTGCAGGCCAGGGCCATGCCCGCGTAGGCCGCCAGCTCCTTTCGGCGGCCCTCGACGGCGGCCTCGACGGCGAGCAGGCCCCACCAGGCCGCAGGGAGGTTGTTGTAGGCGAGGCCCAGCTCCCGGGCGAAGGTGTAGCTCCCCAAGAGCGTGAGCGCCGCCGCGCCGCCGGCCGGGGCCCCGAGCCAGCGGTCGCCGAGGCTCCGCAGGTGGTGCAGGCCCACGGCGCCCCAGATCAGGTGCAGGAGCTTCGGCGCGGGCTCCCCGCCAAACGACATCGCCGCGGCGTAGAGCGTGTGCACCGGGATCGGCCGGGAGGCGTCGGGGTGCAGGAGCCCGCCGAGGAGCCCCCGGACGTGGAGGAGCTGCGCGGGGATCGCGAGGTGCTGGTAGATCTCGTCGGTGTCCGTCGGCGGCGCCAAGGCGTTGATGAGCGCCGGGGCGCCGCAGACCAAGGCCACGGCCCAGCCCGCGGCGTCGAGGGTGGGCCGCTCGATGCGCGGGCGCAAGAGCCAGCCGCAGGACGCCGCGACGGCGACGCCGCCCAAGGCCGGCCCCGAGAAGAGCCCCGCCCAGGCGAGGCCAAACAGCGCGAGGCCGAGCACGCCGCTGCCCAAGAACAAGGCCCCGGCGAGGCTCGTCGAGCCGAGGATCGCCCCGCCGAGCCCCGTCGCCGCCAGCGCCCAGATGAGCGCCCCGGCGAGGCCCCGGGCGGCCCGGGGGACGGCGTCGGGGCTCACCGCCGGGCTCGGGTCCAGGGCGAAGGCCGCGACGAGGAGCGCCAGGGCCCCCACCGCGGCGAGCTGCCCGCCGAGCCGCTCCGTCCGAGGGGTCATTGGGCGCCCCGCAGCCGGACGGCGTCGCCGTGCGGCGCATCGATCTGTGCCACACCGCCGCCGCGCACGACCTCACCCGGCACCCAGGCCTCGCCGACCCGGCGCTCGACGGTGAACTCCCCGGGGGGCATGCTCAGGCTGTAGGTCACCCCGCCCTCGGCCCGGGCGCCGCGCAGGGCGAGGGGATCCGGCAGGGTGGCGCCCCGAGGGGCCGCGCGCAGGTCATCATCGTCGAGCACGATCCACTCCGCCGTCGCGAGCAAGGTCTGGTTGCCCTCACGGAACAAGAGCCAGGGGCCGATCCGCGACGGGCCCCGCTGGTGGCCGGGGCGCCGCAGGGCGAGGCCGTCGCTGCAGACCACGTCGATGTCGTCGCCGCTGTAGTCCTCCCAGCAGGCCACGGGGCCCCAGAGGCTCAGGCGGCGGCTGGGCCCGGGCCGGGCCGCCACGCAGCGGCGCTCGCCGGTCTCGAAGGACTCCACACACACCGCCTCGTCCTCGATCCAGCCCACGAAGCCCTCGGAGGCGGCGACGTGGCGCTGGCTGCCCACCCGGCGCACGAGGGGCGCGCCCTCCCGCCAGTCCTTGTGGCGGACGTAGATGTCCTCCCCGAAGAGCCAGGACTCGCCGAGCTCGACCCAGGCCACCCAGGGCCCGGCGACGGCGGGGGGCATCCAGGGCGCGGGCCGGGCCCGGAGGCTCTCCCGCAGGCGACCCTCCAGCTCAAACACCCACACCGCGTCGGCCACGGACAAGGCCCCGGTCACCCCGTCCGTGGCGGGCGGGGCGATCCCCTCTTCAGGGACCCGGTGGGCCTCAGGCGAAGACACGACGCTCGGCGGCCGCCAGAGGCCGTGATCCTGCGGGCCCGCGCCGTAGAGGGCACCGCCGCCGAGCCCAGGCCTCGCCGGGGCGCCCTGAAGCGCGACCTGCTCTCCGCTGAAGACGTGCTCGGCGCGGCTCGTGTAGTCGCCGTCGCAGCCGATGGCCCAGAGCCCAGAGAGCTGGGGGAGGCGTGGGTCCTCGCAGTGCTCGGAGACGAAGGGCAAGGCCCGCGCCGGGGCCGAGGGGTTGGGCAAGGGGCCGCGGTTCGCGCCGGGCTGCACCTCAAGGGTCGCCGAGAGCCCGAAGGCCCGCACCGTCACCGGCCCCGGGGCCTGGGTGACCAGCCGGGCGAGGGTGCCCCGGTCCTCATCGACGCCCGCCCAGTCGGGCTGCGCGGGGAAGGGCCCGGCGTAAGGCACCTCCACCCAGACCTCTTGGCCGACGCCCGGGCGAAAGGACGACACCGAGAGCCGCCCCAGGGGCACGGCGGCCTCGACGGACAGGTGGCCGCCCTCTTGGGCCTCGCCGAGGCTGAGCCCGAGGCCCAGAAGGCAGACCCCCAACAGCGCGACGCGCCCGGCCCGGTGAAGGGCGAGGCGCGTCGATGGGGGCAAACGAGGAGATGACGGGCCCAGGGCCAGCCTACTCCGTGGCCTCAACGCCCGTGCACTGCGCGGTCGCCGTGCCCGTGGCCGTCGTAGAGGCCCCGGTGCAGTCGGTGACGGTCAACGAGAACACGAACTCGTTGTCGTCGGTCACGCCGGGCTCGGAGCAGGTGATGTCCTCCAGCTTGACGCTGGTCACGAGGGACGTCGAGGTGGCGATGACGCCGTTGCCGTCGGTCAAGGTCCAGGCCGAGCTGAACGCGTCGCCGTCGGCGTCGGTCACCGTGACGTTGGTGCCCCAGGTGATCGTCTGGTCGCTGCAGTCATCGCAGTTGTAGGTGTAGCCGCTCTCCTCACACTCGGCCTCGCCCGCGTCGACCACGGGGAAGTCCGTGATGGTGATCGTGGGCGCGGTGTTGTAGGAGCGCTCGCCGACGGTCAACGAGATGAGGTCGGGGGCCGACCAGCTCGTGCCATCGTGAACGCTGAGCGAGAGGCGGTAGTCCCCGGCGATGTCCGCGAAGAAGGTGGGCTCCGCGGCGGAGGCGTCAGAGAAGCTCGACGCGCTGACCTTCGAGCCCGAGGGCTTCTTCTGGATCTCCCAGGAGTACTTGAGCTTGTCACCGTCCGGGTCCACGGAGCCGGAGCCATCGAGGGGGATGGCGGTGCAGTCCTCAGCGATGATGTCTTCGCCCGCGTTGGCGGTCGGGGCGCTGTCCTCACCGACGGCGGTGACGATCACGGCGTCGGCCAAGGAGCTCGTGAGGCCGTTGTCGACCACGAGGTTGATGACGTAGACGCCGCGGGCGTCGGCGGTGAAGCTCGCCGAGGCGCTGTCGGCGCCGGCCAAGGCCGACAGAGACGAGCCGTCAGGCGTGTCCACGATCGTCCAGGCGTAGGTCACCGCGCGGCCCAGGGGGTCGTAGGAGCCCGAGCCGTCGAGGGTCACCACGGCGTCAACGTCCACCGTCACGTCGTCACCGGCGTCGGCCACGGGCAGGGTGTCCGGGGTCTGGGTGGTGATGACGACGTAGTCCTTGGCGGACTGCTCCTCACCGTCGGACACCCACAAGGACACGACGTAGGTGCCGATGGTGTCGGGGATGAAGGTCGTGGTCACGGCCTCGGCGGAGCCGTTGCGGGTGAACGGCGCCTCCTTGGACTGGATGGTCGAGCCGTCGGGGACGTGCTCAAACTCCCAGCGGTAGGTGAGGGCGTCGCCGTCGGCGTCGTACGAGCCGGAGCCGTCGAGGGTGACCACACCGTCGGCGGAGACGGACTGGTCAGCGCCCGCGTTCGCGGCGGGAGCGGTGTTGAGGACGACGCCAGTCTCGGTGCCATCGGCGTTCTTGTCACCACAGGCGACGAACGACATGAGCACCAGGAGAGAGGGGAGAGCCATGACGCGGGGCATGGGGGCGGCTCCTAAGCGGGGGTTGCAGCGCGCGGGCATCACTTCTCGCCCTTGCAGCTCACGGTGACGGTGACGACATCGGAGCTGCTCGTCGCGCAGTCCGCGACGTCAAGCTGCACGTTGAACGAGTGGGAGGTGGAGACGTTGTAGGTGGCGGCGGTCGGGGGGACCGTGACCACGGAGCTGGCGCTGCTGCGGCTGGAGATGCTCGCCACGCCGCTGAGGTCGGTCCAGGTGTAGGCGAGGCTGTCGCCGTCGGGATCGTAGGAGCCCGAGCCGTCGAGGTCGAACTCCTGGCCCTCGCAGTCGTCGCAGCTCCAGACATACGCCGAGGTCGTGCAAGACGACGTGGCGCTCGTGGACTGATCCTCACCCGCGTTGGCGACGGGCTTGAGGTTCGCCGTGAGGTCCTGGGCGACGAGGGTGACCACGTCGGGGGCCGACCAGAGGGTGCCGTCGTAGACCTGGAGCTGGAAGGTGTACTCGCCGGGGACGTCCCAGGTGAAGTACGGGCTCGCGTCGGTCAAGGAGGTGAGGGCGGCCTCGTCCACCGCGGAGCCGGAGGGCACGGACACCACCGTCCACTGGTACTCGAGCTCCTCACCCTCGGGGTCGTAGGAGCCGAAGCCGTTGAGCTGGATGGTCGAGCCGTCGCAAGGCGCCAAGGACTCGGAGTCACCGGCGTCGGCGATGGGGAGCTGGTTGCCCGAGGAGCAGGTGACGGAGACGTAGTCCGGGGAGGACCAGGCGCCGCCGTCGCTCACGACGAGGGAGGCCACGAACACGCCGTCACAGTCGCAGATGAGCGTAGGCTTGGCCGAGGTGGGGTTGAAGAGGTCGTCCGGGCCCAGCGCCGAGCAGGACGGGGCCGAGGACAGGGCCCAAGAGAACTCGAGCTCGGCGCCCTCGGGGTCGTAGGAGGCGGAGCCGTCGAGCTCAACGCGGGTGTCGACCTCAGCGCTGCTGTCGGCGCCAGCGTCCGCGACCGGGGCCGCGTCGCCCGTGGCGGCGGTGACGACGACGATGTCCGGCGGGGAGCAGGAGGTGTCGTCGCAGACGAGCAGGCTCAGGACGTAGGTGCCGGGGAGGTCCGGGGTGAACGTCGCGCTGGCCGCGCCCGTGGTGCCGTTCTCGCTGAGCGCGCTGACGTCGATGTACGAGTCAACGGGCACGGCGTCGAAGGACCAGGTGTAGGTGAGGGCGTCTTCGCCTTCCTGGTTGCAGCTCTCGGGATAGCCCGACGCCGTGGCGTCGAGGGTGACCAAGGAGCTCACGGCGACGGAGAGGTCCGCGCCCGCGTTGGCCTCAGGGGAGCAGTAGGCGGTGCCGCCGGTGTCCTCATCCTTGTCGCCACAGCTCTGCAGCGCGAGGGGGCTGATCAGCAGCGCGAGGGGCGTAAGCCTGAACATGGTTTGGGACATTCTTAACGCTCCAGACTGGAGAGGTTCGCGGGATGAGGGTGTGGCCCTAAGGGATACGATGAAGACCGGGTCGAGCTAAAGTACACGGACCCCTGAGGGAGCGTCAACTTTTGGGCAAGTCTCCGGCAACTTCTCTCATTTTTCTTGTCCTCCCCGCCGCGCTGGCTGGGTGGATCCCTCGGGAGGCCGCCGCCGCGGACAACCTCTGGCCCGACGCCGTCGCGCCGCTGGGAACTGGCCCATATTGCGCCTTCTGCCTTGATCTTGGCGGAGTTGTGGGCTGGGTTGCCCCCTTCGAGGCCGTCGAGGAGGACCGGGGGATCATCGGTCTAAACGCCCGTTATTCCCCCGCTGAGGCCGTTGAGGTCCGCCTGCGCGTGGAGGGCCTCGCCGCGGCCTGGCCCGATGGCGCGAGATCCTACGGGCCCGGCGATCTCCGCCTCGGGACGAGCGCAAGGATCCTCCCCCAGCGCGGGCCGCGCCCGTCGCTCTGGCTGGACTGGGAGGTGAAGCTCCCGAACGCCTCGACGGAGCGGGGGCTCGGCACGGATGAGACCGACGTCTCCGCCATGGGCTTCGCCCGCTGGGCGGGCGCGGCGGGGTCGGTCACCGCCGGGGGCGGCCTCGTGATCCTCGGCGATCCCCTGCGGTACTCGGCCCAAGACGACGCCGCGTTGGCCTTCGTGAGCGCCGCCCGGCCCCTCGGCCCGACGCGGCTCCTCGCCCGGGCCGGGGGTCGGCTGCCCTCGCCGCGAAACCCGGCGGACCTCAGCCTGAGCCTCGGCGTCGAGGGCCTCCGGGGCGCGGCGCGGGCGGGCGTCGAGCTGAGCGCCGGGCT
>JAKLKD010000151.1 GCA_023150845.1 Myxococcota bacterium | reverse complement strand
GACGCCGAGCGCGCGGCCTTGACCGCGGCCCGAGCAAAGGACGGGCAGCGGCTCTCTTGCCTCGTCTACCCGAGCGGCGCGCTGAGCGCCCGGGCGTCCTACTGGTGAGCGTCGTGTCGTTTGGACGACGTCCCAGATCTGGAACATCCTCCGCGACCCCTCGGCGCCCCTGACGGCGCCCAGGCCGATCGCCGAGTTGGCACGTTCTTTGCAAAAGGATGTGAGGTCCCCCTCTGCGTATGGAGCCAGAATGCTTCGCCTCGGCCTCATCCTCTCGCTCTTCGCCATCGCCCCCGTCGCCTTCGCCGCTGAGGCGACCAACACCGCCGCAGTTGAAGAAGAAGATGACCTCGCCTTCCTCAAAGAGGGAGAAGAGGCCGCCAAGCAGAAGGCCGCCGAGCAGAAGGCGGTCAGCTCCGACGCCTTCTCGATCTACGACGGCGCCGACGAGGAGTTCGCGGACTTCACCGTCGCGCCGAAGGCCAAGCCCGCCCCGAAGACCCCCGACGTCGCCCCGCTCTCGGCGGTCTCCGCGGCCCAGGTGGTCTTCTCCAACGCCGACTCCATCGTCGTTGAGCTGCCCGTGCTCGTGGCGCGCACCCCGGCGGACGTGGACGGCGACTTCTGGCTCGTCGGTGAGGTCTTCGTCGAGGGCAAGAAGGTCGCGGAGACCCGCCAGTTCGTCAGCGCCTCGGGCCTCGCCCAGCTCGGGCCGACCACGGCCTTCCTCAAGCTCCAGGCCCCGGTCTCGGCGCCGGTCGGCCAGGTCGAGATGAAGGTGTCCCAGGTGACGAGCGCGGGCACGAAGCCGCTCTTCACCCAACAGGTGAAGTACCGCCTCTGATCCGCCGCTGGCGCGGGGAGGGGGACGGCGCTACGGGTGCCGCGTGACTGAAGACACGACCCCAGACATCCCCGCTGAAGGCACCGCGTTTGAGGAGGCCCGGCGGCTCACCACCTTGGCGTGGCCCGTCATCGTCGGGCAGGTCGGCTTCATCCTGATGGGGGTCGTGGACCTCATCGTCGTCGGCATGCTCGGCGAGGGGCCCCAGGCGTCGTTGGCCTTGGGCAACACCTGGAGCTTCGGCGTGCTCATCGTCGGCATGGGCGTGCTGATGGGGCTCGATCCCGTCTTCGCCCAGGCCGCGGGCGCCCGCGACAAGGCCGTGATGGGCCGGGCGATGGTCCAGGCGACGGCCTTGGGGCTCCTCCTCTCCGTGCCGCTCATCGTGGCGCACCTGCTCGCGACCCCGGCGCTCACGCTCTTTGAGCAGCCCGCCGAGGTCATCCCCGGCGCCGCGCAGTACTGCCTCGCCATCGCGATGGGGCTGCCCGGGGCGATGGTGTTCTTCGCCTTACGCTCCTTTTTGCAGGGCCAAGGCATCGTGCGCCCGGCGACCCTCGTGATCGTCGTCGCCAACGTGCTCAACGTGATCGTAGACGTGTGGTTCACCCTCGGCGGCTTCGGCATCGAGCCCATGGGGGTGTACGGCTGCGGCCTCGCGACCTCGCTGGTGCGCACCTTTATGCCGATCGCGCTCATCGCCGTGTGCTGGGACTCGCTCCGCGGCTGCTGGCCGGGCATCGCGCCGGTCTTTGAGGCCCGGGCGCTCTGGGCGCTCGCGCTCATCGGGCTGCCCGTCGGGGTGCAGGTGGCGATGGAGGTCGAGGCCTTCAACTTCGTGGGCCTGATGATGGGCTGGATCAGCCCGGCGGCCTTGGCGGGGAACGCCGTGGCCCTGAACATCAGCTCGCTGAGCTTCATGGTGCCCTTCGGCTTCTCGGCGGCGGCGGCGACGCGGGTGGGCAACCTCCTCGGCGCGGGGCTGCCTTGGGGCCGCACGGCCTGGGTGGCCATCGGCGTCGGCGTGGCGTTTATGTGCAGCTCCGCGCTCCTCTTCTTCTTCGCTCCGGGCGTCTTGGCCGGGCTGTACACCGCCGACCCGAAGGTGCTCGCCGTGGCCGTGGGCCTCTTGCCGCTGGCGGCCTGCTTCCAGCTCTTTGATGGCGCCCAGGTCGTGAGCTTCGGGGTGCTGCGCGGGGCCGGGGACACCCGGGTGCCGCCCTTGTTCAACCTCCTCGGGTACTGGGCCTTGGGCATCCCCGTGGGCTACGTCTTGGGCTTTAAGCTCGGTTGGGGCCCGGAGGGCATCTGGATGGGGCTCATCCTCGCCTTGATGGTGGTGGCGGTGATGCTGATCGTTCGGGTGCGGGTTGTGCAGCGGCGCGGCGGCGCCCGGGTCGTCGTGTCGTGAGCGCGGCCTGGCTGTTCTTGTTCGCCGGGGCCTTCGCCGCGGAGGAGCCGGCCCCTGCGCCGGTCTGGGAGCGCACGGCCCAAGGAGGCGCGCAGCTCGGCGCGTCGAGCTTCGGCATCCTCACCTTGGGCGCTCGGCGCGGGCCGCTCTCGGTGAGCCTGCTCACGGACACCCTGGACCTACGTTTTGGACCGGAGTGGGAGCGCGGGCGGGCCTGGATCGGCGCCCGGGCGCAGCTTGGGGGCACGGCGGGCATGATGATGGCGCCGTGGACCGACGGCGCCCCGGATCCCAGCCGGGCCCGGATGGCGTTTTATGAGGGCCTCGACGGCGGCGGGCTGCGGTACCTTCCCGGCGGGCTCTACGCGGGCGGGCAGGTCAACGCCCGGCTCTACCAGCTCACCCCCGAGGGCGGCGGCCTCAGCGACGGCGTCACTCGGCGGGGCATCCTCTCCACCGACGCCTTGGTCGGGCTCTGGCGGCCCCAGGTGCAGGGCTACGCGCGCCTTGGCGTGGACCTCTCCGACCTCGGCGTCTCCCCCCACGCGACCGTGGAGCTGCGCGCCGAGGGGCCCTGGCGCCTCGCCCCGGTCGTGGAGCTGCGCGCGGGGACCGCCGAGAACCAAGACGAGCTCAACCTGAGCCGCCTCGGCGGGCTCAACCCCTACGTCGTGCCCTTGGCCGGGGCGGCCTGGGCGGAGTGGTGGGTGGAGGACTACGCGGCGCTGCGCCTCGGGCCGCGCGTCACGGTGAAGTCCTTTGAGGTCGCGCTGATGGGTGATCTCGCGGCGTTTGATGGCCAGCGGGCGGCGGGCTTCGCGGCCTTGGGCGCCTGGCGCCAAGACCGCCGCTTCGTCGAGCTGAGCGTCGGTTACGCGCCGTGGATCCCCCGGCAAGACGACGTGGGCCGGGCGTCGGTCTATGTCTTGGGGGGCCTCGACTGGGGGCGTCGCCCCGAGGCGCCCTAACGCGCGGGCTTCACGACGGTGAGCTCACCGACCGGCACGGCGACGAGGCCGTGGGTGAGCAGCACGGCGTTGAAGGCGTCCTCCCAGGCGACATCCTTGAGGCTCACCGTCACCGTGCCTTTGACGTCGTCCCCCATGACGAGCTGAAGGTCGCCGACCTCGGCGATGAGCGTGAGGGCCTGGGTGATCGGCGCGTCGACCAGCTCAAGGCTCACGGTCTTGGTGGGCTCGGCGGCGAAGGTGAAGAGGAGCGCGAGGGGGAGCATGGGCTCAGCATACCCCGCCTCGCGCCCAATGGATCAGGCGATCCCGAAGAGCGCCAGGGCGCCGCAGAGGGCCATCGCGCCGTAGTTGATCTGGGCCGAGCGCCGGTCGGACAGGTGGTGGGAGAGGCGCTCGCCGAGGAGGTTGCCGAGGGGCAGGCCCACGGCGAGGATGGCTGCATCCAGGGCGCGCTCGGGGTTCATCATGCCCTCGGAGACGTAGGCGCCGAGGCGCCCGGAGTGCATCGCGACGGCGACGGCGGCGCTCGTGGCGATGTAGCGGGCGCCGCTCAGCCCGGCGCTCAACAGGAGCGGCGCGACGAGGAGCCCCGAGCCGCCGGCGTTGCCTGTGAGCACGCCGATGCCGAGGCCCGCCGGGGCGAGGGCCCAGCGGGGCACGATCGGGGCGTCTTTGAGCAGCGGCCGCACCAAGGCGAGGCCGACGACGGAGGCGATGAGCAGGCTCAGCGCCCGATCCGAGAGCCAGGCCGCTGTGAGCCCGCCGAGGATGGCGCCGGGGAAGGCGCCGCAGACGACACGCAGGGCCGTGCCAGCGTCGAGCTTGTCCCGCAGCATGAACAGCCGGTGTGTGTTGCCGACGAGCAGGGCCGCGGCGCTGATGGCCAAGGCCGCCTTGGGGCCCTCCACCGCCGAGAGCAGGAGCAGCACCAAGAGCCCGCCGCCGAGCCCGGCCACCGTGGTGAGCGCGCCAGCGGCCACACCCAGAAGAATCAGCAGCATAAACACCTCCTGCCCCCATGTTTAGGCGAGGCGGATTCTTCGGTCCAATCGAATGATTTTAGGTTATCCATCAGCAAAACGAATGGAAGGAGCCTATGCTCGACGAGCTGCGCAGCTTCGTGATGGTCGTAGACGCCGCGAGCTTCACCGCCGCCGCCCGCCCCGCCGGGCGCAGCCAGCCCGCGCTGACCGCGGCGATTCAGCGCCTGGAGCAGAGCGTCGGCGCGGTCTTGCTCACCCGGGGGCGCTCCGGGGCGAGCCCCACCGCCGCCGGAGAGGCGCTTTTGCCCCACGCCCGGGCCGCCTTGGCCGCGGTGGAGGAGGGCCGCCGGGCCGTCGCTGAGGTCCAGGGCCTCCAGGTGGGCCAGGTGCGAGTTGGCGCGGGCGCCACCTTCTGCACCTACGTCTTGCCCGCGGTCCTGCGTGAGCTGCGTGAGGCGCACCCCGGCCTGCGCCTGAGCTTACGCGAGGGCCACACCGCCGAGCTCCTCGATGAGCTCAGCGCCGGGCGCCTCGACCTCATCGCCGTCCCCGCCACCCCCGACCCTCCGGCGGGCCTCACGGTGGAGCCTTGGCTCCTCGATGAGCTGGTGCTCGTCGCCCGCCCTGGCCTGCCCACCGCGGGCCAGCCCTTTCTGACCTTCGCCCGCCCGTCGCCCACCCGCGCCCTGCTCGACCAGCACTTCCCCGACGTCGAGGTCGCCTTGGAGCTCAACAGCGTGATCGCCGTGAAGGGCTCGGCGCGGGAGGGCCTCGGGATCGCGCTGTTGAGCCGCGTGGCCGTCGCCGGGGATCTCGCCGACGGGCGCCTCGCCTTGGTGGACCACCCCCGCGCGCCGCTCACCCGGCGCATCGTGATCGCGCACCGCGGGCTTGAGCGGCTCTCACCGGGCGCGGCGGACCTGCGGGCGCGGCTCTTGGGCAGACGGTTTGGGAAGGGGGTGGGGTTGAGCGCGGGGTGAAGGAGCGCTAAACCCCCAACAGCCCCGCCCTCCGCGCCAGGGCCCACTGCGCGGCGAAACGTTTGAAGTCGCCGGGGAAGGCCGCGACGGCGTCGTCGAGGGAGAGCGGGTCCTCCTCTTCTGGGCGGCTCGCCTCGATCACCTCGGCGAGCCACTGCAGGGGCTTGGGGCGCCCGCGGATGACGATGGGCTCCCCTTGGCCGTGCAGCACGAGGCCCTCGTCAGACTCCAGCACCTCACCGCCGATCCACACGAGGCGCTGGCCCATCGGCGTGAGGTCTTGGAGCGCGGCGCGGATCCGGTCGGGGGGCTCCGTCGTCGGCGGGATGGGGCGGTCAAACCAGGTCTGCAGGGGCTCGTGCAGGGCCTTGCCGCGCATCCAGGCGTCGAGGGCGGCGGGCAGGGGGCCGTCAAAACGGTCGTGTACGTGGCTGAGCGGGTCGTCGTGCTCGCGGTCGTTGTGGTTAAACGCGCCCTTGGGCAAGGGTCGCACGGTGATGCCGAACTGTGCGGGATCCCGGAACACTGGGGAGTGCCGGGTGAGCACAAAACGGTGCCAGAACGCCGAGTCGAGGAGCCCTTCGGCGAAGAGCTGGCGCACGAGCTCCATGCTGTCCACACACTCCTGAAGCGTCTGTGTGGGGAAGCCGTACATCAGATAAGCGTGAACCCGCACCCCGGCGCGACGAAAGGCCCAGGCGGCCCGGGCGACCTGCTCGACGGTGACCCCTTTGTCCATGAGGCCCAGCAGGCGGTCTGAGGCGACCTCTAAGCCGCCGGTCACCATGACGAGGCCCGAGGCGGCCAACAAACGACACAGATCCGGGGTGAAGGTGCTCTCAAAGCGGATGTTGCCCCAGTAGGTGAGCGGGGCGGAGCGGTTGAGGAGCGAGAGGGCTAAAGCCCGCAGACCGCGGGGCGGGGCGGCCTCATCGACGAGGTGAAAGCCGGAGAAGCCAGTTTTTTCGGCCTCTTCTAGCATGGTGTCGGCCAAGGACTCCGCCTCGGCGGCCTCGTAGCGGGCGATGTAGTCGAGGCTCACGTCACAGAACGCGCAGCGCCGCCAGTAGCAGCCGTGCGCGACGATCACCTTGTTCCAGCGGCCGTCGGCCCAGAGGCGGTGCGCGGGGTTCAGGGTGTCGAGCAGGTTGAGGTAGAGGCTGAGGTCGAGGCCCCCGTGGTCGGCGGCGGGGGTGAAGGGGCGCTTGGGGGCGGAGTGCTCGTGCAGGCCGAGGCGGGTGCGGGCGCGGTGGCGGCGATCGGGGCCCCCGGCGTGGTGCTCCAGGATGGCGAGGAGCGGGCCCTCGCCGTCGTCATAGGTCAAGGCGTCGACGTGATCCCAGAGCCGAGGCTCATCCACCTCACGAAGCTCGGTGTTCACGTAACCGCCGCCCATGAGCACCAGCGCGCCCCGGGCCTTGAGGCGACGCCCGATGCGCAGCGCGGCGTAGAGGTTGCCGGGGAAGGGCACGGAGAGGCCGACGACGGGGTCGGTCAGGGTGTCGGTCAAGGCGTCGAGCCACTCGTCGATGAGTGTGGTCTGCCCGAGGCGCGCGGCGAGGGCGTCGAAGGTGACCGGCCCGGCGGCGAGGTGGTGGGCGTAGCGGGCCAAAGAGAAGCCGGGGTCCTCGGTGGCGGCAACCAGATCGGCGAGATCGGCGAGGTAGAGGGTGCTGAGGTGCCGGGCCTGGTCCTCCATGCCCAGGCGCCCGAAGTCCTCGACCCGGGCGGCGGCGAGGCGGGGGCCCCAAGGCAGCTCGCCGCGCAGGATACGCGTCATCACGCCACGATCGTGGCCCTGCAAGAAGCGGATCGTGGGGCCGATCATCTGCTCGTGGCGTCGGCGGCTGGCCAAGGCGCGCCAGGCGGGCTCGGGCAGCTCCTCTCGCTCGGCGAGGCGGTCGAAGAGCTCGGCGAGGCCATCGCCCGAGAACAGGCGAAGGGCCAGCTCAATCCCGAGATCTCGCAGGGTGACCTCGACCCCTTCGGCCCGCAAGGCTCGGGCCAGGACACCGGCGGAGGGGTAGGGCGTGTTGAGCTGGGTGAGGGGAGGGAGGACGAGGGTGACCCGCATCGGAGGGCCATATCCTGGCGGACAACGACGGGCCGTGGCCGGGGGCGCGGGACGCGGCTACATTGGCCATCCCGTCACAAGGAGTGCGTCGGCCGTGCACGCGGAGTCCATCAGCTTGCCGCTCGCTCAGCTCCCGCTCCCTAGCGAAGACCCGCTGGACGTGGCGAAGCGTGAGATTGAGGCGAACCTGCCCAAACGGGGCGGGGTTCCTTGGGTCGTGCTCGCCGCGTCCCCACGGCAGCGCTACGCCGTCGTCCGCGCCGACCTCAGCCCCGCGGCCTGCGCCCGGGCCGAGCGCGCCTTGGCCCAGCGCCCGGAGATCCTGTGGACGGCGCTCTACGGTGAGCAGGTCCTGCAGGTCGGCTATGGCCCCCTGCGCTGCGCCTTCGCCCGCCGGGTGCTCAACGACGGCGCCTGGGAGGTCTGGCTCCGGCCCTTCTTGCTCCAGGGCTCGAACCTCACCTGGCTCGACGAGTGGACCCACCACTACGGCGACGCCCACCCCCGCACCGGCGCCTTGGCGCCGCTCTTCCCCGAGGCCGAGGCCGGGGGCGTGAGGTTTGTGGCGCTCTCCGAGGCCCTGCCCGAGCCCACCGATCGCCAGCCCTTGCCCGTCGAGGCCACCGAAGACGACATCGCCCGCCTCGCTGGCCTGTGGTTAGAGAGCTTCTTCTTCGCCCGGGGCTTTGTGCCGCCCTCGGCGATCCGCGTGACCGAGAGCTTCTTGGAGGTCTACCTCCTCCCGCGCACGAGCCCGGCCCACGCCGCGACGGATCTCGCCCTGCGCCTCGCCCAGAGCCCCGACACCGCCGCCGTGGGCACCTTCGGCCGCGAGACCGACCGCAAGACCCACCCGCCCTGCGAGCTCATCCAGGCCGTCCTGGAGTGGCGCGGGGGCGCGGCCCTGCGCTGGCGCCGTCGCTTCCGGGTGATGGACCAGAACAAGGCCCGCTGGGTAGACGCCGTGGGCGAGGTCGTCCCCGAGCCGGGGCGTCGGCGGTGGTTGAGCTGAGGGGCGAAGCGGCGCGCTTGGCGTGTTAAGCTCGGCGTCCACCCGGTCCCCGCGCACGCATGTACCTCACCAAACTCACCCTCCAGAACATTCGCTGCTTTAAGGGCGAGCACACGATCTCGCTCTCGCGGGAGGTGTCGGAGGATCCTGCGGACTGGCGGAACTACGCGGGCTGGACTGTCCTCACCGGGCGGAACGGGAGCGGGAAGACGACGGCGCTGCGGGCGATTGTGATGGGGTTGATGGGGGATCGGATCCTTACGCCGTATGATAGTCCGCTGGACTGGGCGACAATGGGCAAGACTGTGGCATTTGTGGACGTAAAGGCTTGGTTGGAACAAAACGAACACGCTGAGTATTCCATTGCGGGAGACCGTGGAAACAAAATTTTTGCGCGATGGACTTATTCCATCGAACGTGGCATCAGGAATTACGGATTCGAACGTAGTTCACTGGGTAGAAGTATTGAGCATGACAAACGCATCGGCCCCTGGGGCACCGACCCCAAAGGCTTCTTCTTGGCCGCCTACGGCGCCAAACGCCGCTTAGGCAGCCCTGGCGAGGAGATCGGCGACCCACTCCCCGTAGACCGCTTCAACCGTGTGATCACGCTGTTTGACGAGTCCGCGACCCTCACCGAGTCCATCCGCTGGCTACGTTTCCACCACCTCCTGCGGCTGGAGGGCCATCCAGAGTCCGACATACTCATCACGAACACCCTCCGCCTCCTCGCTGATGGCCTGCTCCCCGACAACAACCGCGTCGAGGAGGTGAACTCCAAGGGCCTCTGGATCACCCGTGACGGCGTCAAGCTGCCCATTCAGCAGATAAGCGACGGTTATCGCGCCGTGGTCTCCCTGGTGGTCGACCTCATCCGCCAGCTCAGCGGGGCGTTTGACGATCTCCGCTTCGTGGAGCGTGACGGTCGTTGGGTGTGTGAGCTGCCCGGCGTGGTGCTCATCGACGAGGTGGACGCGCACCTGCACGTCGAGTGGCAGCGGCGCTTGGGGTTCTGGCTCACGACGCACTTCCCGCGCATCCAGTTCATCGTCACCAGCCACAGCCCCTTCATCTGCCAGGCCGCGAGCCCCAAAGGGTTGATTCGCCTGCCCGGCCCCGGCGAAGACCGGCGCATCGAGCATGTCCCCGAGCACATCTTCAACGGGGTCGTGAACGGCGGTATCGACGAGGCCGTGATGAGCGAGCTGTTCGGTCTTGACTCCCCACGGTCGGACCGGGCTGAGGCGCTGCGGGACCGGGTCGCGGCGTTGGAGCTCAAGGTGCTCAAGAAGACGGCGACTGAGGCCGAGGTAGAGGAGTACAAGGCCAAGAAGGCGCTGCTCCCCGACGACATGGATGAGCTCGCCGATCGGAGTGTTCGGCGCCTCCTTCACAGCCGAGACGCGCAGTGAGGCGGATTGAGCGCCGCGCGCTCCCAGCGTGGGCGACCAAAGAGCTGAGACGGATTCAGGACGCGGTCACCGCTGCGGCGGACCCCGCGGCGGACGCTGAGCGACGTTGGGCCAACGGCCCGGCGCCGACGACGTTTCAGGAGATTCGGGCGACGCTGACGGCGATGTCCGGCCCGATCCCACGCTGCATGTACTGTGAGCACAATGAGGGCGGCGCGATCGATCATTTCTACCCCAAACGAGCGCATCCGAGCCGCGCGTTTGTGTGGGAGAACTACCTCTGGGCCTGCGCGAACTGCAACAGCAACTTCAAGCGTGCTTACGATCCGGGCTTGCCTGGAAATGAGCTAATCAATCCTACCGAAGAGGGTGTAGATCCCGCCGAACATCTCCTGTTGGCGCCGACGACCGGGCGGTTTGTGGGGCGAACCCTTCGGGGTGAGAACAGCGTCGCGGTGTTTGACCTCAACGGCGATCGAACCGGTCGGACCTTCGCGCGGCAACGGCTGAACACGCTTCGGAAGCTCCAGCGCCTGATCGTCGAGCGCGCAGACGCTCTCCGGGCTGGGGATGTGCGAGGCGGTGAGGAGGCGCTTGAGATCATCGAGGGCGAGCCATTCCCCTGCGTTCTTGAGTATCTGTTGACCCTGGCCCAAGACCCCGAGCGCGCCGTCGTTCTACGCCCCGGCGTCGCCGACGCCCTCGCCGCGTACCCACTCCGCTGACGCCCCACACCACCCCACGCAGCCCTCCAGCCCCGTCCGTGTGTCCCCCGCCGCACGAAGCCCCCCGGCGCGCATCCAGAGGATGAGGTTGTCGCGGCGCCCGGCGGTGAGCGGCAGCGCCCCATGTCGGTTGGCGCCCGCGTGCAGCAGCGCCACGCCGGGCCGGTGCGCCCAGAACGCGCGCTCCTCCGCCCGGGTAGGGGTGTCGTGGTGGAGCAGGCAGCGGGGGCCCTCAAAATAGAGCTCGCCGCCCTCAAAGCCGCCGCCTAAGCAGAGGTTGAGGGTGACCTCAGCGTCGTCGGCGTGGAAGGCGAGCTCGCGGTCGCCGCCTAAGGTGTAGGTCACCACGAAGCCGTGGTGCTGGGTGAGGTGTTCGCCGCCGTGCTCGGGGAAGAGGCGCGCGGCGAGGGGCGCCAGGGCCTCCCGGAGCGGGCTGAGGTCGATGAGGGTCTGGGGGGGCTCGTCGCCGGTCTGGGAGTCCAGGATGAGGCCGTAGCGGTTCATGGAGTTTGGCGCGCTCAGCTCGACGCCCTCCCGCGCCGCCCAGGCCTGCTTGCGGCTCACCTCGGCCCGGAGCGCCGCGCAGAAGGGCTCGCTCAGGACCGGCAGCGCCCACAGGCCGGGCCCGACGGGCTCGGCGAGGGCGGCCAAGGCGGCGGGACCGGCGGCCAAGGCCGCGGCGTAGCGGGGGTGCAAGGCGTCGGGTCCGAGGCGCCAGGCCTCGGGGTTCGCCGGGACGTAGGGCGCGGGCGGCGGCGGCGGCGCACGGGGCGGCGCCTTGGGCGCGGGGCGTGGCCGGCCCAAGACGCGGCGGAGGAGCTGGAGCGGGGAGGGGCGGGGCATCACCCGGAGGTGGTCAACACCCCGCCGAGGTTGCGCCGCTCAGTAATGCCAAGGGAAACGGGTGAAGTTTTTGGGGCGCTTCTGCACGAAGGCGTCCCGACCCTCCTGGGCCTCGTCGGTCATGTACGCGAGGCGGGTGGCCTCCCCGGCGAAGAGCTGCTGGCCCACGAGGCCGTCATCAGGCAGGTTGAAGGCGTACTTGAGCATACGCTGGGCCGTCGGCGACTTCGCGTTGATCTCCTTCGCCCACTCCAAGGCGACGTTCTCAAGCTGGTCGTGGGGCACCACCTCGTTCACCATGCCCATGTCGAAGGCGTCCTGGGCGCTGTAGTTCCGGCCCAAGAAGAAGATCTCCCGCGCCTTCTTCTGGCCCACCTGCCGGGCGAGGAGCGCCGAGCCATAGCCGCCGTCGAAGCTCGCCACGTCCGCGTCGGTCTGCTTAAAGATCGCGTGCTCGGCGCTGGCGAGGGTGAGGTCGCAGACGACGTGCAGGCTGTGCCCGCCGCCCACGGCCCAGCCCGGGACGACGGCGATGACGACCTTGGGCATGAAGCGGATGAGGCGCTGGACCTCCAAGATGTGCAGGCGGCCGAGCTTGCCCGGGTCTTGGGCGCCGTCGCCATCGACGTACTTGTAGCCATCCTTGCCCCGAATCCGCTGATCGCCGCCGGAGCAGAACGCCCAGCCGCCATCCTTGGGCGAGGGGCCGTTGCCGGTGATCAGCACGCAGCCGACATCCGTGGTGCAGCGGGCGTGCTCCAAGGCGGTGAACAGCTCATCGACGGTCTGGGGGCGAAAGGCGTTGCGCACCTCGGGCCGGTTGAAGGCCACACGCACCGTGCCTTGATCTTTGGCCCGGTGGTAGGTGAGGTCTTGGAAGTTGAAGCCTGGGACAACATCCCAGCGGCTCGGGTCGAAGAGGTCGGAGATGTGGCTCAAGGCGCCTCCAGGGGGAGCTTGGGTGGTCCGACCCCATAGCGCGGAGGGCGCGCGGGCGTCGAGGGGCTGTAAGGAAGCGTGGCGGGCCGTGACCGCGCGTGGCGGATCCGCGATAGGATGCGGCAAGCCACCACTTCATCCCCCCTGAGGCCGTCGGTATGAACCTGGAGAGCTGGATCACCCTGAGCGTGCTCGTCGGCGTGGTCAGCGCGCTCGCGTTCACGGCTCTGGCGCCAGACGCCGTGCTGTTCACGAGCGTCGTGATCCTCTTCGTCAGCGGCGTGCTGAGCGCCGATGAGGCCTTTGGGGGCTTCTCAAACTCTGGCGTGCTGACGGTCGGCGCGCTCTTCGTCGTGGCGGGCGGCTTGCGGGAGACGGGCGCCGTCTCCCGCTTGGCACGGCAGGTGCTTGGCAGGCCAAAAACTGTGCGCGCGGCCCTGGCGCGCCTCGTGATCCCCGTCACGGCGATGAGCACCTTCTTGAACAACACGCCGATCGTCGCCGCGCTGATGCCGGCGACGGTGGAGTGGGGGCGTCAGAACCGCTTCGCGCCCTCGAAGCTGCTCATCCCCTTGAGCTACGCCGCGATCTTGGGCGGCACCTGCTCGCTCATCGGCACCTCGACGAACCTCGTCGTGCAGGGGCTGCTCACCGCGGCCGCTGAAGGCCGCGACGACCTCCGGCCCATGGGCATGTTTGAGATCTCCTGGATCGGCCTGCCCGTGGCGCTCTTCGGCGTGGTCTACATGATCCTGCTCGCGCCGCGGCTGCTCGTGGACCGCGCCCCGGCGCTGAGCCTCGACGCGGACATGAAGGAGTACACCGTCGAGCTGGTCGTGCGGCCGACGAGCCCGCTGGTGGGCCAGACCATCGAGGAGGCGGGGCTGCGGCACCTGCCCGGCGCGTTCTTGGTGGAGCTTGACCGCGGTGACCGCATTATCGCCGCCGTGGGGCCCGAGGAGCGCCTGGAGGCCGGGGACCGCCTCGTCTTCGCCGGGATCTTGGAGTCGGTCATCGACCTGCAGCGCCTGCCTGGCCTCACCCCGGCGGACGATCAGCTCCACAAGCTCGGCGGCGCCCGCGAGGCTCGCTGCCTCGTCGAGGCCGTCGTCTCCCGCTCCAACCCCTTCGTGGGGCAGACCATCCGGTCTGCTCGGTTCCGCACGGCCTACAACGCCGTCGTCATCGCCGTCGCGCGGCACGGCGTGAAGCTCAACAAGAAGATCGGCGACATCGAGCTCCACGAGGGCGACACGCTGCTCATGGAGACCCACAACGACTGGGTGCACTCCCACCGCAACCGCCGCGACTTCTACCTCGTGAGTGAGGTGGCCGACTCGACGCCGCTCCGCCACGAGCGCGCCTGGCGCGCGGGCGTCATCCTCGCCGTGATGGTGGCGGTGGCGACGGTGGGCCTCATGGACATGCTCCAGGCCTCGTTCTTGGCCGCGGGGGCGATGATCGTGACCCGCTGCTGCACGGTGAGTGAGGCCCGGCGCTCGGCGGACTGGCCGGTGCTCATCGCCATCGCCTCGGCCTTCGGGCTCGGCGAGGCCATCGGCAAGTCGGGTCTCGATCAGGTGCTGGCGGCGGCGATCATCTCGAACTTCGCCTCCACCCCGGCGGTGGCCTTGGCCGCGGTCTACGTCGCCGGGGCCTTGTTGACCAACGTGATGACGAACAACGCCGCGGCGGCGCTCATCTTCCCCTTCGCCATCTCCGTCGCCGACCAGCTCAAGGTGAGCCCGATGCCCTTCGTGCTCGCGACGACTATGGCGGCCTCAGCCTGCTTCGCGACGCCCATCGGCTACCAGACGAACCTCATGGTCTATGGCCCCGGCGGTTACCGCTTCTCGGACTTCGTGCGAATCGGCCTGCCCCTCAACATCGTGATCTGGGGCATGTGCGTCTGGCTGATCCCGGTGTTCTGGCCGTTCTGAGGGGGATCTTCGGCGGCGGGGAGCCTGAATTAGAGATTTGTCCTGCGGACGGGTCTTCTTTATGATAATGACTTTCATTATCAATAGAGAGGTGAACGATGGATGGACCCCGGCGTGAAGGACGTAGACGAGGGGGCCTGGCTCCTGCCGATCCGCGCGCTGTTTTTGCCGGTCTGGCTCGGCACCTTGGGGCTCTACCTCTTGCGCCCCGAGCTCCTGGCGCCGGTCACCTTGACTGTGCCGATGGGGCTGCGCCTGGGCGGCCTCGTCGTCGCCGCGGCGGGGGTGGCGCTCTTGGCCTGGGTTCACCAGACCCTCGGCGTGTGGTTCTCCCATCGGCTGCGCATCCGTGAGGGCCACGCGCTCATCATGATCGGCCCCTACAAGGCGGTGCGGCACCCGATGTACACGGCCTTCTTGATGATCAGCGGCGGGCTGTTCTTAGCGTCCGCGCTTCTGCCCATCGGCCTCGTGGTCTTGGGCGGGGTGATCGCCGTCGTCTGGTCTCGCACACCCCGGGAGGAGCGTATGCTCACGGAGGCTTTTGGCGACGAGTATCGACGTTACGCCGCGCGCACCGGGGCGCTGTTACCGCGCTTTCGCTGAGCGGACGACATTGGCGTATACTCGGCGTGTGAACAACACAAGAGGCCGGTGAGGTGCGCCGATGTTGATTCAGATTGAGATAGATGTCTCGACGAAGGGGCGTGGTTTCGACACGAGGACGGGGCTCACGGTGGGGGCCCTGAGCTCGGTCGAGGGCCGCGCGCCGATGCCCCCCGAGGTGGATCGGCTCTTGGACGGCGCCGGGGCCAAGGCCTACGAGGTCATGGCCAGCTACAGCGTCGACATCGCGCTCCCGGCGGGCCTGCAGGATGGTGACCTCGTCGCTTTGCGGTATGACGCTGAGCTCTTGGGCGCCCCGGACCTCGCGCTGTTCTCTGACGGCGTGCGGGTCGTCGCCGCGGCCACCGAGGACGGGGTGGTGCCGATCTACCTCACCCTGAGCGCCGCCGACGCCGGGACGACGCAGACCTGGGGCATCATCGCCCTCAAGGAGCGGGACGACGCCCCCTGTCGCCTGCGCTCCGCCGCCGCCGCGGCCTCCTTCGGGACGGGGCGCGCGACCTTCTTCACCAGCGCCGCGCCGAGCGGTGTGCTCAGCGGGCTCAGCGAGGGCCTCACCGACCTCACCTGGCGGGCGCGCTGCCGGATGTCGGTGCCATTGACCTTCAAAGAGCGCCTGCGCACCTTCACCCCGGACAACGCCGAGGACGAGGATCCGCCGTCGAGCGCCATCCTGACGCCGAGCTCAAGCGCCTGGCCGAGCCTGCTCACCCCCGCGGGCTCGACGAGCCCCCGGCCGACCCTGCTGCTCATTCACGGCACAGGCCTGCAGTCCACCTTGGGCTTCGCGGGGCTCCGGGAGCGGCTGCCCGCGGACGAGCCCAAGACGCTCCTGCGGCGGCTCTACGACCACTACGGCGGCCGGGTCATCGCGCTCGACCACAAGACCATCTCCCGCCCCGTCGAGGAGAACCTCCAGCTCCTCGCCGACGCCTTGCCCAGCGGCGACGGCGTGCTCTGCGTAGACATCCTCGCCGTCTCCCGGGGTGGGCTCGTGGCGCGGGGGCTCGTCGAGG
>JAKLKD010000150.1 GCA_023150845.1 Myxococcota bacterium | reverse complement strand
CCTCGTCCCAGGCCTCCCAGTCCGGCTCGACCCGGGCGGGCAGCTCCGCGCTGGGCACCACCTCCCGGGCCTCGGCGAAGGCGTCAGGGGGCACCACGAGCACGTCGGTCTCACCGACGGTCACGCGCCAGATCGGCAGCTCCAGGCGCTCCAGCACAGCCAAGGTCAGCCCGGCGTAGCTCACGACGAGGGCGCGGCCGCCGCCGGGGAGGCGCGCGTGGCCGAGCTCCGCGGGGCGACCCTGGGCATCGACGGCCCAAGACCCGCGTGTGCTCAGGAGTGGGCGATCCCGCTCGGCGGCGTGGGGCGCGGTGAGCAGGTCGAGGGCCAGCCCGGCGGGCCAGTCCGCCGCCGCGGTCACCGGGGCGGAGGCGGTGAACCGTGTGGCGACCCCCGGGCGTGGGAGCGCGCCCCCGACGAGCACACGCGCGCCCGCGGGCAGCGCCTCAACCTCCGGAGGCACCTCGTCTAAGCAGGCCGCCCCTTGGCGGATGAGCCAGCGGTGGCCCGGCGGCGCGGCGGTCGGCGTGGTGACGGCGTAGATCCAGCGTTGCTCAGGCACGGTCGGCTCCAGCGCCCTCCCCTAACGCCTTCGCGCCCAGCACGGACATCGGGACGTAGGTCACCGTGGTCAAGACGGCGAACCAGAGGGGGTGCGGGATCGCCGCCATGTTCATGAAGCCCGCCCCAGTGAACAGCCCGCCGATGATCAGCGGCAGGCGCAGGCCGCGGCCCGGGGCGAGGCGCGTCACGACGGCGCCCGCGGCGAAGCAGCCCACGGCGTAGGCGAGCTCCACCATGAGCAGCGCGCCGACGGGGGCCTGGGCGATGACCGCGGCCAAGGCGGCGGGATCGTTCATGTCGAGCTCCCCCGGCAAGGGGTAGAGCCTGTGCCCCAAGGCTTGCACGGCGGAGATCAGCGCGCCCCCGACGAAGAGGCTGACGAGCGTAGAGAGGACAGCGCGGAGCATCGGACACCTCAGCAGGAAGAACCTACGCTTTGCCGATTTGTGCCACCTCCGCAAGCGCTCGGGCGCCGCCGCTCGGCCCCACCACGAAAGCGCCGCGGTATGCTGTCCGCCAAGCATTGCCTTGATTTTTCCGCCGCGGGGCCCCCGATGACGACCCACGACCCCTACGCGCCGCCTCTCTCAGACCTGACCCCCTCCGGCTCCCCTGCGGCCGACGATGGCGACGACGGCGGCGCCCAGCTTGAGGCCGAGCGGATCCGCCGGGCTCACCTCACCCATGAGGCCCGGCTGAAGTCGGTCGGCTCGCTGATGCTGCTCACGGCGTTCTACCTGCTGGTCGGGCCCCCGACGATCTTCAGCGGGCTCTACCTGCTGGTCCTCGCGCCCACCCAGCACGACGAGGTCTTGACGGCGATCTTCGTCGCGCTGATGGTCGGCCTGGTCGGCGTCATCCTCACGGCGCTCGGCGCGCTGGGCTACCGCGCCGGGACCGGGCTGCGCCGCCTCGATCCCCGCTACCGGCTGGCGTACACCGCCTTGGCCTGCGTGTGGCTGATGTCCTGCTCCGTGGCGTCCTTGATCGGCCTCTGGGCGCTCTACCTCATCCACGGCCCCGCCGGACAGCGAGTGCTCTCTCCCGAGTACGCGGAGATTCGACGCCTCACCCCACACCTACAAAGCACGCACAGCGTCGTGACCTGGGCGGTCGCGCTGCTCTTGTGTGTCGGCCTCGTGCTCGCGGTCTACATCGCCGCGCTCTGAGCCTAAACCCCGGTGTCCCCGCCGCAGCCGACGCTGAAGCTGCCCTCGTCGTAGCCGTCGCTGTAGCCGTCGGGGTAACAGTCGACGTAGCCCTCGTTGTAGCCGTCGTCCCCGGTGTCGTTGTCGCGGTAACCCGGGTCGTCGTTGTAGCTGCCGCAGGCCTCACCGTCGCTGAGGCCGTTGCCGTAGCCGACGCCGTACCCATCGGTGCAGCCGTCGTCATAAGCCGGGCCCTTGGGGGTGGTCTCAAAACAAGCCACGGCGCCCATGAGGGCGATGGCGGCGACGACGAAGGCGGTGAAGGTTCTCATGAGGTCATCCTCACCACACTCTTGGGCCGCGTCAAGCGCGAGACGGTGGTTCGCGCTCTCTCGACACCGCAGACGCGGATCGCCGCTACCGGATAAGGGCCCGGCGAGGAGACGATGATCACGACGAGCCTGCTCTGGCGCGGCGACAACCGCGACACGCTCCGCGCCCTGCTCCCCGAGCTCGCCGGGAGCGTGCGCTGCGTCTACCTGGACCCCCCGTACAACACCGGCGCGGCGCAGAAGGGCGGCGAGGACGGCTACGCCGACGCCATGCCCCGGGAGGCCTGGCGGGCGTTTATGGCCGAGCGCCTGGAGCTCTGCCGATCCCTACTCTCCGAGGACGGCTCCCTCTGGGTGCAGCTCGACGACAACGAGCTCGACACCACCCGGCTCTTGCTCGACGAGCTCTTTGGCCGGGCCCAGTTCATCGCCCGGATCACCGTCGAGGCCCGGGCCCCCTCGGCCTTCTCGACAGTGAACAAGGGGCTGTTTAAGGCCTCGGAGTACCTCCTCTGGTACGCCCGGGACCGCCAGCGCCTGCGCTTCAACCCCCAGCGGGTGCCCTGCCCGCGGGATCGGATGTACAACCTCTACGTCCAGAACGCCGAGGCGCCCCCGGAGTCCTGGCGCCTCGTGCGACTCGCCGACGCCGCCGCGGCCCAGGGCCTCAGCGTCGACGCCTTGGTGCTGCGCTCCCCGGAGCGTGTGGCCCGGCTGGCGTCGATCCACCCGGTGAAGGCCGGCCGTGCGATCTTGGCGGCCCGCGCCCAATCCTTGGCCTCCCCTGAGCAGGTGATCGTCGTGCCCCGGGAGGGTCACCCCGACCAGCTCGTGCTCCGCGGCCAGCAGCTCATCCTCTACGACAAGCAGGTGAGCGTCATCGACGGCCAGCGCACGCCGAGCCGCCCGCTCACGAACATCTGGACCGACATCGCCTGGGAGGGCATCGCCGCTGAAGGGGGCGCCCGGTACAAGGAGGGCAAGAAGCCCGAGCGGCTCCTCCGGCGGGTGCTCCAGCTCTCGTCCGACCCCGGCGACTGGGTGCTCGACCCCTTCATGGGCAGCGGGACCACCCCCGCCGTCGCCGCCAAGATGGGCCGCCGCTTCGTCGGCCTAGAGCGTGGGCCGGTGTTTGAGGTCGCCGCCGCCCGCCTGGAGCGGGTGCTCGCGGGCGCCGACCCCACGGGGATCACAAAGCTTGAGGGCTACGGGGGCGGCGGCGCCATGGAGCTGCGCCGCGAGCCGCCCGAGGCACGTCAGCGCGCGGGGATCGGCGGCGGCGGTTCGTCCCCGGCGTAAGCGAGCACGCCGTCGGTGAGCGGGAAAGACATGATGTTCCCCCCCGCGCCCCAAGCCGCGCAGCCCTCGTCCACCCAGACCGCGTGAAAGTCCGAGCCGATGCGGGCGACGCCCCGGGGATCCTCCGCCCACACCCCGCCCTGCTCTCGTAGGAGCACGGTCTGTAGACCCACCGAGGCCGCTGGGCAGCCCGCCCGCGCCGACACGCCGTTCTGCTGTGGCGCAAACTCCGGGGTGACGTCTGTCCACGACACACCGTCATTTTGAAGGATGAGCCCCGTGCCCGAGGAGCCCACGGCGTAGAGCTTCTCCTCCGTGCCGGTGACCGTGAACAGGGTGCGGTCCGTCGGGGAGCTCATGCTCGTCCAGGCGAGGCCGTCCCAGCGCAGGATGACGCCGCCTGTGCCGACGGCGTAGACCTCATCAGCGGCCCGGCCCCAGACCTTGTACACCGCGACCTGGGCGGCCGCCTCGGCGGGGAGCGGCGGGAGATCCCAACCCTCCGCCGGGCGGTATCGCGCGACGAAGGCGCCGTTTGACGTGACGTTTGTGTCGCCGCCGACCACCCACACCTCGTCTTCGCTCGCGCCCCACACCCCGAACAGGGTGATCTCGGCGCCGAGTGACTCTTCGACGACCTTGACGTGATCCACCGGATCGAGCTGAAGCACCCGCCCCCCGGCGCCGACGGTCCAGACGCGGGTCTCCCCGAGCCACACCCACCACAGATCTCCGGCGCTCTCCGGGTCTACCCAGACCCAGGACTCCCCGTCGAGGTGCAGGACCATCGGCCCCGATCCGTCGTCGCCGCCGACGGTCCAGACGTCATCCCGCGCGCGCCCAGTCAAGCTCAGGAGCGCGCCGGGGAGGCCCTCTCCGACGATGCTCCACTCGGGCCGCTCGCCGGAATCGTCTCCGTCTTTCGTGCGGTCTTTACAGCCGAGAGACCAAGGCGTCACAGCGGCGAGGGCGAGGAGCGCCGACACCAGGCGGGATGAGGGGCTCACAGATGCGCTCAGCACGGGCTCGACTCCATTTCACGAGATCTTAACCCGAGGTGCGTGGAAGGTCCGGCGCTGGTATACTCGGCGCCATGAGCGCGCTGCACGAACCCGCTAGAAAGGGCCTCCTCACGGCCCAGCCGAGAGCGCAGGCGCCCGAACCCGAGCCTTTGATGACCGCCCAGCCCCCAAACCCGTCCTCTCGCAAAGAGGACGAAGCCTTCAGAGAGATCGCGAGCTTCTTGCGGCTCGTCGGTCACTCCACCTTGTTTGACTATTACGACCTCGACAAGGATGCGGCCCCCGAAGAGACTCGACACAGCCTGGACGAGCGGCGCCGCTGGGCACAATCCCAGCAGTCCAACCCCAAGTTTCAAGAGGAGGCGCGGTGGCTGATCCGCCATCACGCCTTGGTCTCGACGGTGCTCCTCGACCGCCGCGAGCTCTACCTCAAGCGCATCGAGCAGCACCGCCTTCAGCGCTCCCTCGACATGCTCACCCTCTTTGTGCGGGGCGCCCTGCGCGGGGAGACCTTGACCGCCGAGGCCGAGGCCGTGGTGCTTGACCAGGCGAAGAGCCTCGGCGTGCCCCAAGACATCGCGCAAGAGCACATCTCCCGGGCGCTGCGAGAGCGCGGCGGGGCACGCGCGCCGACCCAGGCCGCCGAGCCGCCCCGCACCCACCGCGCGAGCCAGACCATGGTCACCCAGCTCCGCGAGATCGTGAGCCGGGGTGACCTCTCCCCGATCGAGCTCGAACGAATCCTCGTTGAGGGCCGCAAGCGGGAGATGAGCGAGCAGGCCATCCTCCAGGCCATCGACCTCGCCGCCCAGCGCTCCGCGCGCCGCCGCGCCGTCGAGAAGTCCGCCGCCGCCGCCGCGCCCGCGCCGGATCCCGAGGCCGCCCCGCCCGCCGCGCCCACCTCGCCCCAGGCGAACCCCCTGGACGAGCAGCTCCGCAGCGACGCCATCCGTGAGCTCGTGGACACCGTGCGCGGCGCCATGCTCATGGGCGTGCTCACGATGTCGACCTTGAGCTCCTTGCAGCGCCGGGGCGGCCAGCTCGGCCTGGACCAGCGCACGGTGCAGCTCGCCGTCACCGAGGCCAAGCTGGCCGGGGAAGACATGAGCGCCGGGAAGCTCGACCCCTACGCCGTGATGCAGGTGGCCGAGACCGTTGACCAAGACACCCTGCGCCAGGCGTACCAGGACCAGCGCCGCTGGGCCTTGGGGCTCCCCAACCCCACCGAGGGTGTGCGCGCCTGCGTCCGCATCGACATGGCCTGGTCCTTGGTGAAGGATCCCCGGAGCCGCGCCCGCTACGATCAGCGGCGAAAGTCCGGGGCCTGAGCCGCCGAAGACGTGGTGTCTACGCCTATCCTTGGTTAGCCCGGGGAGATGCTCACCCCCCCGCTCTGGCTTGATCCCCTCCCCCAACCGCGCCCCGCCCTGCGCGGCCCCCTCTCCGTAGACGTCGTCGTGCTCGGCGCCGGGCTCTGCGGCGCGAGCGCGGCTTACCACCTCACCCGGGAGGGCCTGCGGGTGGCCGTCGTGGAGTCTCGGGCCAGCGCCATGGCGGCGAGCGGGCGAAACGCGGGCTTCATCCTGCAAGGAACCGCCGAGCGTTACTCCCGCGCCCGCTCGCTCATGGGCCACGACCGCGCCCGCCGGGTGCACGCCTGGAGCGTTGAGAACCACACCCGCCTCGCCGCGGCCATCCAGGAGCTCCAGCTCGACTGCGAGTACCAGCGCCGCGGCAGCCTGCAGATCGGCGCCGGGGCTGAAGAGCAGGCCGAGCTGCGGGAGTCGGCGCGGATGATGGTTGAGGACGGCTTCGACGCCGAGCTGCGTGAGGGCGAGGCCCTGCACGAGCGTTACCGCCGCCGGGGCAACGACGTGGCGCTCTTTCTGCCCGGTGACGGGGAGGTCCACCCCGCGCGCCTCGTCCGGGGCCTGCTCGACGCCGCTGAGCGCGCCGGGGCGCTCATCTTTGAGGGCTGCCCCGCCACGGCCCTCGACGCCGCCCAGGCCGGAGACGTGCGGGTGAGCACCCCCGAGGGGGAGATCACCGCCGAGGCCGCCGTCGTCGCGCTCAACGCCCGGGTGGGCGACCTCTTGCCGTTCTTCCGCGACAAGGTGGACCCCGTGCGGGGCCAGATGCTCGCGACCGCGCCCCTGCCCCAGATCTTTGAGTGCCCGATCTACGCCAACCACGGCTACGACTACTGGCGCCAGGACCCCGCCGGGCGCATCGTGCTCGGCGGCTGGCGAAACCTCGACCCCCAGGCCGAGGTGGGCCACGACGAGACCCTCCACGACCAGATCCAAGCCCGCATGACCCAGTTTGTGGAGAGCTGGGTGCCCGGCGAGCAGGTGCAGGTCACCCACCGCTGGTCGGGCATCATGGGCTTCTCCCGGGACGGCCTGCCGATGGTCGGCCCGGCGCCGGGCACGCCGGGGGCCGTCGTGGGCGCGGGCTTCACCGGCCACGGCTTCGGCTTCGGGTTCTTGGCCGGAGCGGCGCTCACGCGCCTCATCCTCGACGGCCAGCACCCCTTCTGCGACGACCTGAGCCCCCACCGCTTCCGTTAGGCGGGGGCCCAGGCGCGGGGGTCAGCTCACTCGCCGCCGCGGCAGTTGATCTCGCCAGCGTCGTTGATCACGCAGTCGAGGGTGCTGCCGCCCTTGACGTTGCCGAGGTTGACCTCGCCCGGCATGAGCTGGGCCATACACACGTCGGAGACGCCGCTCACCGTGGCCTTGCCCTCGGCCAAGGCGCCGACGAACTTCTCGCCGTCCTGGTCACGGCAGACGACACGCACGCGCTCGTACGCGGCGGAGTTGCCGGTGATGTTGATGCTGACGGTGGAGGCGGGGTCAGCGGCGGCGGCGGCCGGCGCGGCGTCGGGCTCCTTCTTCTTGCAGGCGACGACGGCGAGGAGGAGGACGAAGGGGACGAGCTTGCGCATGGAGCGCTCCTGTCAAGGGGTTGTGAGGACTACCACCGCGCATTTAGCGAGAACTGGCGCCCCTGGCAAATCCCTCGCGGTGACGACTGCGCGTCAGAAGTCCGCGCGCACGCCCCCCAGCGGCAGGAGCCGAGGCCCGGCGACGGCGGCCTGCTGGGTGTAGTCGTAGCTGTAGACGACGTACATCTCGTTGTTCCGGGGCGGCACGAGCCAGAGCTCGCCGTAGACCACGAGGGTCCAGGTGCGCAGAGCGATGGAGCGCTCGGCGTGTACGTCGATCTTCTGGTAATCGGCGAGCCGGGCGCTGTTTGGATCACCGAGCAGCGGATCGTAGGTGTCGGTGTCGCCAATGTAGAGCCCGCCCGTCGCCGGGGTGTAGGGCAGGCCCATGGCGTAGCGGTAACGCACGCCGACGTTCCAGACCTCGTTGAGGTCGTAAGACGCCACCCAAGACAAGGCGAAGGGCTGGTCGTAGTCGCTCGGCCAGCCGTCGCGCAGCGAGCGCCCGACGGTCACCGAGAGCGCCGTGAAGAACTGCTCCTTGAGCCGGTACCGGCTCGTGAGCTCGACACCCCAGGCCACGCCGTCCACGGCGTAGGGGCCCTGGCCGATGGGCTCGACGATGACGTCTTGCAGGCGTTTCCCCCAGCCCTCGACGCCGAGCTCCCAGCGCCCGGCGATCGCCGTCTCGACGCCGCCCGCGATCTGGTCGGCGCGCCCGGCCCCGAGGCTCGGGTCGCCGGTGACCGGGGAGAGCTGGTCCAAGAGCGGGGCCTGGGTGTACCGGCCCAAGGCGAGCTTAAACCGCAGGTCGTCCCGGGGGCTCACCTGCACGCTGAGGCGCGGGTCCAGGCCGAGGCTGCGGGAGCCCGTGTCCCACTGGGCGCGCAGGCCGAGCTGCGCCCGGGCGGGCCCCAAGGTGAGCCGGGGCTCGACCCACACCCCGACCACGCCGCCCACGAGGCGCTCATCGACGACGACGCCCCGCCCCAACAAGGGCGACTCCCGCTGGATCTCCGGCACGGGCCGGTCGTTCTGGTTCAGGCGGGTGATCGCGCTCGCTTTGGCCTCGACCCCCGTCGCGAGGACCAGGCCCTCCCCAAGGCGGCTCAGGCTGTCGTGGCGCAGCCAGGCGTAGCGGTCTTGGCGAAGCGCCGCCTGACCGTCGAGCTGGGTGTCGAGGGTGTCTTGTACGACGGCGACGGCGGTGTCGTGGCGGCCGCCGTCCGTCGTCACCGAGAGCCGCGTCGAGAGCGCGTGGAACGCACGATCCGAGCTGAGCTCTGGGTTCGACTCCTGCTCCAAGGGGTCGAGGATCGCCGCGTCCCCGGCGTAGCGCCCGTACTGGTCCCCGGCGCCGAAGGCCGTCACGCTGAGGTGGCGGTTGATGTCTCCGAGGTCTTGGTCGTACCGGGCGAGGTAGTCCCAGAAGACCGGCCAGACGGTGTACTGGTCCGAGCTGTTCTCGCCGAGGTCGGCGAAGCTGCGACGGGCCGAGGCCGAGAGCGCGCCCGGGCCGATGGGCGTCGTGAGGTAACCCCCGGCCATGATCGCGCTGAGGTCGACGCCGCCGTGCAGGCGGCTGGTCTCGGGCTGGCGGCTCGTCGCCCAGACCACCGCGCCCGTGGCGTTCCCGTAGGGCGAGCCGAAGGTCGAGGGGTAAAAGGCGAGCTCATCCACGAGCCGGGTGTGGAACACCGAGGCGTACTGCTGGAAGTGAAAGAGGTAGGGGATCTCGACGCCGTCGAAGAAGAAGCGTGACTCCCCGGGCAAGGCGCCGCGCACCGCGACATCGCCGGCCTTCGGTGAGTACTCCGGGGTGACGGCGACGCCGGGCAAGCTCTGGAGCAGGCGCACAGGATCGCCATACGTCCCCGGCGTCTTCTCGATGCGCTCGCGGTCGAGCACCTGGCCGGAGACGTGGGGGAGCTCCCGCCGGGCCTCAACGACGACCTCAACGCTCGGCGGCGCGGCGACCAAGAAGAAGTCCACGCCCCCTTCGGTGGGGACGCTGACCACGAGCTCCTCGGCGTTGAAGCCCGGGGCGAGGGCCTGAATCGTCGCCGGGCCGTCGGGCAGGCTCAGGGTGTAGCGGCCCTCGGCGTCGCAGGCGGCGTAGGCCTCCCCGGACTGCACGATGGCGCCAGGCACAGGATCCCCGGTGCCCCGGGCGCGCACCGCGCCGGTCAGCTCCCCCGCCCAGGCGAGGCCCCCGGCGCTCATCAGCGCCCAGGCGGTCAAGATGGGGCTCACTCCACCTCCAGCACAACACGGGCGCCGTCGAGGTCTGCGCGTACGCAGCGTCCCTCGGCGAGCCAAGCGAGGCGAAACGGCGCCCCTGGCGTCGGCGCGCAGGGCAAAAACGTCCCGGCGATGTCGTCTTCGGTGGCCGGGGCGACGTCGGTGAGGGTGAGGCCGACCAGATCGTCCGTGAGCACGACGGTGCCCGCGACGAGGCCGGGCGGCGCCTCGGCGTCGGCGGGCACGAGGCGGCCCTCGTGGCGTAAGAGCGGCGTGGTGACCCCGATCGCGGCGTCCACCCAGATCCAGCGGTTGCCGCCGAGGCCATCGAGGCCCAAGGCGAGCTGCGGGTAGAGGCCAGGGCCCGTCGGTGTGCGAGAGACCAGGACGCCGTCGTCGAAGACGATGTCCTCGGCGAGCACGTCCGCGACGCCAGGATCGAGCTCCAGGAGGCTGCCGAGCCCCGCCGCGCGCATCCACCGCCAGGTGAGGCCGTCCACCCCGTCCCCGCTGAGCGTGAGCCGGGCCGCCTTGCCTTCGGGCACGCTCCCGTTGACCGACTCCGCGAAAACCTTGCGTCGAGCGTCGAGATCTAGATCCCCTGAGAGATCCACCGCGGCGCGCGTGACGATCGGGGGGGCGATCGGGGCCTCTTGAGCGGTGACCTCCGCTAGAAGCTCGGAGCCCTCCGGGGTGATCACCCGGAGCCCGAGCAGCCCCCCCTCGGCAGGCACGACCACGTCATACCCCTCCCCCAGGGGCGCGCCGTCGAGGGTCCACTCCAGGGTGGGGCGCTCGTCGTGGTAGAGCCCGACGCCGCTCCACAGCGCCGCGCTAGCGACGCCGTCCACGACGCCAATCGCGGCGATGCGAGTTGGGCCGAGCTCGTGCCGATTGACCGAGAACGGCTCCTGACAAGCGGCCAGTCCGAGAAAGAGAGGGAGCGCGCGCATCGGCTCCCTGTACCGCGCCACGACGCGCCGCGCACCCGCGCGGGACGATCGCGGAGGCCATGAATCGTTCTCTTACACAAGCCTGCTATTTGCGTGATCGAGGTGATCCTCGATCCCAACTTCAGAGAAAACCAACACTATAATTGGAAACGGCTCACCTCACCAGTAGCCGCACCCCCCTCCAGCCCGATCTCCGCGCATTTCGGCCCGATCTCTGTCTTTAAGGAGCGACAATGCCTACCCGCCAGCCCAATAGGCCCCCCACCAAGCTCTCCGCTGCGCTCGTCGGCATGTCTCTCCTTGTGCTCTTGGCGGTGAAGCTCGCTCCGACGGTTGAGGCCCCCGCTGACGACGCCCCCTCCACGGGCACGACCGCACCCCAGGCGCTCCCGGCGCAGGACGCCCCGGTCTTACGCGCCCCGACGGCCAACCTCGCCCCCGCCTTGCCTTCGGCCGAGGTCTACTCCTCCCGTGAGCTCGTCGTCGTGCTCACCGATCCCGCCCTCGCCGACGCCGTCGCCGCCGACCACAACACCCGCCTGCGCCGCCGCGTCGGCCCCAGCGGCGTCGCCCCCATCGTTGTGCCCGACGGCGTCGAGGCCGAGGCCCTCCGCGCCCAGCTCGCCGCGGATCCCCGGGTGAAGTCCGTGAGCCGCTCCGGCCTCATGCGCGGCGCCGGTGGCGGCGACTGCTCCCGCGGCAGCTCCAGCTCCTCTTCGTCCTCCGCCGTCTCTTACCAGTGGCACCTTGACTCCGCCGAGCGCCCCAGCCACTCCGGCGCGCTGAGCGGCTACGTCGTCGCGATCATCGACTCCGGCGTCGCGTACGAGGACTACAGCGACGCCTCGGGCACCTACACCACGGCCACGAGCCTCGCCTCGACCACCATCGTCAGCCCCTACGACTTCGTCGATGACGACGAGCACGCCAACGACGCCCACCAGCACGGCACCCACATCGCCACGACCATCGCCGGGGACGGCGTGATCGAGGGCGTGGCGCCGGGCGTCTCCTTGATGCCCCTGCGTGTGCTGAACGCCGAGAACACCGGCGAAGAGGCGGACCTCATCGACGCCATCGTCTGGGCCGTGGACTCCGGCGCCGACGTCATCAACATGAGCCTCGTCTTCTCCGAGGGTTACGCCCCGGGCATCGCCATGCGTGACGCCTTGGAGTACGCCGCCGACGCGGGCGTGGTCATGGTCGGCGCCGCGGGCAACGACGGCGGCCAGATCGGGCTCTTCCCCGCGGCGAGCCCCCTGGTCATCGGCGTGTCGGCCTCGACGCTCAAGAGCAAAGGCGGCAGCCTGACGCTCACCGACTACAGCAACATCAGCCCCGCCATGGACCTCGTCGCCCCCGGCGGCGACCTCACGAAGGACAAGAACAAGGACGGCTACCCCGACGGCATCCTCGCCGAGACCTTCACCAGCGGTGATCCGACGGACATGGGCCTGTGGTTCTACTCCGGCTCCAGCCAGGCCGCCGCGGTGGTCTCGGGCGCCGTGGTCTACCTGCTTGACGCCGGGATCACCGACCCGGGCGAGATCGGCCGCGCCCTGCAGCTCGGCGCGGAGAAGGACTACGGCTCCCGCTCCTTCCGCGACGGCGGCGGCGCGGGCAACCTCGACATCGACGAGGCCGTTGACGTCGCCGACGACGCCCTGCGCGGCCGCGAGGACCTCTCCGACCCCGGCTTCCACGTCTCCCTGTTGCCCTACCTCGTGGACTCCAAGAAGGACCATGTGCGCCCGGCGCTGCGTGTGACCGCCATCGACGACAACGGCGACCCCGTAGACCACAAGGACTTCGTCGTCGTCGGCACCCGCACCTCGGCGGCGGGCACGGAGACCTTCCAGTGCACGCTTGACCGCGACGGCATCTGCGACGTCGAGGGCGACAGCGAGCGCGCCAGCACCAAGTCCGGCGACGTGCCCCTGGCCTGGGGCTTCACCATCGACGCCATCGTGCATGAGGACGACGAGATCGCCTACCGCCCCGGCTCGGTCATCTACGTCACGAATGCCTTCGTGGTGCTCGTCGAGGCCATGAGCGGCGCGGGCGTGATTCAGGACCACCTCATGGCCGTGAGCTGGGAGGCCGGTCGTGACTCGGAGCTGGGCAAGATCGAGGAGGCCTTCGCCGTGAGCCACCTCGGCGTGTCCCGGGCCACCTTGCCCGAGGCCGTGCTGTTCAACGCCCAGGCCGTCGCCGACATCGGCACCTGGGACACCGTGGACCTCGACATCGACGGCACGGGGCTCATCACCGATCCCCTCTCCGTCGGCATCATCACCATCCCCCGGCTCACCCTCGACCTGAGCGGCTCGGGCCTCATCACCGACCCCCTGTCCATCGGCACGATCCGCCTCTTGACCTTCTCCGGCTCGGGCCTCATCACCGACCCGCTGAGCTTCAAGCTGCCGGAGATCTTCGCGCCGTCGTTCATGGGCGCGGGCCTCATCACCGACCCGCTCTCGTTCACCGGCTCCCCGGTGCGCCTGCGGGACGGCAGCCAGATCAACGTCTCCGAGCCGAGCCTCGACTCCTTCGCGTTGGGCAGCGCCCTCGACGACGGCGGCTGGCTGCTCGGCGGTGACGGGCACCTGGGCACCACGGCGCTCATGGCCAGCGGCGCCATCGGCCTCGGCGGCAGCTCCTCGTCGCTCACCTCCACCGAGGTCGGCTCTGAGGCCTACTGACAGGGCTCGCGGGGCGTCACGCGCTGGGATACACAAGCGCTGATGTCCCGCAAACAACGCTATTACCGCCTCACCGGCATGGTTGACTGCGCTGGGTGAGCGTCGAAGCTAGGCCCGGAGGTTCTGGGCCCCGCGACGGCCTCGCTCCCAGCGCAGGACGACCCGCGTCTCCTCGTCGGATATGACCTGTCCGACGACGCGGGGATCGTGCGCCTTGGAGATGGGCGCTGTTTGGTGCAGACCGTCGACTTCTTCACGCCCATCGTGGACGACCCCTACACCTTCGGGGCGATCGCGGCGACGAACTCCTTGTCCGACGTGTACGCCATGGGCGGCGAGCCGCTCACGGCGATGAACATCTTGTGCTGGCCCCACAAGCTCTTGCCGCCGGAGGCCCTCGCCGAGCTGCTGCGCGGCGGCGCCGACAAGGTGCGCGAGGCCGGGGCGATGCTCGTCGGCGGGCACTCCGTGAAGGACAAAGAGCTCAAGTTTGGGCTGTCGGTCACGGGCATCGTCGATGAGGACAAGGTCTGGACGAACGCCGGGGCCAGGCCTGGGGACGTCCTCGTGCTCACGAAGGCCCTGGGCACCGGCATCATCGCCACGGCGGTGAAGCGGGAGATCTGCCCGGAGGAGGCTGAAGACGCCGCGACGGCCTCGATGCTGCGCCTCAACCGGGACGCCAAACGCGCCGCGGCGGAGGGTGTGGTCCACGGCTGCACGGACATCACGGGCTTCGGCCTGCTCGGGCACGCCTGGGAGCTCGCCCGGGCGTCGAAGACGCGGGTGCGGCTCAGCGCGGCCGCCCTGCCCCTCCTCCCCTCGGCGCTGGACCTCGCCGCCCGGGGTGTACGCACCGGCGGCGCCGCGAGCAACCGCGCCTACGTCGGCGAGTTCCTGCGCGCGGATGGTGTTGACGCCGCGCTCCTCGACATCGCCCTCGACCCGCAGACGAGCGGTGGGCTCTTGCTCTCGGTTCCGCCCGCCGAGGCCGCGCGCCTTGAGGCCATAGGCGTCGGGGTGATCATCGGCGCCGTGCTGGACGGCCCCGCCGAGGTCGAGCTGCTCCCCTGAGCGGCCCCGCTCAGGCGGGCTTGAGCACCAGGTAGACGAGGGCCAAGGCGCCCAAGCCCAAGACGACGCCGACGCCCAAGAAGATGACG
>JAKLKD010000443.1 GCA_023150845.1 Myxococcota bacterium | reverse complement strand
GCCGCCGCCACCGCCACCGCGCGCGGCGGCGCCGAGCCCCCGCACCATCGTCGAGCGCCCGGCGGGGGCCCCCGCGCAGAGCGCCCAGGTGCGCGGCGCGCTCCTCGACCCGCGGTACGGCCGCTTGCACGCCTTACGCGCCGGGCGGAACACCGTCGGCCGTGATCCAGATCAGGACGTTCAGGTTGAAGATGGCCGGGTGAGCGGACGTCATGGCTTCTTGTTCATCAAGGAGAGCGGCGAAGCCAGCTTCATGGACGTCTCGACGAACGGCAGCGTTGTGAACGGCGTCGCGCTGCATGGCGAGGTCGCTGAGCTGGCCCACGGCGCCGTGCTCCGGCTCGGCGGCGCCTCGCTGATCTTGCTCTTGGTGCCCGCCCAAGCGCTCCGTGAGGCGGGGCTGTGACGACGGCGCTCCTCACGCTCGCGCTCTCCGCGGCCTGGGCCGGGGAGTCGTTGAGCGTCACGGCCTTGCCCCCCGCCGAGCAAGGCCGGGCGCGGGCGCAGATCGAGCTGCACGACCACAACCACCAGCAGGCCATCTCCGGCGCCACCCCGACGGCGACGCTGCGGGCGGTCGTCGGCCAGGGCCAGGCGAGCGTCGGCAACATCACCCCGCTCTACACGAGCGGTGAGCCGGTCTACACGGTCCTCGCCTTCGATCAGTCCGGCTCGTTCAAGCGCCACTGGGCGGCGGCGTTTGATCTCGCCGAGGGCTACGCGGCGGCGCTGCCGACGGGCAAACAGAGCGTCGAGGTCACCACCTTAGGGGTGCAGTTCATCCGCCAAGGGGTCGTGACCGACGGCCCGGGGCTCACGGCCTTGCTCAACAAGGTCGAGGCCCAAGGCTCGGGGCAGTCCGCGACCCGGCTCAAGGGCTTCATCCGGGACGCCATCGATCTCGCCGCGGCCGGTCAGCCCCTCGCCAGCGGCGGCGCCCGGCAGGTCATCGTGTTCACCGACGGCGGCGACGAGTCCGCCGCTTACGACGTGGACGAGGTCGTCGCCTACGCCCGTGAGCGGGGCGTCATCGTGCACACCGTCGCCCACTACCAAGGCGCGAAGGTGAGCCCCGAGCGCCTGGACGAGCTGCGCCAGCTCTCCGAGGGCACCGGCGGGCGCGGCGTTCAGGTGGACAGCCCCGCCCAGGCGAAGGCCGCCGTGCAGCAGCTCGCGACCTTGGCGACCCGCCTCTACTGGCTGGACCTGAGCTTCTGCGGCCTCAACGCCGCGACGCCCCACTTCGACGACAAGCTCACCATCGAGCTCATGAGCGGCGGCAAACGGGTCGCCTGGTCCGACCCCACGCCCTTCCGCCAGAACGCCGCCGGGGCAGGCGCCGTGGCCTGCGCGGGCTGCGAGGCGGGCTGCCCGACGGGCCAGATCTGCGACGCCGGGGCCTGCAAGCCCGACCCAGCCGCCGTCGCCGCGCCCGCCGCCGCGAAGGCCACGCCCTGGTGGCCTTGGCTCCTCGCGCTGCTCGCCGCCTTGGGCCTCGGCGGCCTCATCGCCTGGCTCTTGGCCGCGCGGCGCCGTGAGGC
>JAKLKD010000149.1 GCA_023150845.1 Myxococcota bacterium | reverse complement strand
GAGCATCGGCTCGATGAGCCGATCGAAAGACACCGGCGAGGTCGGCCAGGGGCTCTCCAGGCGCAGGCCCGAGGACAGCTCGGCCATGACCACGCCCAAGGAGAAGACGTCCGAGGCCGGGAGGTTGTGCTCGCCGAGGTGGCGCTCGGGGGCCATGTAGGTGATCGTGCCGCCGCCGCCGCGCTGGGTGACGTGCTCCCGCCCGGCGAACTGGGCCCCGGCGACGCCGAAGTCGAGCACCTTCACCTCGCCGTCTTCGGTGAGGCGGATGTTGTGGGGCTTGATGTCGCGGTGCAGCACGCGGAAGGGCGCGGGCTCGCCCTCGGCGACGCGGTTGTAGGCCACGTCCAGGGCCTCGGCGACCTCGGCGGCGATCTCGGCGACCACCCGAGGCGGGCAGAGCGGCAAGACGCCGCGGCGGTTCTGCTCGATGAGGTCGCGGATGTCGACGCCGGGGACGTACTCCATGAGCACGCCGAGGCGGTCGTCGAGGCGCACGATGTCTTCAGCGCGCAGGATGGCCCGGTGACGGAGGAGCGCGAGGATGCGGGCCTCGTCGCGCAGCCGGGCGGCGACGGCGGCCTGGCTCTCCCAGCCTTTACGCAGGAGCTTCACCGCGACGAGGCGGCGCACGCCCTGGGGGGAGATGGACTCGACGAGCAGCACCTCCCCGAAGGCCCCCTCCCCGAGCACCCGCAGAGTGCGGTAGCGCGTGGCCGTCGGCGGCGGGGCGGGCCGGGCGTTGGCGACGGGGGCCACGTCGGCGTCTTGTAGGCGGGAGGGCAGGCTCTCCCAGCCGATGCGGGCCACGAAGTCGGCGAGCACGGGCACGGACAAGGCGCGCTCGGCGCTGAGCAGGCCCACGTCGAGGAGCGAGCGCACATAGGGCTCGTGCCAGTCCTCAAGGCCCTGGCCGTCGATGATCGCCTGGAGCACGGCGCGCTCGGAGGGGCTCGTGCGCTCGAGGTCCTGCTGGAAGGCGTTCGACGCCGGGAAGGCCGCCATCACCGCGCCCAGGGCCAGCTCCGGGCCGGTCTTGAGGCGCCGGGCCTGGTCGCAGGTGGCCTGGGTGAGGTAGGGGTGGCCGCCGGTGCGGTCGAGGAGCCAGCTCGTCTGGGCGGCGGTGAAGTCCACCCGGCCCTCGCCGCCGCGCTGGCGGAGGGCGACGAGGTCCATGGCCTCGGCCCGGGCGAGGACGGGGCTCAGGGTGCGCTGGCTGAACCCGGCGAGCATCGGCTCGGGCTGGCCGAAGCTCTCGTGGAGCAGGCGCACGGCCTGGCGGCTGCCGGTGAGGACCACCCGGGCGCCGTCCATCGACGGCCAGGAGGCGCGCAGGATGTTGACGACGCTCGGGTCCTGCTCGGCGACCGTCGCCAAGGCGTCGGCCTCGTCGATGAGCAGAAAGAGCGGCAGCCCGGCCTGCTCGGCGCTCTCCCCGGCGACGAGCAAGAGGTCGCCCAGGGGCAGCTCACGGAGCTTGAGGAAGCCGCCGGGCAAGGCCGGGAGCAGCTTGCGGCGGCGGGAGAGCGCGTTCGCGAAGCTGTCGCGCAGGGAGGCGACGTCGCGGCAGCCCTCGGGGGCGATGTACAAGGGCACAAACTTGCCCTCGGCCAAGGCGCGGCGCTCGATCTGCAAGAGCGTGGCGGTCTTGCCCGTGCGGCGCATCCCGACGAGGAGCAGGCGGCGGTGGGGCCCGCTGTAGAGCTCGGTGAAGAGCGCGCGCCGACCGTAGACGTCGCGATCATCATCGAGGGTGTTGCCCACACAATACATTCAACCGCCTTCGCTCTGCTTTTGGTCGCCCTGCTTGAAGAAGTCTGCCTCGGCCATCTTCTCTACCACGGCGGCGCTCCGCGTGGTGTGGACCCGCGCGAGCAGATCATCCCGACGACGGCGCGCTGAGGCGATCTGTCGCACGACCTGCTCCCACACCTCGCTGGCGCCGTCCGCGCCCATCAGCGTGGTCACGTCGAGGCGCGCGAGGCCGCCGGCCGAGGCCCGCAGGTCGGCTCGCGCGCGCTCCACATGCTCGACGCGCAGCTCCAGGCGGCGCTCATCGAGGAGGTGCTCTACAGCGCCGAAGCAGAGGTGCCAGACCTGCAGCGGCCGCCCCTCGCTGAGGCTCAGGATGCGCCGGGCGGCGTCGGGGCTGTAGCCGAAGGGGTGGGCGAGGCGGCTGTCGAGGTAAGCCAGGAGCTCGGCCTCGCTCATGTTTCGAAGCTGCCGGACCTGGAAGAGGTTGAACCAGGGGCTCTCCTCATCGGCCCCGGCGAAGCCCTTTCGGATGGACACCCCGGCGCCCAAGACCGCCATGCGGTGGCTGGGCACGACCTGGAGCAGCCCTCGGAAGCGCTGGGCCTCGCTGCGGTAGGAGCCCAAGGTGTCGAGGTCATCGAGCACGAGCACCAGCCGGGGCCCGTCGTCGGAGAGGCTCTCGTCGAGGAGGTACTCCACGGCGCCGCGGTCCAGGGTGTCGAGCTCCCGAAGCTCCTCGGTCACCGGGGACTCGGGCAGGGCCTCGACCATGGCCCGGCCGAGGCGGGTCCAGAACTCGGCCTCGGGCACGCCGAGCAGGCCCAGGCGCACGACGCCGACGACGCGCCCGCCGAGGCCCTCGTGCTCCAGCCGCCAGGCGACGTGCCGCAAGAGCGCCGACTTGCCGGAGAACTGCGGCCCCTCGACGACGGCGCAGTTGAGGTCCAAGGTGCGCATGAGGTCGTCGGCGAGGCCGTTCGCGGCGAAGGGGGTGCGCTCGGGGTTGTTGGGGCTGTCCTGGCGGAAGGGGTTCCAGGCCGCGGCGAGCACACGGTCGCGCATCCTCACCCGGCGCAGGGCGGTGAGGGCGGCCCAAGACAAGGCCGTGCCGACGGTGAACAGCGCGATGAGGGCCTGGAGCGTGGCCCGGTTGACCTCGGCCTCCCGGGTCTCGACCTCGGCGCGCATGGGGTCGCCCTCGGGCACGTCGAAGCGCTCCAAGAAGCCCCGGGAGAGCAGGATCGGCAGGGGGTTCGTCGGAGAGGCCGTGGGCAGCAGCTCCCGCACGGTCTCACGCCAGGCGGTGGAGGAGCTGCGGTCGAGCTCCCCGGCGTCGACGACGCCGACGGGCAGGTCGACGCGGCTCACGAGGTCGGCGAGGGCGCGGGCCTTGGCGTCGAGCTGGAGCAGGTGGGCGGCGGCGACGGGGCCCCAGGGCGGGGCGGCGCAGGCGGCGCTGACCTCCGGGGGGCGCACCACCCGCACGCGGAGGGCGTCGTCCACGAGCACGAGCAGGCCGCGCTGGGCGCCGTGGCGCAGGGTGTGACCAGCCGCGGGCACCCAGGCCCCGAGCTCGGGCATGGACGCGCCGATGAGCACGCCGGGGAAACGTTGCCCGTCGGGCTCGCCGAGGCGGGCGTCGAGGGGCTCAAGGGGCCCGGGGGCGAGCACCCAGACGCCCTCGGGGAGCGGGATGAGGCCCAAGGCGCCCTCGTCGAGGGCCACGTCGCCCAGCGGCAGGGGCCAAGGCGCGGCGGGGTGCATGAGGCTCCAGCGGGTGAGCCGGGTCTCATCGTCGTGGACGCCGAGGGTGACCAAACGGTCGGCGCAGACCTCAGCCACCTGGAGGCTCTGGGCGGGGAGCACACCCCGGGCCTTCTTCGCCCGCCGGTCCCCGTCGAGGCCCAGCTCCGCGACGACCAGCCCGCGGGGCCCAGCGGCCAGGAGCCGCCCGTCGCGGCGCCAGAGCAGGTCATCCGCGCGGGTGCCGAGGATGTCGACGGCGGCGGGGTCACGCTCGTCGACGCCCATCATCAGCCCGCGCCGGGTCTCGGCGAGGCCCTGGGCGACGAAGAGGTCCCCTCCGGCGTTGGCGATGACCAAGGCGCCGCTGCGGGGGTCGACGGTGAGCGTGTGGGCCCAGCGCACGTTGATCACGGCGCGGGTCTCCCCGTCGGAGAGCGCCACCCGGTAGATGACCGGGGGCTCGGGGTCGAGGGACACCAAGGCGTAGAGGTCCCCGCGCCAGATCACGGCCTCGACGACCTTACCCGCCGGGGAGCGCCAGCTCAGGCTGAGGCTGCGCCCCTCGGCGCCGACGGCGCGATACACCCGCACCCCGGCCTCCCCCGACCACACCACCAGGGCGCCGTCCTGGGCCTCAAAGGTCCCCACCTCCGCGAGCGCCGCCCCGACCGCCCAAAAGGCGCCGATCACGTCGTCGCCCCGATACGCCTGAGGCGGCGGGCGCGTGGCGCGGGCGAGGTGAAGCGCAGAGTCACGGGGCTCCTCGGTGGACCCCTGGAGTATAGGCCAGGAACGCCGAGGGGGCAGCGGCGGGGTGGGCTCCCGGTGGGGTGACTAGCGGTGAGCGTCGTGGCGACGCGAACGCGCCTAGGCCGGCCCCTGATCGTGCGTGCGCGGCGTGGACGAGGGCGGGCTCCCGGTGGGGGTGCGCGGCGTTGAGCGTCGTGGCGACGCGAACGCGCCGAGGCCGGCCCCTGATCGCGCGGTGCTCGGGGTCGCGCTCGTGGGACCGCTCGCCCCGTCTCCGTCACGGAGCCGGGGGTCGCTGCGCATCCGGAGCCCTCCCGCGCATCACGCGCTCCGGGCTCCTCCTGGGCTCCCACGATCACAACCCGCTCACCCCGCACGCGGGGCCGACCCCGGCGCTGGTCGTGGGGACTCGGGCTCGGCGGGCGGACGGCCGAGGGGCGACGCTCGTGACCGCCTCCTCCGGTCACGCCGACCCACCGCCCCGATCGTGCGCCTTGGCGGAGTTCAACGAGCCCTGGCCACCGACGCTCACCCGCCTGCTCGGCGCTGCTCGGGCGCGGTGTACGATCACAGACCGGCGCGCTGGCGCCATCCTGTTTGCGCCGTGTTCTCCGGAGCCCCCATGGCCTACACCTCGCCAGAGCTTCACCTCATCCGCCTCTTGAGCGAGCGGTTTGACGTTCACGAGGTTTACCGGGCGCTCGTAGGCCTCTCGGACGAGGCGCCGCTCAAGGCGCGGCTGATGGTGCCCACGAGCACGACGCCCCTGGCCTTCGCCACCCACGCCGTCTCGGTGCTCACCTCGGCGGGGCTCGTTCAGCGCGCGCTGTTCGCCGCCTTGGTCACCCAACGGGAGAGCCTCGCCGGGGAGATCTGGGGCGTCGCGGCGCGGCCCGAGCACTTCGCGGCGCTCGCCGGGGCCAACGCCGCTCTGGGCGCCGTCGTCGGCCGCGCCGCTCAGCTTGAGCTTCTCCGCGCCACCTTGCTGCCGTCGAGCGGCCCGGCGCGCGCCGCGCCTTGGTCGGGGCCTTGGGGGCCTGCCCTTGGCGATTCACGTCGCTGTGTCGTACCTGAACGCCTGGTATGAGGTGGGCGAATTCTTGAAGGCCCTGGCGACCTAGGGCCTGTCGCTCAAGCCCTTCACTGTGTCGGACACGGCTTACCGCGACCGCGCTGAGCGGGTATTACGCGCTACGTTTGAGCAGTGTGGGAAACCCTAGCTCCTTGGCTACCCGCGAGACCGCCCGGACCTCCTCTACGGAACTTGCCCCGCTTCCGTGGACACCTGCCATCCGTCGAGTGAGGATGACCCACCAAGGAGCAGAGCATGTCCTAACGAAAGAAGACCAACCACAAACGCCTGAGCTACACGCCCGAGCTCAAGACGGGCGCTGTGAGCCTATTTGTAGCGGATGGTCGTGCGAACTCGCGGGTAGCCACGGAGCCCGGAGTCTCCCAGACCGCCCTGCGGGAATGGTTAATCGCATCAGAACGTGTCCCTGGCCGCGATCTGGAGAGTGGTGCGCTCACTGCGCCGGAGCGCGCTGAGCTGATCCGGTTGCATCGAGAGGATCTAATTCTGACGAATGCGTTAGAAATACAAAAAGCGACGACCTTCTTCACGAGAGAGAGTCGCTGCGCTTCGCCTTTGTCGCCGCGGAGAATCCATCCGGTCGATTCGGATGAGCTGTCGAGCGCTATAGGTCTCCGCGTCGGACTAATATGCTTGACGTCAGCACCTTGAGTCCGAGCGAACTCAAGAGGATAGACCCCACAACGTCTTCGTCGAGGCGGCGCACACGCGCGGGCGAGGCGCCAATGGCAGCCCGCGCGACACTTTGAGCCAAAGGCCAACGGCATCAAGACCAGCCGCAAGCGGGTCGCGCGGCCGATGAAGAATGGGCAGCTCTTCGGTCGGCCGCCTGAGCGCTGGACCGCACGACGAGCTCCGATCCCCCAGACGAGATCGCCGAGAACCTGCTCAACCAGCCCTTCTCCGCGTCGGCGCTGGACACCGGCTGAGTGGCTGATGTGACCTTCTTGGGGACCCCAGAAGGCTGAACAACTCTCGCCGTTCTTCTCGATCTGTTCTCGCGTTAGGGGGTCGGCTGGGCTACGGGTAAGACCAACCACACCCCACTCGCCTTGGCGGCCGTGAACATGGCCGCGCAGCATTGCCACCCCAAGCCGGGCCTCATTCACCACACCGATCGTGGCGCGCTAACCGCCAGCGCCGACTACAGGCGACGCCCCACCGAGCTCGGCGCAGTCCAGAGCATGAGCAGTAAGGAGAGCCGCTACGACAACGCCGTCCCTGAGAGCCTCCTCGGGACGCTCAGGACCGAACTCGGAAAGAGATTCGAGAGCCATAGCGACGCCCAGCGCAGGCTGTTCAAAACCATCGAGGTCTTTTACGAACGCACTAAGCGGCATTCCGCCATCGGCTATCAAAGCCTAAGAGCCTTTGAGCGCTTGGCTCGGTAATGAGCAGGCAACCCACTGCAAACGAGCGTCTGTCCACAGACCATCGACCCCATCCACCAGTTGTGAGGCTCACCCTGACCCCGCACGTGGGGGTGTAATGATCGTCCTGGCAATAGCGTAGTCTGTGATTGTTGTTGACAGTGATGATGATAGAACAGAGTGTCTACGGAACTGGGGGGCGAGCTCAATTCTGGGGCCCCCTACTGCTCGCAACAGCACGTACTCATCGTGAGTTGATGGTTCCAGGCAAGGGCGGTTGCTTCTTTGTGTATTAGTTAGTCCCGTCCACAGCCGCCTTGCAGTAGGTCGGCTGCTCGCCCGCACCGGACCCACCACCCGCGCCCCGCGATACTTGGGCGTGCCGGGCCAAGTCCACCTTCGAGAGCAGATGAGTGGACCTCTACTTGAGCCCCGCGCTACGCCCAAGCGCAAGATCAGCGTAGCGCGCCCTCCGGCTATAGAGAACGCTCAATTTTGGCCCGCTATCGGCGCATGGCTCATATTCGTAATCGTTCTGAGTGTTTAGATAGAAGACGACGACGTCATGGTTACCCCCAACAGCGTCGGTCCTAGGCGCATTCTGCGGAGAACACTTGCCGTAAGCGCTTTGCTGGTATACTCGGCTAATGAGTGGTTAGGAGTCTTCGATGCAGGTTCTCTGGACGGAAGGCATCTATTTGAGTCCGCAGCACTTTCAGCTGTGGGAGCGCGAGTTCAAGGCGGAAGCTTGGCTACGTCAACGGATCATCACGACGAGCACGACAGGAGTCCTGACAGCAGACCTTCTCTGCACCAACGGCCAGGTGGCGCTAAGAGCTTTTCAGGGGGTCTTGCCCGATGGCTCGCCGGTCAGCGTGCCCGGAGTCCATGCCCCTCCCTCGGCTCGGCAGCTCCCCTCAGGCTCCGACACCTCGCGACGTGGGGTATGGCTCGCGATGCCTGAGGAGCACGCCAGCCTCGTAAACTTGGCTGGTCCGGGCGTCCTTCACCCCGCGAGACTTCAGGCGAGCAAGGTCCGCGTTCAGGATGTCTATGGGGAGTCCGAAGTATCTGAGATTGATGTAGGAATCCCTCAGCTTCGCCTGCTGTACGATGGTGAGTCCTTCGATGGTTTGGTGGCGCTCAAGCTGGGTGAGGTCGGCCGTGATGGTGACGGCGTATGGGCCCTCAGCACAGCGTACATCCCGCTCATCCTGCGTTGTGACTCCTCTCCCATCCTGATGGGCATCCTGCGAGACCTCTCAGACCGGCTCTCGGCCCGCTTAGCTGCCCTCCAGCCCCGCCGCGAGCTCGCGCTCGCGACCGAAGGGTTTGGGGATGGCCTCAAGGTCATGTGGGTGTCGATGATCTTGAGCCAAGGGTTGGCGCAGCTCCGCCACGCGTTGCACCTTGGTGGCCTCTCCCCCCAGGAGGTTCATGTTGAGCTGGCCAAGCTCGCGAGCCAACTGGCCGTTTTTCACTCCGCTCCCCTCCCATCCAGCTTGCCGCTGTTCCGGTCGGAGCGGATGTATGACTCCTTTCGGGATCTGGTCACCACGATCATCACCTTGATGGACATCAGCTTCCCGACCGGCTTCCAGCGCCTTGATTTCACCCTCCGAGACAAACACACCCGCCTCTGTAAGCTCGATGGGGTCGGCGACATGGAGGCGCAGCAGCTCTATCTCTTTGTGCGCGGCCTCTCTGCGACCGGCGCTACCCTCAAGGACCTCCTCGGCGTCGTCAAGGTCGCCTCCGACGATCAGATCGAGAATCTGGTGGTTCATGGGCTGGGCGGCGTCGACCTTCAACCGACCGATGCAGGGCAGGCGCGCCTCCCGGACCACGCCGACGGGTTCTACCTCCGGCTCCGCGCGACCGGCCTTCGCTGGGAGAGGCTGGTCGAGACGAGATCGCTGGCGGCGTGGCTGCCTGACCGATTTAGCTCAGTTGAGGCAGCCATTTATATCGTCACTTGAACGATTGGAGCGATGACGACACCATGGCGCCCGTTTCCGACCGAACCCGAGTTCAATCTCGTCCTACGCTTGCCGCTCACCGTTCTGAGCTAAATCCGCTCTGGGGTGCATACTCTGCGTTGATTCTGCTCGCCGCGCGGATCTATCAGCAGGAGCCCGTCGCCAAGTCGCCCGACGAGCTCCGCCGTCTCCTAAAGGTGGAGCTTCAGGAGGCCCGCCGCCGGGCCATGGACGCCGCCAATGTGCGTCCGGCAGACGTAGACGAGGCCGAGTTTGCGGTGGTGGTCACGCTCAACGAGGCGATTCGTATGGCGGGCGGGGAGCTTCGGAGCGCTTGGGCCTCGGCACCGCTTGAGATCGAAGCCGGAAAGACCACGCTCGCTGGGCACCACTTCTACACCGTTCTGGACCGTCTGGAGCGCGAAGGGCGCCTTGAGGTGCTGTGGATCTTCTACTTCTGCATGAAGGCTGGTTTTCAGGGTGAGCTCACGCCGGGTGACCGTCAGCATGAGGCGCGGCTCTCGCGACTTACCCAGCGCCTCTCTAGTGCAGCCTCGCCCGACATCCTCTTTCCACCGTTTACCGAGGCCTCCCCACGACCTGCTCCGCCTCCAGCGTCTGACACGCTCAGAATGCAGTTCATCGCGGCCTTCTGCGGTGCGTCCCTCCTGGGCTTGGTCGTGGTCGCGTGGGTGGCTTGGTCCGCCGGAATGTTGGCCTCCGACCTGCAAGTGGCCTCCCCTTCCTCTGCGGAGCACACCGCGCAGCGGAGAGCAGGGAGCGCGCCATGACGGACTCTACTCTCCCCTGCGAGCTCGTCCAGGCCGGGAGTTGGAAGGTGCTCGAACGTGCCCCCGGCGGGCTGCCTGTCGAGCTCGCGGACGCCTTTCCTAAGTACAAGGCCGCGATCAACGTGCTCCCTGGCGCAGAGCCGAGCTGGAGCGAGGTGATCCAGCGGGCCGTGCCCTTGCTCGCGCTGCACAGCAAGGATCTCAGCGTCGCAAGTGAGCTCGCGGTCGCGCTCTGGATGGACCGTCGATTTGTCGGCCTTCAAGACGCGCTGACGATCTGGCTTGATCTATTGAGTGACCCCATCTGGCCGGAGGTGTGGCCTCGGGCGAAGCCCGATCGGGCCGCGCAGCTTCAGAGGTTCCTCATGCGTGTGGAGGCTCACCTCCGTGAGCCGTCCCAACGAAGCGGTCGCCACGGCGAACGGGCAGCGCAAGAGCTCGTGGTGGAGTCTTTGCGACTCCTGGAGTCCGAGGCGGCCCGTCAGCTTGGAGGCGTCTCTTGCACGGATGACATCCGCAAACTTCGCCGAGCCATTGTCGATTTGAGCGGATCCGCGAGCGCTCCGTCCACGCAGTCAGCCCCCGCTGGCTCAAGCGCTGAACAGGTCACTGGGCAGCTTGTCTCCGCTCGTGAGGAGCTCATTGAGACCCTCGCTGGCCCAGTCAGCCTTGAGGTCTGCGAGCCGTGGTGGAGCGCGCTGCAGGCGCCGCTTTGGCAGGTGTTACGCGCGGTCGTCGGCGCATGGCCGGGGTTGCCCTCGGCTTGGCGCCTCGCGAGGGCGCTCGCCTGGTGCATCGAGCCCGTCCCTCAAAGCGCACGAGGTGTCATCACGGCCGACGCTCGTGTCGCGCAGGATCTCGCGGAGCGTGCCGCTCGGCTGCCGCAGCTCGGCGGGGCGGCGCCCTGGATCGACCTAGAGGTCATCTGGCAAGAGCGTGGGCACGTTCGATGGCTTGATCCTCATCGTGTCGCGGCTGATCGGCTCCGTCGCGGCGGTCATGAGGCTTCAGCCCTCGCCGTTGAACGAATGACGGCGATGTGGCTGGATCGAGCGAAGGGCCTCGCCGAGCTGCGCATGGATGACGAAGGCCGGACGAGGCTGGCGGATGACACCACACGAAGGTGGGCGGCGCGTCTGGCTCCCCCGAGCGTCCAAGACGCGCCAGTTCCGGCGTCGCCTGCGCCGACCTACAACAGCGTCACGCTCACGAAAGCCACCGAGCGGCTCCGAAAGGAGGTTCGGAGCGCGTTGGCCAAGAGCGGCGACTCATCACCTGCCAGCCCCGCGGACATCGTCGCCGCCATTGGGGTGTTGAGAGCGCCGGTGGACGCGCTGGTTCAGCTCCTCTGCGCGCTGCACCCTTCCTCGTTCATCACCGGCAACTTCTGTCTGGCTTGGTCAAGTCTTGTGGAGGCCGTCCCAGCGCTCGCTCAGGGCGAGAAGTCCCCGGGAGGTGCGCCGCTGTCCCCACCGGGCGAAGACGTGATCTCCGAGCTTGAGCAAGAGGGCGTAGATCCAGCGGCGCGGGTGGGCTTCCTGTGGGACACGATTCGTGTCTTCCCTTGGTGGCTCGACCTTTACCGTGCGCTGGCGGAGTGCTTGCCCCAGGTCGGAGGCCACGCCGCCGCCGCGGTCGTCGCCGACATCGCCGAGGAGGCAACGCTCGTTTGGCCAAACCTCTTAGACTTACGCTTCGCCGATGGTCGGCCCTTGGCAGACGACGCCACGCGTGCCTGGCTGCGCAGTTTGAGCGGGCGAGCGCAGCCCGGGGCGAGCACAGCCGCCAACGATCCGCTTCCGCCTGCCACCCCGCCCCCCGCAGCAGAGCGTGCGTTAGGCGACTCGGCGCGGCCTGCGCCAGACTTTCGATCCATTGAAGAGGGGAGCGACCCATGGGCTTTGGGCCTACAAGCGCTCGCCGAGGGGCGAATCCGGGAGGGGCTCCTCACCTTGGAGCAGGTCGCGCAGCAGACTCGGGGCGGTCGGCAACGTTTTGAGGGCGCGCTTCGCGTCGCCGATGCCCTCCTTAACGTCGGAGAGCATGCCGCCGCGGAGGCGATCCTCAGCGCCCTGGATGATCAGGCCCGCCAGCATGACTTGGACCGTTGGGATCCGACGCTCGCTGAGGCGGTCACGCGCGCTTGCTGGCGCCTCGAAACGCTCATAGCGAGCACACCCAATCCTTCGTCAACCACTATCTCTAACGCGGCTCTTCTTCGTCGTTCGGCGTTGCAAGGGCTTTATGGTCTGCTGATCCCCCAAGAGTCCACCTAACGACAGGAGTCCACCATGGCCGATGAGCTCTTCGAGAAGCTACAACCGATCAACATTCGTTACCGGCCGCACGTCGGCAAAGCGCAAGACCAGCGCACTCTCCCGCTGAAGCTCCTGGTGGTTGGAGACTTCTCGGTCGGCAACAACACCCTCCCGCTGAGCGGACGTAAGGCGCTGGAGGTCAACCAAGACAACTTCGATCAACGTCTGGCGAGCCAGAACATCAAGATGGAGATGTCGGTCCCGAACCGCCTGACGAACGAAGAGGGCGCGCGGCTTCCTGTGACGCTGGAGATCAAGCGGCTCAAGGACTTTGATCCTGACCAGGTCGTGCAGCAGGTGCCCGAGCTGCAGAAGCTTCTGCAGATGCGCAGGGTGCTAGAGCGCATGAAGATGCAGTTCATCAACGAGGAGGAGTTCCGCAAGAACCTGGCCAAGCTCGCGAACGATCCTGAGGCAGCGCGGGCCTTTGTTCACGCCCTCGAAGACCGCAAGAACGGCTAGCCCAACCCGATCTTAGGAGCTTTTTCCCTATGTCTACGTCCGAATCCCAGACCATCTTCGCGACCGCAAAGACCCTTGAGCTCGATCCGGAGCTTGTGACGCATCCGCTGGTGCGCACTGGGCCGCCCGCCGCAGGCTCGTGGACCACTGAAGACACCGTCACGGGGCTCAGCCTGATCCTCCAGCAGGCCCTTCAAGAGAACGAGGGCGCGCCCCGGGTCACAGTCGAGATGCTCGACCAGATGATCGACCTCGTGGACCAGCGCCTCACGGTGCAGCTTGACGAGGTCTTGCACGATCCGACCTTCCAAGCCGCGGAGAGCGCCTGGCGAGGCCTACGTTTTCTGGTCGACCGCACGAAGTTTGATGGGCAGAACAAGAACATCATCGCGGTCCTAGACGCCACCAAGAAGGAGCTTCAGGACGACTTCTTCGACGGCACAGGAGCGCGCTCCAAGAAGCTGTACAAGGCGGTGTTCCAGGAGGAGTTCGCGCAGTTTGGTGGAGAGCCCATCGGCGCCATCCTGGGCAACTACACCTTCGGCCCCAGCACCCCCGACGTGGCGCTAATGGAGAAGATCGCGGACGTCGCCGAACTAGCGCATGCCCCGTTTATCGCGGCCGCAGGCCCAGCCTTTTGGGGAAAAGACACCTACACCGACCTGCCGAAGCTCGCCACGCTGGAGATCAAGGACCAGCCCCGTTGGCAGGCGTTCCGCGAGTCCCGCAACTCGAACTACGTCGGCCTCACGATGCCGCGTTTCTTGTTGCGCCACCCCTACGACCCGGTCGAGAACCCCATCCGCAGCTTCCGTTATCGGGAGCGTGTGGAGGCCAGCCACGAGCATTACCTCTGGGGCAACGCCGCGTATGCCTTCGGCACACGGCTAACTGAGAGCTTCTCCAACTACGGATGGTGCCCCTACATCATCGGCCCCCAGGCCGGAGGCACCGTCCCGCGCCTGCCCGTTCATATGTACGAGAGCATGGGAGACAAAGAGGCCAAGCCGCCCACCGAGATCCTCATCCCGATGACGACGCTGACCGAGCTGTCGAACGAAGGGTTCATCCCCTTGGTTCACCGCAAAGGCGCAGCCGACGCGGTGTTCTTCTACGCGAACTCGGTCCAGAAGGCCAAGTTCTTCGGAGACACCCCCGAGGGCAGGACGGCCGAGACCAACTACAAGCTTGGGACCCAGCTCCCCTACATGTTTTTGGTCTGCCGGCTCGCGCACCACATCTCGGTGTTCCAGCGTGAGCAGCTTGGCCGCAACATGACCAAGCAGGTGATGCAGAAGAACCTCCAGACCTGGGTGGCCCAGTACATCTCTGAGATGGCCGAGCCCGACGCCCACGTTCAAGGCCAGCGCCCGTTCCGCGCGATCAAGATCATGGTCAACGATGTCCCCGGCGATCCGGGCTGGTACAACGTGAGCATGATGCTCATGCCGCACATCAAGTTCCAGGGGGCGTTCTTTGAGCTCTCCTTGGTCGGCAACATCGAGCCCAAGTAGGAGGGCCCCATGGCGGACCCGAGGACACTCCTCCAGCGCCTTCACGATCATCCCCGCGGGCCTCGCCCCGGGGTGGATGAAGAGACCGCGCTCGCCGCGTCTGTGTTGGCGAATCTGGATCAGCTCCTCGGGACCGCCCGCGGCACCTGCATGATCGACCCCGACTACGGCTTCCCGACGCTCTCTGAGTTCGCGCATGTGATGCCCAAGCGCCCCTGCGACGACCCAGACCAGCCGCTGCTACAAGAGATGCGTCGCGCGCTGGTGCGCCTCATCGAGCGCCGTGAGCCACGCCTGAGCGTCACGTCGGACAGCGTGACGCTCATCGCGGATCGGGCAAACCCCCATATGCTCGGCTTTGAGATCCGGGGCACGCTCCGCAGCGAGCATGGGCGGGGCCCCGAGGTGCAATGCCAAGCGAGCGTCAGCCGGGCGGGCTCCTGGCGGGTCTCGGAGGACCTGTGACTGACATGAGCAGACGCCAGACGCTCTTTGAGCTGTACTCCCGCGAGCTTGCCTACCTGCGTGACTCCGGGAGGGACTTCGCAGGGCGTTACCCCGAGCTGGCCTGGTTCACTGGGCGCCAGAGCGCCGACCCGTCCGTTGAGCGGCTGCTCCAGGGGGTGGCAGCAGGTCGAGATCGCCCAGGATCTGCTTCGGGTTCTGCTCCCGCAGACCTTACGCCCCACGCCGTCGATGGTCATCCAACAGTTCATCGCGAGTGAACAAGAGACCCAGACCCGCCGAGTGCCCGCGGGCGCAGAGGTCGCCTCAGCGCCCGTCTCGTTGGGCGACGACGCCACCGAGCCCTGTCGATTTACGACGACGGCCCCCGCCGTGATCCCGCCGCTGCGCGTGATCGACGCGCGGATCATCGCGCAAGAGGGTCACAGCACCCTGCGTCTTCAGCTCCAGCTTGCGCCGGGCCTGACCGCCGCGAAGCTCGCCGGGGCGCCGCTCCCAGAGCTTCGTTTTTACCTCTCCGGTGAGGATGGCCTACCCGCGGATCTGCTCCTGTATCTGCTTCAGCGGCGTCGAGGCGCTCCGCGGGTTCGTGACCTTCAGACAGGCCAGCTCGTGCTTGAGAATCTCCCGCCGCCAGCGCAGGTGGGGTTCGACCTTCAAGAGGCCCTCGTCCCGGGCTGGACGACCTCCGTCGAAGGGTATCGCCACCTGTTCGAGCTGTTCGCGTTCCCCGCGCGCTTTCATTTTGTCGAGTTTCCGAGCTTAGGAGACCTCCCGCGCTTGGGTACGGCGAGCAGCTTCGCCCTTGAGATCCCGTTTGACGAGCCCTTCCCAGAGCCGCATCGTGTCACCGCCGACTCCTTTCGCCTGGGCTGCGCGCCAGCCGTCAACCTGTTCCGCCACGCCGCGGAGCCTATCCGGCGCGAGGCCTACGTTGACGACTACCTCGTCATCCCGTCAGGCGACCTCGACCGGCGGCGGGGCCCAGCCTCCGCTGGGCGGGGCGCCTCCCGCGCGCGGCGTTTTGAGGTCTTCAGCGTCGAGAGCGTGAGCGGGAAGGTGCTCGGCCAAGACCTGTCGCGGCCATATCGACCGCTGCTAGAGGTCTCGGCGGCAGGCCAGGGGGTGCGGGATCCCTCCTGCCTTTGGTATCACCTCCGGCTTCGTGAGAACCCCGCCATGGGCAGCTTTGACCCCTGGCTGGTGCTCTCTGCCCCGGCCACCCTCGACAAGGTGGAGGTGATCCGGCTCGACCTTCGCTGCACAAACGGGCGCCTCCCCCGCGAGCTCGGGATCGGCGAGGTCCACACGCTCCGCGCCACGGTGCCCGCTGGTCTACGCACCCGAAACCTGACGGTCCCCACCGCGTCCATTCCGCCCCCCTTGGGCCGGCGCCTCGCCGGGCGTCTCGTCGGCCAGCTCGCGCTCGGGCGAGGCACGTTGTCCACCCGGGAGGGCCTGCTCGCGTGGATGGACCTGTTCAACCTGCGGGCCTTAGACGACGAGCGCGCCAGGGCCATCCACCAGCGGCGTTGTGACGCCATCGCCCGGGTGCGCGCCACCCCACAAGACCGCCCCATCCCCGTCTCTTCGCTCCCTTGGTCCCAGCCGTCCGCCCGCCCGCGCTTCGGTGACGCGCTGGTGAGGGGGGTGGAGCTCCGCCTGGAGATGCGCCAGGACGAGCTCGGCGCGGGGGATGCGTTCTTGTTTGGCATGGTCTTGGAGCGAGTGCTCATGAGCCAGGCCACCCTGGGGACCTGGACACGCCTCATCATCGCCGACGTTGAAGGTCGGCGCAGGAGCCTGGAGTGGACGCCATGTATCGGCCGCCAGCCCCTGATCTAAAGCTCCCCGCGAAGGTCGAGCGGCTGCTCGCCCAGCCCGGCCCGTGGCGTTTCACCGCCCTCGTGCGAGTCCTTCAGTCGTTGTTGCCAGATTCCATCCCCCTTGGTGGTGATGGTCCCCCTGAGCGCGAGGCCCTTCGCGCGCGCGGACACGCCTCACTCGGGTTTCCAACGCGCGATGTTATCGGCGTGACGCTCGGCCACCACCCCGACGGCACGCCACGGTTTGACGTAGAGGTCGCGTTCTTTGGGCTCTATGGCCCGGCCTCCCCGCTCCCGGACCACGACACCCAGGCCATCCTTCAGGACCACGAGCACGGCCGTCGTGTCGCGGCCTTCTTGGACATCTTCAACCACCGCGCGCTCTCATTGCTGTTTCGCGCCCACGCCGAGGCTCGCTGGTGGGTTCACGCGGATCGGTGGGGAGATGACCCCCTTACGCGCCTCGTGGACGAGCTGCTGGCGCTGCCCCCGTCGTTGTCTCGTGTGGGGCTGTCCCGCGAGACGCTCTTGGAGCTGGCGCCGCTGTGGCACCACCGCCCCCGCGGCGAGCCCGGACTGGAGCAGGTCCTGCGCCATTGCCTGCCGGGCCTGCCCATCCGCGTCACGAGCGCGCCCCCTCGCGCCGTGGACCTCCCCGCCGAGGCCCGCGCCCCCCTTGGCAAGGCGCGTTTAGGCCAGAACACGCTCTTGGGGCGACGCCTGTGGTCTTACGGCGGCGCCATTCGGGTGATCGTCGGTCCCCTCGGGCACGAGCAGGTCGCCGAGCTCCGCGAAGGGGCGACAGCGTTCAACCGCCTACGCGCGTTGGTCGAGGCGTGGCTCGAAGGCCCCCAGCCTTGGGAGCTGGAGCTCATCATCGAGGAGTCCGCCGTTCAGACGGCCCGGCTCTCTGGAGGCCCTGGCGCCACGCGCCTCGGCAAAGGCGCCTTGTTGGGGCGCCCGCGCACGCCCCTGGTTCACCAAGTCTTGAACATGTCCGCCAATGGAGGCACCGATGGCCCTTTCTGATCTGATGAGCGGTCCCCGCAACGCCGAGAAGGCCCCCTTCGCGTTTGAAGTGCAGGGGGGCGGCCCCACCCTCTTCGTTCACCGTTTTCAGGTCAAAGAGTCCTTAAGCGACCTCTTTGAGGCCACGATCGACCTGGTCTGTGACGATGGCGCGTTGGACCTCACCACCTTGGTCGGCAAGCTCGCCCGGCTTCGCGCGGCGCACTCCGTCGGCGCTCGGTATTGGCACGGCCTCATCGCGCGGGCCTGGCTCTTGGAGCGGCACAGTCGCGTCACCCGCTATCGTGTCCTGTTGGTCCCGCAGATCTGGCTGCTCAGCCGCCGCCGCGACTGCCGCATCTTTCAGGCGATGACCACCCCCGAGATCTTGGAGGCGGTGTTCGCCGCGGCGGACGTCTCTGGCTCGGGCCTCGACCTCCGTCTCTCTGGCGACTACCAGCCCCGGGACTACTGCGTTCAATACCGCGAGAGCGATCTCACCTTCGTGATGCGCCTGATGGAGGAGGAGGGCATCACCTTCTTCTTCAAACATACTGAAGATGGGCACACCTTGGTGCTCACCGATGACGTCGCGGGGTTCGACCCCTTGCCCGAGGGGGAGGCCGTGCGCTTTCGCGCCTCCCCTGGCGCGGCCGCGGGCGCGCAGCTTGTGAGCGAGGCCAGCTTGTCCCGCGCCATCACCACCGGGCGGGCCACCCTTCGTGACTTCGCCTTCAAAGAGCCGAGCACCGACCTCATCCAGCAGCTCGACGCCGAGGACGACGGGGGTGGCGTGCGCGCCGATCTGGAGTTCTACGATTACCCCGGGGACTACGTCGCGGCGGGCTTAGGCAAGACGCTGGTGAGCCTACGCGCGGATGAGCTGCAGCTCGACCGCCAGATCTTAGAGGGCCGCGGCGACGTGCGCCCGTTCTGCGCGGGCTACACCATGGAGCTCCTGGACCACCCCAGCGCCCGGGTCAGCGGGCGCTTCTTGCTGCTGTCCGTCCTTCACGAGGGCAGCCAGGCCGTGAGCCACGAGCCGCGGCTGCCCCAAGGCGCGCCCGAGTACCGCAACCAGTTCGTGGCCCGCCCGGCGGATGTGGCCTATCGCCCGCTGCGCAAGACCCCACGCCCCCAGGTGGCCGGCCTACAGACCGCCACGGTGGTAGGGCCTTCAGGCGAAGAGATCTACACCGACGAGTTTGGCCGTATCAAGGTGCAGTTCCATTGGGATCGCCTGGGCGCCCGTGACGACAAGAGCTCGTGCTGGGTTCGTGTGAGCCAGGGCTGGGGCGGCGCGGGCTGGGGCATGATCGCCATCCCCCGCATCGGCCAAGAGGTGATCGTGCAGTTCTTGGACCGTGCCCTACGGCCTGCCCGACGGCGCCACCCGCTCCACCTGGAAGAGCAACTCCACCCCCGGCGGCGGCGGGAGCAACGAGCTCCGCTTCGAAGACAAGGCCGGCTCTGAGGAGGTCTACCTGCACGGCCAGAAGGACTGGACCATCGCGATCGAGAACGACAAGAACCAGACCGTCGGCAACAACGAGACGGGGAGCGTGGGCAACGACCGCACCCGCAGCGTCGGCAACAACGAGACGGTGAACATCTCCAGCAACGAGACCCGCAGCGTCGGCGTAGACCGCTCCACCACCATCGGCAGCAACGAGACCCTGAGCGTCGGCGCGAACCAGGCCATCACCGTCGGCGCCAACCACACCATGGACGTAGGCGCGGCGCAGACCGAGACCGTCGGCGCGGGCAAGACCCAGACCGTCGGCGCCGACCGCACCGAGACCATCGGCGCCAACGTCACCGAGACCATCGGCGCCAACCAGACGACCAGCATCGCGTCCAACCTCACCGAGAGCGTCGGCGCGAACGTGACCCGCTCCGTGGGCGGCTCGGTGACCGAGACCGTCGGCGGGGACATCACCCAGACCGTCGGCGGCAACGTCACTGAGACCGTCGCCGTGATGCAGACCACCAACATCGGCGCGGCCTACATGGAGAACGTCGGCGCGGCGAAGATGGTCAACATCGGCGCGGCCCACAGCGTGAACGTGGGCGGCGCGGAGATGATCAGCATCGGCGTAGGTCAGGCCGTCAGCGTCGGCGTGAGCCAGTCCATCGACGTCGGCGTGAACCACAGCCTGAGCGCCGGCTCCAAGATCTCCCTCTCCGCCGGGAGTAAGGTGGTCATCGACTGCGGCAGCGCTACGGTGACCATCGAAAGCGGGGGGAAGATCACTGTGAAGGGGAGCGATCTGACGTTGAAGGGGTCGGGGAAGATCAACCTAGATGCCAGTGGGGATGTGATCCTGAAGTCTGGCGGGAAGGTGACGGTGAAGGGGAGCGGGGCGATCTCGGTGAAGGGGAGTAAGGTGGGGTTGAATTAACCGCATCGATGGTTGCCATGAACGCACCGGGATTAATTCGCGAGTGTACGCATAGCCACTTCAAGAGAACAGGGGGGCCATTCATTGTTTCTGGACTCGTCGAATACAGCATCTATAGCATCTGCCACAGGATCTCCAGCGAGTACAGAAGCGAAATCAAGGATCTATGGATTAATGGCGACAGAAACCATCGCTCACTCATGCCCATGTCCTTTAGAACACTACGTTTGATTGGATCGTTGACAACTGTGCACAGGTCGTGAGAACGTCAGACAGCAAGGTCGCGATCAGGGCGAGAGAAATCGACGGTGCCACCACGATTGGAGCTCTGCAGCCGAGTTGTTACCATCATCGCGAAAGAAGACGACCTTTGGGACGCGGAGTTGAGGCTCTAGGATCGCTGCGAGTCTACGGTAGAGCGGCAGGTCGTTTAGGCGGTTGACGTCCCCGACCTCAGGCAGGTGACCAAGTCGAAGCAACAGCCCCCCTGCACCCACGGAAGTGAGTGTAGCCTCTGGAATTTTCGATGCGATGCTCGCCGTTCCGCCCAGACTTTGTAATAGTCCTCTGTTGAAGACGTTGAGCCAATACGCCCCAAGGGCCCGATCGCCAATATCCATCGCAATGGCACCGGGATGCGCGACATCAAATCCTGGCATCCTGCGGATCACTGGGCTTACGTGCGAGATGAATTCTCCGTAGGAGAGTGCAGGGCTGGCATAACCGTAGCTGAAGGGCAAAAGCTCAGAGAGCGATCGAACGAAGTCCACCACGACCTCGATTCCTTCATCTCGTAAGCACTCGCGGTCGACATGAAACCAGAGATAGCTGCGCTTCTCGGGCCAGCGAGGCGAGATGTTAGGAGCATGGTAATACTTGACTTCGTAACGCCCTCCCCATCCTGCAGTACTGAGCAGGATGAGAGCGGCAACCTTACCCTCCAAGGTCGCATGCTGAAGACGTGCGCTCACGTAGCTCATGGGATTCGGAGGAAGGGATTGGGTATCGCCCTCGTCATTGACATAGAAGTGTAGTTTGTCCCGCCCCAAACCTCCGAGAAACAGGGCGAGCGCATTAAGCACCGGGGCGACGTTCGAGCACGCCTCTCGATTAAGAAAAAAAACGATCTTAAAGCAGTCGACGACAGCGGGGCGGTCGTGGTCTGGAATCGAGACAGAAGGCCAGAGATCGTGCGATGGCGAGACCATGGGAGAGTTCCTTGGCTACTTCTTCGGAAAGATGAGCTCAGGAACGACACCGAAGGCATCGAAGTACATGTCGTCCTGGTCTGGAGACCACTTACCCGGCTTCTTTTGTTCGGAAGGGCATGGGAACTTCAGATCCCTGACCGCAATAACTGCCCCATCAGGACCAGTCATGACGATGTCTGGGACGATTGTTCCCAGCCAATCACTCCTCTTCTTACTCTTGCAAGGGGCTCCGTTGGGGTAGAAGCGCTTCTGTATTATTGCCCGATGTCCTGCGAATTGCTCATCACGCTCCTCCGGGAGGCCTTCTCTTGCACGCATTTTGCTGTAGACGCAGTCTTCCTTGACGCTACCGAGCTTCTGCTGTACGGTCACGGGCTGTTTGTCACTACCGATCTCTCCGGTGAGGGCCCAGCAGTCGCCGTGCCTCTTCCCAGGGGGGTTCTGTGCATCCCAAGTGCTGTTGACCTTTTCGTCACATTCGTTCACGAGCGGCTGAATCCAATCGTCTACCATGTCGATAAACGCCTGCATGACGCCGTTCAACGTCGCCGAGTTCGCCGGACTCCCGCTCGGTCCACAGTTGTTCATCATCGGATCGCCCAGATACTGGACGTTCTTCCCCTCGATCTTCACATCGAAGGAGCCCGGCCCGATGAACTTCGTTGGCCCGTGCGTGTTCACCGAGACGAGCCCACCGCCAGTCCCCTTGCTTGCGGCGTCGCCCACGCTGCCGAAACTGGCGCCCTTGATGGCGACGAACTGCCCTTCGACCTTCACCTTCTTGGAGTAGCCTTTCGGAGAATCCCCGCTCTTGCCGATGTTCGGGAGCGGCGTGGCCACAAACGGCGGCGGCGGCCCGGGCATCTTGCACACGTTGGGCAAGGTCGCCATCGCGATGCCGTTGCTGCCTTTGGTCACCGGGGTTCTAGGTGGGTTGACCGAGACGCTCGCCATCGTTCAGACCTCCCCGTTGGGCAGTCGTGACCTCAAGGAGCCGAGCGCGGCCAGCGCCTCAGCTCTGACAGGTTCAGCAGAATCCCGTGCGAGCTCGTTCAGTTTGGCGATGGCCGCATTGCGTACGGCTTTGACAGATGTGTTTGATGCGAGCAATTTGAAGCCATGCGCCACGTGCGCTCGGGCCACCTCATTTGTCACCGCTTTCAGTCGTTCGAGCCGGTCCAAGCTGTCGGCGTTGGCGAGGTATTCACCGAGGAGTTCGGCAATCACGAGGTGCGACGTGTTGTCGCCTAATGCCGGGTATACCCGCTCGAGTGTGTCAAATAACTCGGCGTGAAACCGCGCTTCGATTCGCGCCCAATCGTTCTGAAGCAGAATGAGCAGTTTGAACGAATCCTCC
>JAKLKD010000148.1 GCA_023150845.1 Myxococcota bacterium | reverse complement strand
GGCGACGAGCTGAACACCCACGGCACCGACGCCCTCGACGACGACACCGACGACGACGGCCTCGGCGACGGAGAAGAGGTCAACACCGTCGGCACCGACCCCCTCGACGAAGACACCGACGACGACGGCCTCGGCGACGGCGAGGAGCACGGCACCACCGGCACCGACCCCCTCGACGCCGACACAGACGATGACCGCCTCAGCGACGGCGAGGAGCTCAACACCACGGGCACCGACCCCCTCGACGCCGACACAGACGACGGCGGCCGCATGGACGGCGACGAGATCCTCTACGACGGCACCGACCCCCTGGTGCGTGAGGACGACCTCAGCGACCGCGACGGCGACGGCGTCACCGACGTCGGCGAGGAGGGCCTCGGCACCGACCCCGACGACGCTGACACCGACGACGACGGCCTCAGCGACGGCGAGGAGGCCTACGACGTCGGCTCCGACCCGCTCCTCCCCGACACCGACGGCGACAGCCTCAGCGACGGCGACGAGGTCAACACCTACGGCACGAGCCCCATCGACAGCGACACCGACGACGACGGCCTCAACGACGACGAGGAGCTCAACACCACCGGCACCGACCCCACCGTCGCGGACAGCGACGGCGACGGCCTCAACGACGGTGACGAGCTCAACACCCACGGCACCGACCCCCTGAACCCCGACACCGACGAGGACGGCCTCAGCGACGGCGACGAGCTCAACACCACCGGCACCGACCCCCTCGACGAGGACACCGACGACGGCGGGCGCACCGACGGCGACGAGATCAACCTCGACGGCACCGACCCCCTGGTGCGTGAGGACGACCTCAGCGACCGCGACGAGGACGGCGTCACCGACGTCGCCGAAGAGACCCTCGGCACTGACCCCGACGACGCCGACACCGACGACGACGGCCTCACTGACGGGGACGAGGCCTACGAGCTCGGCACGGATCCCCTCGACGCCGACACCGACGACGACGGCCTCAGCGACGGCGACGAGGTGAACACCTACACCACGGACCCCCTGAACGCGGACACCGACGGCGGCACCGTGAACGACGGCGACGAGGTGCAGAACGGCACCGACCCCCTGAACCCTGAGGACGACCTCGACGAGGGCACCGACCCCGTCGACACCGGCGACGGCTGGGTGAAGGGCGGCGGAGGCTGCGACTGCGCGACCGCCGACGGCCCCTCAAGCGGCGTCACCGCTGGTCTCCTCGCGCTCTTGGGCGCCGTGGGCCTGCGCCGCCGCCGCCGCTGAGCCGCCGCTGGGCCGCCCCGGGGCTCACTCCATGACGCGCCGATCGAGGAGGTAGATCGACTCCTCCCGATCGGAGCCGTCCCCGCGGGAGATGACAAGCTCCACCTCGGTGCCCGCCTCTCCCGTCGTCACCTGCACAAACTCCTCCAGGGTGAGCGCCGCGGCGGGCACCCCGTCCACCTCCAGCACGACGTCGCCGGGCTGCAACCCCGCCTCCGCCGCCGCGCCCCCGTCGAGCACCCGCTCCACGAGCACCCCCTCCTCGTGCTCGCTGATCCCCATGCCGACGCCACCCTGGCGGTACTCTGGCAGCGACAGCTCCAGGCGGTAGTCGTCACCGTCCCCCACGTCGAGGGTGACGATGTCAGAGCTCGCGAAGAACAGGCCGTCTCGCCGCTGGGCGACCACGTCACACTCCCCCACGGGCACATCGACCTCAAACCGACCCGCCTGATCCGCGCGGACAACGAGGCCGCAGGCCCGCACGATGACCCGGGACTGAGGCCAGAGCCCACGGTTCACGATGACCCCCGACACCCGACCCGCCGGGGTGAGCGCCAGGGGCTCACCCACGCAGCGCCCGAGCCCCGGCGTGGCCGTCTCCATCCAGGACACCTTCATCGGCGGGGCGCCCTCGGCGAAGAGCGTCATCTCACCGACCGGGGGCACCCCACGCAGCACGAGCTCCGATCCCTCCACAGCGAAGGGCACCTGCTGCCAACGGACGATCACGGCGTCGAGGGCCTCCAGGAGCGACGCCTCAGCCTCACAGCGCAGGGTGAAGACCTCTGGTTCAGGCGCCGTGCTGTCCCGCCCGGCCCCCTCGGTCGTTGGCGCGGGGCTCGGCAAGGACGGCGGCGCCTGGGCGCGGCGACGAGGCTTGGACCGCGGCCGCGGGGCCTCGGCCACCTGGGCCTCCGGGGGCTCCGGCGGTGTCTCAACGCGCCAGCCCCACCACGCGGCCCCCGCCAACAACAGCACGAAGAGCGCCAGCGCGCCGCGCGCCCCTCTCCGCTGAACCACCGTCATCGTCCACGCTCCTCACGGATCTAAGTACCCAGATGATCATGAACCCCGCACGTCCCCTTGACGGGCGCGACGCCAGGACTCAAGTTAGATGCTGATGTGAGAGCCCGGTCTCTCACACGGAAACTCTCTGCGCCAACGCACAGAGAGGTCCGAGAGAAGCTCCCCCACCCCCTCCCCGTGCTCGTCGCGCGCGCGTCCCATCGCGAGCGTGGGTTGGGATTCTTCATAGACTGTCAGGTGAACGAGAACCCGACCAGCATGCCTACCTCCACGAACCTCCCCCCTGCCAGCGAGATGGAGGCCAGGCTCTATCTCACGCTTCACCAGGCGCATCAGCTCCGCGACATGCGTGAGTCTCCGATGCCCGGTTTCCTCAGCTCTGAGGCCGTGACGCAGCAGCTCGCCGCGAAGCGGATGGCGCTGGGCGGAGAGGTGCTGGACCTGCTGCTCCGTTGGGTGACCGCTGGCGGCAGCCTGCGGCTCATCGGGCCTGGCGAGGCCGCCGGTGAGCCCGCCGCGCCCGCCCGCGCCCCCGAGCCCGCCGTCTACCACGCCGCCCCGCCCCGGGCGCCGTCGCTGGGCCCCGTCGCCAGCGACAACGACCTCCAGACCCTCGCCCGGCACTACTCCGCCGGGGCGACGGCCAACCCCTACGACACCGGCCCCGCCGCGGGCTGGGCCGACCGCCTCACCGAGATCCTCACCGCTCTGGGCCCGCCGCTAGACGACTACGAGGAGGAGGAGCGCCGGGTCCGCGCCATCACCGGCCGCCAGTCCGTCTGGAAGCTCTGGCCCAAGCACGTCCAGCGCCTCTTCGTGGCGATGCTCACCGCGCGGCTGCGCTCGGTGCAAGAGGACATCGCCCCCTACGACGAGCGCCTCGACGACTGCTTCCGCGCGCTCTCCGGCTTCTCCGAGCGTGAGCGCCCCGGCTTCGTGCACGGCCTCGCCCGCGGCCACACCGCGCGCCACGGCTCCTGGGCCAACGACGCCGACATCTACTGGGCCGAGCTCGCCGACATGCTCGCCGAGCCCCCGCCGCCCCGCCAGCCCGCCGACGTGCTGCTCAAGCAGCTTGAGGACCTCCTGGAGGACCTCTTCGACGCGCCGGAGTCGGCCCGGGACGCCGTCTTCTCTCAGGTCAAGCGCGCGCTCAAGTCCGCGCTGAACGAGGGCCTCCGCCACGACGACCCCCGCCTCGTGCGCCTCGTCACCCCCTTCCACGACGAGCTGGAGGAGCCCTCCTTCCGCCGCCTTCGTCGCACCATCCGCGATCAGGTGCGTGAGGCCAAGGAGGAGGCCGAGGCGGCTGTCGAGCTCGAGGCCCCGCCCTCGCCGCTCCCCGAGGACTGGCCGCTCTGGAGCGCCACCCGCGGCAAACGCGCCATCCTGCTCGGCGGCGCGCCCCGGGACGAGGTCCGTGAGGCCCTGCAGACCACCTACGGCTTCTCGGAGCTGGAGTGGCTGCCCGCCGACTACCGCCGCAACCAGCTCCTCGCCCTGCGTAAGCGCCTCCGCGGCAAAGGCGCGGACATGCTGATCCTGCTTGGCCGCTTCATCGGCCACAACATCGACCACGTCCTGCGCCCCGCCTGCGTTCAGGGCAAGGTCACCTGGGTGCATGTCGATCACGGCTACGGCCCGGAGCGCATCCGCGCGGCGATTGAGCGCGCCCACGGCGTCACCGTCTCCGCCCCGGAGCCCGAGCCCGAGCCCTGAGCGAGCCGCGAAGATGGGGAGATCCCCGCGCTGAATAAGCCGAGAGGGGCCACCGTTTACCGGTCGGCCCCTCTCCCTTTTTGGAGCCAACCATGTCGCTCCTCCGCGCCGCCGCCGAGCTCTCCGCCTCCACCTTCGCCGCCTCCAGCTTCTATGTGGGGCTGCTCACTTTGGCGCTGATCGGCGTTCAGCCCGGCCCCGTCGTTGAGGTGGAGGAGCGCCCCCACACCCGCTACGCCGTGGTCGTCTTGCCTGAGCTCGTCGTTGAGGAGGCCGCCGCCCCCACGCCGACCCCCGCGGCGGCCCAGCCCGCCGAGGTCGCCGCGCCCCCCGCCGCGCCTGAGCTCGTTGAGGTCAACCCGATCCGGCCGCCCCGCCTCGTCCCCCTGCCCGACCGCCCCCGCCGCGAGCTGACCGAGACGAGCGCTGAGGAGCTCGCTGACGCCAGCCCCAAGCGCCGCCGCGGCAAGAAGTGCCTGGAGCCCAGCCCCGACATCCGGCAGGTCAGCGAGCAGCGCTACGTCATCGAGAAGGAGCTCGTTGACCTCTACCTCAACGACCTCAACGAGGCCGAGAAGCTCGCCTGGGTGAGCTGGAACCGCGCGCCGAGCGGCGAGATCGACGGCTTCGTCGTGAAGCGGGTCCGCTGCGGCGGCGTGCTGCACACCGCGGGCATCCGCAACGGCGACGTCGTGACGCAGATCAACCGCCACGAGGTCACCACCATCCCCCAGGCCTTCAAGGCCTACCGGAAGCTGCGGCGCCGCGACGTCTTGGAGCTCCAGATCACCCGCGACGGCCAGCCCTTGGAGCTGACCTACGAGCTGATCTGACCGGGCGCCCCGACGGCTTAGGGCTCGTCGGGGTGGATGCCGCGGAAGAACACCGTCGAGAGCTCAAGGGCCACGGTGTCGCGGTAGACCCGGGACTCGTCGTTGAGCCAGGCCCAGGTGAGGCGCTCGACGCTGCCGATGATCGCCAAGGCGACGGTGCGCACGTCGTGGTCACGGATGAGGCCGCGGTTGCGGGCGTCGGTGAGGATCGTCTCCGCGCGCTCCTGCAGGCGGCTCGTCCACATGCCGACGACCTCACCCGAAGGACCCGCGCTGTGGGCCTCGCGGAAGTGCAGCATGAGCAAGGGGCGCAAGGTCGGGGCGAGGCCCGCGAGGTTCGCCGCCATCTGGAGGAACAAGAGCTGCTGCTCTTGTGGGGTCGCCGCGGCGCGCAGGGCCTCGGCGGTGGCGTCAAGCGCGGCGACGATCGGCGCGTAGAGCCGCTCGCAGAGCGCGTTGAAGAGCGCCTGCTTGTCCTCATAATAGAGGTAGAAGGTGCCACGCGCGATCCCAACCGCCGCGGCGATGCGCTCGACGGAGGCACGGTCGTAGCCGTCGTCTAAGAAGAGCCGCAAACCCGCGTCTTCGATCGCGGTGCGGCGTGCGATACGTTTGGTCTCTCGAATGCCCATAGGCTGCCCTGTTATCCTGTCATTCGCCAACGGGCCACGACGAAGCGCGCTGTTCTGGGAGCGGAGAGGACCTTGCCTGAGCTAGACGAGAGCTCCCGCCGTCTGCGCGCGCTGGGGTACTATCGGGATCCTGATGGGCGTTGGCGCCATGCGCGCCTTGGCCTCGTCGCGCCACGCCCGGATCTCCTCTTGGAGTGTGATCCCGAGGCCCTCCGCCGCTTCCACGCGGACACGACCTGGCCCCGCGCCGAGGAGCTCCCCGAGGCCCCCGTCCTGGAGCCCGCCCTGGGCCGCGCCGCGAGGGAGGCGGGGCTCCTGTGGCAGCCTTGGCTCGGCGGCTACGAGGCCCAAGACGGCACGCTCTTGTTCTTGGACGACCTCACCCGGCTCGGCCCCGACGGCCTGCGGCGAGGCCGGGCCCGTCAACGCGCCTGGCGCAGCGCCCAGCGCGCCCGCACCTTGGCCGCGGCGATCTCCATCGGGCTCATGGTGATCTGGCTGCTCGTCGGCTGGCTGGTCGGGACGGCGGGCTGGCTCTTGGGCATGGCGCTCATCGCCGGGGCGGCCTTCACCCGGCGCCCGCTGCCGCCCCCGAAGGACCTCTGGCCGGGGATCGACGAGGCGCGCATCGACGCGGTCTTCGACGAGGGCAAACGCCTCTTGGGCCCCGGCTTTGAGGAGCTCGCCGAGAGCCTCGGCGCGGCGTCTGGGGTTCAGGGGATCGTGCACCTCTACGCCTTACGCCTCACCGCCCGGGCCGACGCGCTGCGGGCTGGGGTGAGCCCAGAGGCCCTCGGCGCCGTGCTCGGCGCCTTAGAGCGTCCGCCCGACGAGCTTGATGACGACGATGGATCAGACTGACACCCCCCGGCAATCAAAACCGAGTTAGAGTGGCCGGCCAAGGAGGCATCGATGCGTGAGATCATGAGCGACCTGCCCGAGCTGACCGATCGCGCGGCGATCACGATCGCCGAGGCGATGCGCAAGATGGCCCACAGCGACGGCGCGCACCCCCAAGAGGTCGCGCTCATCGAGCAGTTCGAGTCGAGCATCGACGATCAGAGCGCCACCCCCGATCTCAGCGCCATCGACACCCCGGCGCTCAAGGAGGCCCTCCTCAAGAGCCTCGCGCTCGTGGCCTTCGCCGATGGCGGCCTCTCCGAGTCTGAGCGCGCCGTGCTTGAGGACTACGGTCGCCGCCTCGGCGTCGACGCGGGTGAGGTCGGCCGGGCGGTGAGCGACGTGGCCGTGAGCCTGCTCTCCACCTTCGCCGGGGTTCACGTCTTCCGCGAGAAGGTCATCCAGCTCGGCCGCTCGATGGGCCTCGACGACAAGCTCATCCAAGACACGCTGGATCGCGCCGGGTGACCTACACCGCGCTCCTGCAGAAGCTCTCCGCCGAGGCCGCGCGAGGGGGGATGGACATCGACGCTCCGGTCTACGAAGAGGCCGGGCGCTCGATCTGTGATCCCACCGTGCTCGGGTCGGGGAGCCTTGACGCGCCTGTCGGCTTCTTCGGTCGGGATCCCGGCCGGTCTGAGGTGCTGCTCAACGAGCCCTTCATCGGCCGTGGGGGCATGCTCGTGCGCGATGCGCTCCACCGCGCCGCGACCGGCGCGCCCTGCGCCGACGAACGCGCCGCGATCACGATCGGCCAAGGCGTGTTCTGGGCGAACACCGTGCCTTTTAAGCCTACAGAGAACAAGGCCTGGAGCGTCGGCGTCAAGCGCCGTTTTGCCCCCCTCGTCACCACTCTGATCACCGAGCTGTGGCGGGGTGACACCCTCATCACGCTTGGGAATGACGCTTTCTTGTGGTTCGGCATCGCCGAGCCCGCCCTCGCCCCGAGCCTGCAGGCCTACTGGGCCCGCGAAGATCGGTACGAGACCCACCTCGACATCACCTTGCGCGGGAGGGCGCTTCGGCTGTACCCTCTCCCGCATCCTTCTCCACTGAACGCGGCGTGGTTCGCGCGTTTTCCGGCGATGCTCGACGCGCGGCTCTCCGCGCTCGGCTGGCCGGGGCGACCCACGCTCCCCGCCGCATCCCCTGACTCCAAAGACAACAAGGACGAGAGCACATGGACTTACAACAGAGCGCCGGAAGCGTGCAGGTCGACATCGGCGGATGGATCGGCGACGGGTTCAAGCACCTGAGCAACAACTGGGGCAAGTATGTTCGCCCCTACCTCACCTTCATCGGCGTCTCCATCGGCGGCGTCTTGCTCATGGCCTGCCTCGGCGGCGTGGGCGGCATGGGTGTGGGCTTCGTCGCCCAGAACGCGGGCAGCGCGGGCGGCATCATCAGCGGCCTCTTCGGCCTGTTCATGCTCGTGCTCTACCTCGGCTTCCTCGGCGCCATCGCGCCGATGGTGCTCGGGCTCACCAAGGCCGTGCAGATGAACCTGCGCGGTGAGGAGGTCCCCTCCAACGTGATCACCGGGGAGTTCAAGAACTTCATCCCCGCCGTGCTGCTCATCTTCCTCGTCGCCGTCGGCACGAGCATCGGCAGCCTGCTCTGCGTGATCCCCGGCATCCTCTTCGCCATCGGCTCCAGCTTCGCTATCCCCATCATGGCTGACCGCGGCGGCAGCCCCGTGGACGCCATCAAGGGCTCCATCTCGATGGTCCAGGCCCAGCCGGTGCCGATCATCCTCTTCCTCTTCGCCAGCCAGATCGTCGTCGGCTTGCTGAACCTCATCCCCTTCGTGGGCCTCGTGGGCCCGGTGGTGCTGTTCACGCTCCAGAACCTCGCGTACCTCCGCCTCAGCGGGTCCGCGGGCCGCATGGGCGACGACGGCATCCTGCGCAACGCCGGCTTCTGAGCCGCGCCTGCCCTAGCCCTCGCGTCAGCGGAGCCTCGGCTCCCTGGCGCGGGGGCTTCGCGCTTCAGTGGACCTGCCCCTCTTGGAGAGTGAGCCGATGACCCTCACGACGACCCCGCTGACCGTCGGCGGCTGCCTGAGCGACGCCTTCAACCACCTGAGCAAGCAGTGGCGGGCCTGGCTCGGCTCGGCGCTCGTCTACTTTGGGGGCACGTTCGGCGTCATCTTCGTCGTGTTTATTCCCCTCATGGCGCTGGGGATGGTCGGCTTCGCGTTCGTCGGCGCCGCGACAGGCGGTGAGCCGGACGGCGCGATGGTGATGCTCCTCGCCGCGCCGCTGCTGCTCTTGGTCTTCGTCTTCTGGCTTGCGCTGATGTACGTCGCCGCCATCATCCCCCTGGGCATGGCGCGGCTCTCTTTGCTCGCGCTGCGGGGCGAGCCGACGACGTACTGGGAGCTGTTTTATTACGCGCGCTCGCCGGGCCGCGCCATCACGCTGTTTTTGCTGAACCTGCTCATCACCCTGCCGCTGTTCTGCCTCGGCATCTTCCCCGGGCTCATCTACGCCCTCGCCGCGAGCTTCGCGCCTTACCTCATCGTGGATCGGGACCTCAGCCCTTGGGAGGCCATTCAGGGCTCCATCGAGATCTACCGGGAGAGCTGGGGGCCCCTCACGCTCTTGTGGCTGGCGAACATCGGGCTCACCTTGGTGCTGAGCAACGTCCCGGTGGTCGGCGCCTTCGGGATGATGCTCGTGCAGGCCGCGGCCACGGGCGTGGCCTACCTCCAGCTCACCGGGCAGACCGTCGGGGGCCTCGATGAGGCGGGCCTGCCGCGCAAGGCGACGGCCTGATTGTCCAAGACCGTCATGCGCGCGTTCTCCCTCGACGCTTACCCGGTGCCTCTGCCGCCGGGGCACCGCTTCCCGATGGAGAAGTACGCGCTCACCCTGGAGTTGAGCCTCCGTGAGGGGCTCTTGAGCGCCGAGCACCTCGCCCCCGCGCCGCTGGCGCCGGACGAGGTGCTGCGCCGGGCGCACACCCCGGCCTATGTGCAGGCCGCGACGACGGGCGCCTTGACCGCCCCAGAGATCCGCCGCATCGGCTTCCCCTGGACCCCGGCGCTCATCAACCGCTGCCGGGCGTCCGTCGGAGGCACCCTCGCCGCCGCCGAGGCCGCGCTCAGCGACGGCGTCGCCGCGAACCTCGCCGGGGGCACCCACCACGCCTTCGCCGGGGAGGGCGAGGGCTTCTGCGTGTTCAACGACATCGCCTGCGCGACCTTGGAGCTGCTCGCCCGGGGCTGGGTGCGGCGGGTCGCGGTGATCGACCTCGACGTGCACCAAGGCAACGGCACCGCCGCGATCTTGGGCGGCCACCCGGCGGTGTTCACCCTCTCGCTGCACGGCGAGCGCAACTTCCCCTTCCGCAAGATGCCCTCGACCCTCGACGTGGGCCTGCCCGACGGCTGCGACGACGAGACCTACCTCAGCGCCTTGGACCGGGCCTTGCCCCAGGCGATGGCCTTCGACCCGGAGCTCGTCTTCTACATCGCCGGGGCCGACCCCCTGCGGGATGACCGCCTGGGCCGCCTGGACATGAGCCTCGCCGGGCTCGCCGAGCGGGATCGCCGCGTGCTCACCGCCTGCCGCGACCTCGGCGCCAAGGTCGCCTTGACCATGGGCGGCGGCTACGCCCGGCCCATCCACCCCACCGTCGCCGCCCACGTCGGCACCTACCGCGTCGCCCGTGAGGTCTGGGGGTGATCCGCGCCGTGCTCCTCGACGCCGCGGGCACCTTGATCTCCGTCGTGGAGCCCGTGGGGGAGACCTACGCCCGCCTCGCCGCGCCCTTCGGCGTCACCCGGCCGCCGCAGGAGATCGGGCGGCGGTTTAAGGCCGCCATGCGCGCTCCTTGGCCCGGCCCGAGGCAGCGCGGCGACGGGCGGCGCTTCTGGTCGTGGGTGGTCGCCGAGGCCACGGGCTCCGCGGACCCGGCCTTGTTTGAGGCGGCCTACGCGCACTTCGCCCGGGCCGAGGCCTGGCGGGTGAACCCCGGCGTGGTGGAGGCGCTCACAGCCCTGCGCGCCCGAGGGATCAAGCTCGCCGCGCTCTCCAACTGGGACACCCGCCTGCCGGGCACCTTGGCCAACATCGGGCTCAGCGCACAACTAGACCGAGTGGTCTGCTCCGGGGCCCTCGGCATCGAGAAGCCTCACCGCGCCGCGTTCTGGGTGACCTGCGGGCTCTTGGGCGTCTTGCCCCACGAGGCGCTCCACGTCGGCGACGACCCCGACGCCGACGCCGCCGGGGCCAAAGACGCGGGCCTGCACGTCGCGCTCTTAGGCCGAGACCTGGGCGGCTTCGACGGGCTCCCCGGCCTGCTCGATCCGCTCGAAGCGCGCGACCAGCTCGACATGGCCGGTCTGGGGGAAGAGGTCCACGCCCCATAAGGCGGTCAAACGCCAGCCCCCGGCGGCGAGGAGCGCGCGGTCCCGGGCCAGCGACTCGGGGTTACACGCGACGTAGACCAAGGCGGCGCAGCGCTGCTTAGCGAGCCAGGCCGAGGCCTTGGGGTGCAGGCCCGCCCGGGGCGGGTCCACCACGGCGAGGTCGTCGGGGCGCAGGGCGGGGAGCACGTCCTCGACGGCCCCGGCGATGAAGGTCGCGGGGATGTTGTTGAGCGCGGCGTTCGCCCGGGCGTCGTGTACGGCCTCGGCGTTGAGCTCGACGCCGAGCACCTCCCGGACCCGGTCGGCGAGGCTGAGCCCGATGGCCCCGGCGCCGCAGTAGAGGTCCACGAGGCGGGCGTCCCGGCGCTCCCCGGGCACGAGGCCCAGGGCCTCCCCCGCCCGCTCGTAGAGGGTCCGGGCGGCGGGGGTGTTCGTCTGGAAGAAGGCCGTGGGGCTCAGGCGGAAGCGGACCTCGCCGATGCGCTCGATGAGGGTGGGCTCGCCCTTGAGCGCCGCCCGCAGCTCACCGACGGCGGCGTCGCCGGTGCGGGGGTTGACGTACCAGGCGGCGACGACGTCCGCGTCGAGGCTGTCCGCCCAGGCGCGAAGCTCAGCCTCGGCGACGGCCTCCATCCCCTCCGGCGGGGGTGAGGTGTAGATCGCCACGAGCCGCCCGCCCGCCCAAGACTCCCGCAGGACGAGGTGCCGCCAGAAGCCCTGGAGCGCCCGGGCGTCCCAAGGAGGCAAGGCCGAGCGGTCGAGCAGGGCGCGGGCGCCGGTGATCAGCGCGTTCAGCCCCTCGCTCACGAGCTCACAGCGCGGGGCGTCCACGACCTTGTCGAAACGTCCCGGGGCGTGGAAGCCCAAGAAGCGGCCCTCGTCGGGGGCCCCGGCGGCGCGGTCGGCCTCGGAGACGTAGCGCCGGGCGCCGAAGCTCAGCTCGACCTTGTTGCGGTAGGCGTAACCCGCGGGCTCCCCGGCGACGGGGGAGACGGCGACGCCGTGAAGGTCCCCCAGGAGGGCCTCGACCATCCGCTGCTTCGCCGCGCGCTGGGTGCTGAGCGGGATCTCCTGCAGGGAGCAGCCGCCGCAGAGGGTGAACAAGGCGCAGCGGGGCGTCACGGCGTCGGGTGGGGCCTGCACCAAGGCGCCGCGGCGGGCGTGGATGACCCCGGCCTTCTTCTGGAAGGGCTGGGCGATGACGACGGCGCCGGGCGGGGCGCCGCGCACGACGACGGGCTCGCCCTCGTGCTGGCCCCAGCCCAGGCTGCCCGGGCGGAGGGCGGTGATCTCAACGGCGAAGGGCTCTATGCGGCGGTGACGACGGCTCATCCAGCCCAGGTAACCCGCCGCGTGTCCGCGCCCCCCTTCGGCCTAGCGCGGCTTGCCGGTGACGTCGATCACGAGGATCATCGTGTCCTGGTTCTTCACCGCGCCGAAGAGCGCCGAGTAAGGCGTCATGCCGAACTGGCTGGCCTTGATCTTGAGGGAGCCCTTGGCCGAGAAGTTCACGGCGTCGGCCTTCACGGACATCGGCAGCACGACGCTCTTGGTGACGCCGTGGATGGTGAGGTTGCCGGTGACGTTCACGAGGTCGCCGCTCTGCTCACACTTCGTCGCCGCGTAGCTGATGCTCGGGTACTTCGCGGAGTCGAGCTGGGCGTCGCTGAGCATCGCCGTCTTGATGTCGGCGCGCTCGGAGTCGCTGGGGAAGGTGTCGTAGCCGAGCTGCTCCCGGAGGCCCTTCTCATCGACGGAGAGGCTCGACACCGGCACGGTGATCTGCACCTTACACGCGGCGAGGTTGGCTGGATCCCAGGTGACCGAGCCGTTCCAGCCGCTCGCCTTGACGACGTGGTCATGGGCCGCGGCGGCGGCGATGGTGTTGGGGTCCTTGTAGACCTGGACGTAGAGCGTGCCGCCGAGGCCGTACTGGCGCGCCGCGCTGGCGGTGGCGTCCTGGGCCTGGGCGCTGGGGATGAGCAGCTCGGCGGGGCTCTGCGAGCAGGCGGTGAGGAGCGCGAGAAGACCGATCATTGGGGAACCTCCGGTTCGTGAAACTCCCCGAAGGATGCCATTCATCCCCACCTGGTGCAAATCATCCGGGGCTCAGACGCCCTCGTCGCGGTCGAGCCAGACGTCCAAGGTGTAGGTCGTGCCGTCGCCCCGGGTGGCCCCGACCACGTCAAAGCCGTAGCGCTGCGCCCGCCTGAGCACGTCTACGTGCAGAGGACCGGGGCAGTCGATGACGTTGATGTGCTGCGGGGCGCCCATGTCGTCTACCTGAAGACGTATCTTGCAGCGGTAGCCGTCCAGGCCCCGATCATCGAGCCAGGCGCGGCTCTTGGCGCGGAGCTTCGGCGGCGAGGGCCAGAGCGGGATGGCCATGGGCTCGGCGCGCACCAGCACGGCCCCCTCGGGGATCGGCGTGTGGGCGAGCACGCTCGCGCCCACAAAGATGAGCTCGACCTCATACCGCCCCGTCGCCGCGCGCCCGGCCAAGGTCGGCACGTTGAAGCGCCAGCGGCGCATCGTGTCCAGGGCCGTGTTGCGGAAGGCGATGGGGCAGCCCCGGGTGAAGACCTCCTTCACCTGGCCGAACTCGTCCACGAAGGCCCCGGCCATACACGAGAACAGCTCGCCGGGGCGACCGGCCAAGAAGGCCAAGGCGTCGATGTCGGGGATCGGCGCCGGGGTGTCATATGGCGTGACCTCGACGTGCAGGCTCGGGCCCGTGCGAGTGGGCGGCAGGTAAGGCGCGCCCTGGAGGCGGTCGGGCATCCCCGGCGGCATCCCGGGGCTCGGCGCCGGGTCTTGGGCGAGGCCGTCCCCGACCCCGATGAGGAGGGCGAGGCCGAACGCGGCGGCGAGGCGAGGCAGGAGCGGATGCGAGGACATGATCCTCAAGTCTACAGGACAGCGGGGCGGCTGTGTGCGGCGCTTCCGCGGCTCCTGTACCCTAGGGGCCATGAACCTCCGCCCCGAGCTCCTGCGTCTCCTCGGCCCTGACGGGGGCCTCACCCTCTACGACCCGCTCTTGGACCAGCTCCTCCGCCTCGATCCCGCGGACGCCGAGGCCCTGGCGCGCGGCGCGCTGGGCCCCGCCTTGGCGGCGCGTCTGCGGGCCGCCCTGCTGGAGGAGGGCCCGGCGGCCGCGGCGCTCCGTGAGCGGATCGTCGCCTCGCGCCTGCGCACGGCCTTTGACCCTGGCGCGCCCGCCATGCCGCCGCCGGACGTGGACTGGTCTCTCGCCGAGACCCTGCCCGACCCCGTGGACCCCGCCTGGCGCCGCCCGGCGGCCTGGCGGGCCCTCGCTGAGGATCGCCGCGCCGGTCGCGCCCGCCTGCGCCTGCGCAGCTTCGCCCCCTCCCCAGCGCTGGTCGAGGAGGCCGAACGCCTGCCCTACGCCCGCCTCGACACCGCCCTGGTCCACGCCGAGCGCGCCCCCCTTCACCACGGCGCCTTGTGGGACCTGCTCAGCCACCCCAGCCTGCGGGGGTTGATCGGCGGCGTCTTGGGCCTCCCCTTGCCCGAGCGCGCGGTGATGAACGCCTGGCGCCTGTTTGTGATCACCCAGTCGCGGATATCGCGGGCTTTGGCACCATGTTACCGGGCGACCTTCTCCTTGGGCCTCTGCCCCGACTGGCGCGCGGACCAAGGCGGCGCCATCACCTTCGGCGCCCCGGGCCTCGACGGCGGCGCGCCCCGCTTCACCGCGGAGGAGCGCTTTCTGCCCCAGCTCGGCGACCTCTTGATCTTCGCGCCCGGGCCCGAGACCTGGCATCTGGTGGAGCCGGTGCGGGCGGGGGTGCGGCGCACGGTGACGGGGTGGTGGGTGGAGGGGTGAGGGGGCGCTCAGCGGCCTACAACGACCAGGAGCCGTCCCAAGCCCGGATCCCCGCATCGCCGGCCAAGATCTCGATCCCCAGCCTCCCATCCTCCCAGGTCGTCCTGGCTCCGCCGAACCACAGCACGACCTCCGGGTCGCTGGTCACGCCCTCCTCGGCCAAGAGCCAGTCACGAATCTGCGCGTCCAGCGCCGTGTCTACGCTCATCGTCCAGTACTGACCGGTCTCGCTGTCCCAAAGCTGCACGCCCTCGGGTGTAGCGGCCTCGGCGAACACCTCCTCGGTGAACGTGCTGACCAGCCCGCCGTCGGCCACGCTCACCGTGAACTCGGTGGGGACCGCGAGCAGCTCCGCGGGGAGCGACGTGCACTTCTCCCCGCCGGGAACTGAGATCAGCGAGGCCTCTCCGTCCTGCCCCTCGACGGTCACCTTGACCTTGGTGCCGATGTCGAAGATGGCGTAATCCCAAGACATCGTGGTGGACGGGTTCGCTTGCATCACCTCCACCACGTCCGCGGCGGAGAAGCCAAGCGGCGTGTCCTCGGCGCCGACGGCGACCCGATCCTCAAAGCAGGGGTTGGGGCCAGAGTACGGCTCGGAGCCGGTGTCTCCGATGCAGGCGAATAGAAGAACAAACAGCATGACGAGCTCCTGTCTTTCTGAGGTTTGTGATCACCCAGTCGCGGATATCGCGGGCTTTGGCACCATGTTACCGGGCGACCTTCTCCTTGGGCCTCTGCCCCGACTGGCGCGCGGACCAAGGCGGCGCCATCACCTTCGGCGCCCCGGGCCTCGACGGCGGCG
>JAKLKD010000147.1 GCA_023150845.1 Myxococcota bacterium | reverse complement strand
GGTACTGCAGGGCGACGCTGTCCTCGGCGCGCATCCCCGAACCGGAGGAGGGCGCTGCGGCGACCGGGGCAGCGGCAGGCGCGGAGGCGGCAGGCGCGGAGGCCGGCGCGGCGCCTACCGGGGCCTCGGCGATGACGTCTGGCGGCGGTGGGGGCAGCGGCTTCGGCGCGAAGAGCAGGTACGCCCCGACGATCGCCGCCATGAGGCCGCCCCCGCCGAGCCCCGCGAGGACCACGAAGGTCCGCAGCTTCATCCTTCCAGCGAACATCTCAGGCTCCCGGGTGGGACCGCTCCCCGCCGCCGCGGACCATGCCGCGCTGGGGAGGGACGGTGCAGTTGCAGTACTCATATCCACAAGGATTCGCGCCCGCGAGCAGGCGCAGGCTGCCGTCGAGGAGGTTGCCGAGGCGCTCCTGCCGCCGACGCCGGGCGGGGTAACAGCGGTACGCCTCGCCGCGGTCGTCTACGATGAGGTAACGGGCCCCCGCCCAGCAGGGGCTGCCCAAGAAGCTCGGCTCGACGAGGCCCAGGCCGTTGTGCCCGCCGAGGGCCCGCAGGGCGGCGCGCTCCTCGTCACTGTAGGGGATGACGTCTCGATCCTGCTTCTCCGGCTGGGCGCGCAGGGTCAGGCCCAAGGCGGCCGCCTCCTCGATGAGCTGGGGGAGCCGGGGGAGGCTCGCCCGGGTGGCGACGCAGGTGGCGACGACCTTGCCCCGGTGGAGGTCGGCGAAGCGCCGGAGCTTCTGGAAGAAGCTGTCCGGCGACACAAACTCCAGGTGCAGGCTGGCGCTCAACAGCCCCGGGCGGCTCGCCGTGGCCTCGGCGAAGCGCGCGAGGGCCTCGTCGCTCGCGCTGAGGTTCGTGACGACGCTCACCCGGCGCCCGCCGCCGATGAGGCCGTCGATGACCTCCTCAAAGCGGGGGTGCACGAAGGGCTCACCGCCCGAGAGCTTCACCTCCCAGTCGCCGGGCAAGGCGTTGAGCGCCGTGACGAAGGCGGGCACGTCCTTCGCCCAGCGCTTTCGATCGTCCAAGAAGCGCTGGGTGCAGTACGAGCAGCGGTAATTGCAGGTGGTGTTCATGTTCCACGACACCACCCCCTCCAAGGGGTAGGGCGGCGCGGCGGCGCTCACTCGGCCTCCAGAGGCGTGGCCGCGCCGATCCCGGCGATCATGCCCCGGTTCGCCGGGACCGTACAGGGGCAGATGGTGTAGGGGCAAGGCGTCGGATGAAGCCAACGCTGGGCGCTGCCGTCATAGAGGTTGCCGAGGCGGCCCTCACCGTGGCGTTTGGCCGTGCGGCAGGACCACACCGAGCCGTCCTTATCGACGGTGAAGTAGTCCACCCCCGCCCAGCAGAGCCTCCCCTGGTAGCTCGGGGCGACGTTGGCCTCTCTCGGCCCGGGGGACGCGCCGATGAGCGCGGTGAGGGCCTCGGCGTCGGGGTACTCCGCCACGCCGCCGACGCCGCCGCGCTTGACCTTGTAGAGCTGAGGAAACCAGCGCAGCCCGGCGGCCTCGACGGCCTCCTTGGCGGCCTTCGCCTCATCGAGCTTGTGGGGGAGCACGACCTCGTTCACGACGAGGCGCACGTCCGGGGAGAGCTCCCCCTTGAGCCAGCGGGCCTTCTCGACGAAGTCCTCAAGCGACACAAACTCCAGGTGCAACGACGCCGAGAGCACCTTGAGCCGCCCGCGGGTGAGCGACACGAAGCGGGCGAGCTCATCACGGCTCGCCGAGAGGTTCGTCAGCACGCTGATGTGGTGGGGCGTCTCCGCCATGAGCCCCGGCACCACCCGCCCCAAGAACAGGGGGTGGGCGAAGGCCTCCCCGCCGCTGCACTTGATCTCCCACAGACCGGGCAGCCCGGCGAAGAAGGCCAAGGCGGCGTCGAGCTGGGCGGCGTCGGGGCGCCCCCGGCGGTACTTGGGCGACTGAATACAGTAGGAGCAGTCGTAGTTGCAGGCCCCGGCGACCTGCCACTCGATGGTCGGCTGGCGGCTCACCGGCTGGTCCCCGGCGGGTTGAGGCCCGCGGCCTCGGCCCGGGCGCGCCACTTGAGGTTCTGCTCGATCTTGCCGCACTGGGCGCAGCCCAAGGGGTACTCCCCGCGGGCGAGCTGGTCCCGGAGCGCCTGCCACTCCGGGCCCCACCACCACTCAGAGAAGCCGCGCTCCCGCAGGGATCCGACGCGGATCTCGGTGTTGCAGCAGTAGAGCACGTCCTCATCGACGGTGATTCGGGTGAAGACGTGGCCCATGGCGCAGCCGATCTCCGAGATCGGCGCCGTCGCTCGGCCCCCGGCCTGGAGCTGGGCCTCAAACACGTCGAGGTTCGTCGTGACGCCGAGGCGCTCGGCGAGGGCCCGGGCCTTCGGGGCGCCCTCATGAATCATCCACTCACGCTGCGCCTCAGTCATCGCCGAGCCTTCTGTGCCGTCTTTGAGGCTCGCGAGCTTGTAGTTCACCCGGTCGGCGCCGAACAAACGCCCAAAACGCACCATCTCGACGAGCTCAGGCGCGGTGTCGCGGTTGATGACCTGGACGTGGCGCACCCGGACAGGGCTCTGGGCGAGGCGGCGTAGAACGGCGCAGAGGGTGAAGAAGTGCTGCTCGGTCCAGCCGGGGTGGAAGGCCGTGTAGCTCGTCGGCGTGACGCCTTGCACACCGACGAGGAGCTGATCGACGCCGCTCTCGGCGAGGCGATCGGCGTCGGCGGCGACGAGGTTCGTGATCATCGTGAGCGACCAGCCGCGGCGTTTGATCTGCTCGATCATCCGATACACGTCGGGGTGGGTCAGCGGCTCCCCCATGCCCGAGAGCACCATCGCCTCGACCCCGCCGACCTCGTCGAGCATCGAGAGGATCTGCTCAAAGCGGGCGTAGGGCAGGCGGCGGCGCTTCCAGTCGGCGGTCCGGGGCGTGTTGAGCAGGGGCGAGTGGTCCCAGCAGGTGACGCAGGCCGCGTTGCAGCCGTTCGTGATGTCGAGGTGAACCTGCATCGGCCCGGCGAGGGGCCGCCCCTGGCGGAGGCCGTCGAGCACCTGGCGCACGCGCAGCTTCTTGGGGGTCTGGTTCATAAGAGCGGCTCATCGTCTGACGCGCCGGGGGCGCTGGCCGCCCCGCCGTCGGCGAGCAAGGCGAGGCTCTCGGCGAGGCCCCGTCGCCCGCCGCCGTCGATGCGCACGAAGCTGCGCTGGGCGTCAAACAGGTCACGCTCACGGCCAAGCCAGCGGGCGAGGGACTCGGCGAAGCTCGTGAGCGCCCAGGTGCGCTGGGACGGCATCGCCCGCAGGAGCGCCACGGCCCCGCCCCAGTCGTCAAAGGGGATGAAGGCCGTGAGTAGGCGCTCGCTGGCGGCGAGCAGCTCCCCCGGGCTCGCCGCGGGCCAGCGGCGGCGCAGGGTCATGACCAGCTCGGCGCCGCGCTCCGGCGGCAGGCCGAGCGTGTCAAATCGGTCGAGCAGCGCCAAGAGAGACGCCGCCGGGGGCGGATCTTTGGGCGGCTCCCCCTGGAGCACCCCACGGTCGATCCAGTCCAAGGCGGCGGCCCGGCGCGCGGCGTGCTGGGAGGGGCTGTCGCCGCTCAGGGCCCGGGCGAGCTCCAAGAGCACTCGCGGCGGGAGGGCCTGGGCGCTGCGGCTGGCCAAGAGCGCCGGGGAGAGCAGCTCCGCCGCCCGGGCGACGTCCTCGGCGGGCAGGAGCGTCGAGAGCAGGCGCGCCGCGGCGTCCCGGGCGCCGTTCCGGGGCACCAAGGCGCGGGCGGCGGCGGGGTCCCCCGGCGACTCCAAGAGCCCCGGCACGTCCTCCAAGGACCGGGCGAGGCGCGCGGCCCCGGCGGCGACGGCCTGGGCCACCCGGGCCTCTTGGTCATCGGCGACCCGGGGCTGGGGCAAAAACACCGTCGGCACCCCGGCGTACATGAGCTCGTGGAAGGCGTTGTAGCCCCCGGCGCTCACCGCGGCGTCGACGCCGAGCAGGAGCTCCATGCCCGCGTAACGCTCAAGCCAGGTGACCCCCTCGCCCCGCCGCTCCTCGCCGTCGTAGAGCGGCCCAGCGGCCACGACGACGTGCCAGCCCCGCCCCCGCAGGGCGTCGACGAGGCGCGGCAGCGTAGACATCGCCGCGGGATCCCCGCCGCCGCCGAGGCTCAGCCACACCGCGCGCTGGCCCTCGGGCACGCCCAAGGCCCGCCGAGCCGCCGCCCGCGGCGTCAGCTCCTCACGCTCCCGCAGCAGGATCGGGCCGAGGCCGCTCGACGTCTCACCGCGGGTTGACCCGGCGTCGTCGGGCACGAGCACGGTCTGGTAGAGCGGAAGAAGCCCGCTGTAACCCGGATCTTCGGCCATGGTGGGCCGCACAGGCCGGGCGACGAGGGCTCGGCGCGGCGCGAGCTCCAAGGTCGCGAGCAGCTCCCCGTAGGTGCCCCCAGGGAAGGTGTCCACGATGAGCAGGTCTGGCTGAAGCAGGGCTACGGACTGCAGCACCCAGGCCCGGGCGATGGTGAGCCCGCGGCTGAGATCGACCCCAGCGTCGCGCAACATCGCCTTGGACGGGAGCTTCAACGCCGGGAAACCCTCACGGCGGGCCAAGGTGTCGGCCTCGCTGGAGGTGAGCACCCAGAGCTCCAGGCCGACGTTGAGCACCTCAGCGTAACGCCGCATCCAGCGGGCGATGGCGAGCTGGCGGGTGAGGTGGCCGAGCCCCCGCCCGTTGATCGCGTAACACACCACCCGGAGGCGCTTCACGACACGTCACCCAGGTCGTTGAGGGCCCGGCTGACGACGTGCCCGACGACGACACCCTGCACAAAGTCATCGTCACCTGACACAGTGGACTCGACGGGCACGAAGGTCTCCACCACCTTCGGGTGGCGATCGTACCAGTCAGCGAGCTGGGGCGTGAGCGCCGTGGCGCGCTGGCCGACCATGAGCAGGTACCACAGCTCCGGGGAGTCCCCCGACGGGAACCGCTCGTAATCGTTGAAGCGCAGCACCCGGTCACGCAGCTTCGCGGCCTTCTGCGCGGCCTCTTTGGCCTTGGTGATGGTCTTCGCCATCTTCTCCAGCTTGGGCAGGCGCTCCACGATGGCGTGGTACTTCTTGGGCCGGAGCAGCTTCGCGGCCTGGGTGGTGCAGCGCCCGCCGAGCTCCCCGACCCGACCGAGCAGCTCGTCGAGGCCGAGCAAGAGCTGGCTCAGGATATCGACCTTCGCCTTCAGCCCGGCGATCCGGCGCAGGAGCGCGCAGGCCACGCGGTCGTCCTCGTTCCAGCTCTCCAAGAGCGCCGGGTCGGCCTGCTCCAGGTGTTTGCCGAGGGCCCGGCGGCACTCATCGAGGTAGAGCTCAGGGAGGCGCTGCAAGCGCGCGGTGGCCTCGTCGTGGCGGCGCACCAACGCCAACACGGCGTCGCGCTCGGCGGTGAACCGTTTGACCTCGCCGTGCCACTGCGTCATCGAGGCGTGGGCGCGGTTGTAGACCGGGAGCACGTCGTCGCCGAAGTCCGCGAGGCCCAAGGCCGCGCAGACCTTGTCACCGTTGGACCACACCCGCCAATACGCGGCGTCCCACCAGCGCAGCGTGAACTCCGGCGTGTCGTAGCCGGTGGCGATCAGCTCCAGGAAGCCCTCCAGGGCCTCAAACTTCAGGCACTCGTCGTGCCAGTTGTTGTAGTGGTCAACGGCCTCCTCCAAGCTGCGGGTCACCGAGCCGTAGGGGCCCACCAGGGCCTCGCGGCGCTGGTAACGTTCGTCTTGTTGGATGCGGGTGACCTCGTGGGCCAGGGTGCTGGCCTCTTTCGGCATCGCCTTGAGCGGATCTCGGCGCTCAAAGCCGCCGTAGGCGTACTTGGTCTTGGCGATGGCCAAGCGCTCGGGGCTCAGCTCCGAGACGATGTGGGACGCGAGCTCTACGGCGTCTCGGCTGCGCTGCGTCCCGACCTGCTCCACGGCTGCGGCGGTGAGGCGGCGCTCGTCCTTGAGCCGCATCGCCGCGTCGCCAGCCTCCTCAGCGACCCCTTGGAGCGCCTCAGCGACCTGATGACCGACCATACCTTCACTCCCCTGCGCCGAGGCAGCGCGCGTAGAAGCCCCGGAGGTGCTGCTTGAGCAGCGCGAGGCAGGGCTCGTGCACATACATCATGTGGCCCGCGGCGTACCGTTCGTGCTGAATGCGGTCCTGCAGCGAGCCGTCGAGGGCGAGGTGATCGAAGGTGTGGTCCGTGGCCATAAAGGGCGTGGCGAGGTCAAACACGCCGCTCGCCGCGAAGACCTTGAGGTGGGGCTGCTGCACCATCACCTTCCGCAGCGACTCGCTCACGTTGAGCGCGCGGTTCTCCGCGCCGTCCCAACGCCAGGGGTTCACCTTCTCGGTGATGATTCGGTACTCCTCCTCGCGGTGCACGCCGAGGCTGTGCATGTGCTGGTGGAGCGCGGCGGTGTAAGGGCCGAGGATGGCCGAGAAGGACGGATCGTACTCAAAGGTCTCGCCGCCGCCGTCGCGGTCAACGCCGACATACCGACCGTCCAGGCGGCCGACGGTGCGGCGGCGATCCCGGAGCAGCTCCTTCACGAAGCGCTCAAGGCTCACCCGGAGGTCACAGCGCTCGATGTACTCCCGGGAGAGGCCCAGAAAGAGCGACAGGCGCTCGGCGATGACCCGGCGCTCGTCGGCGGGAAGGCGCGCGCCCTTCATCAAGGCCGGGCCGTAGTCCTCCAAGGCGAACTCTTCGACCTCGGAGAGCAGCTCTGCGAGGTCACCCTCCCGGCCGAGGTGGTACCAGGCCGTCGCCGCCAGGGTCGGCAAGATGACGACGTAGGGCAGGTCGTTACCGGGGTGGAACTCCAAGGCGCCGATGTCCAGGGCGCAGGAGATGAGCACGAGGCCGGAGAGGCTCACGCCGAAGCGCTCATGCAGGCGCAGCGCGATCGCCGCGACCCGGGTGGTGCCGTAGCTCTCCCCGGCCAGAAAGACCGGCGAGGCCCAGCGCCCGTCCCGGGTGAGCACGAGGCGGATGAGCTCAGACATCGCCTCGACATCTGCGGTGACGCCATGCCAGGTCTTGGGATCTTGCCCAGGCTGGGCGCGGCTCCAGCCGGTGCTCGGCGGGTCCACAAAGACGAGGTCGCTCTCCTCAAAGAGCGTGAACGCGTTGTCGGTGAGGGTGTAGGGCGGCCGGGGGCTGAGCTCGGGGTGCAAGACCACCCGGCGGGGGCCGAAGGCGCCGAGGTGCAGCCAGACCGACGACGAGCCGGGCCCGCCGTTGAAGCAGAAGGTGATGGGCCGCTCCGCCGGGGACGCGCCGGGCCGGACGTAGCTCGTGACGCCGACGCGGACCTGGGCGTGGCCCTCGTCCTCATGGCGCAGCACCAGGCCCTCGACCTTCACCTTGTAAGGCAGGGCCTCACCGCGGACGGTGACCTCACCCTCCCCTTCGCCCCAGAGCTCGTGGGCGGCCGGGGTCGCGGGCGGCGCGCTGGCCTTGAGCTGGGCCTCTAGGGCCTTGGCCAGCGGCTCGCCGCCGCCTCCAGGCAACACGACGACGACGGGGGGGTCAGCGGGCCTCACAGACATCAGCGCACCTCGTCTTCAGCGGAGCGCCTATTCTACACCCAACGCCCCTACTCGCAGATCTCGGCGGTGCTGTCGAGGCCCAGCACGACGATGGGGTCCGCCTCCCCGGCGGCGATCGCGGCGCCGTCTACCTCAGCGTCGGCGAAGCTGCGGTACACGCAGTCGGGGTCGTGGTGGATGGGGCCGCTCCAGGTCGCGCTCACCATGAACACCCCGCTCACCTCGCTGGGCACGGTGAAGACGGTGCAGCCCTCGTCGACGCAGGTCAAGGCGTGCTCGCCGTCGTAGCTGCCGCCGTCCGGGGGCCAGAACCAGTAGGCCGCGTCCGGGGCGAAGGGCGCGCCGTGCTGGTCCTCGACGCAGACCGTCGCCGCGGCCCCCTCGGCCTCGACGCAGACCGGGGGCTCCTTGTCGCAGGCGGTGAAGCTGAGGAGCGCGGCGAGGGAGAAGGTGAACGGACGCATGTCCTCACGATACACCCGGCGAGGGGGGGCGCGGAGAGCTGACGCGGATCAGCGGCTCCAGGCCGGGGGGATGACGGCCTCAATCCTGCGCTTATAGAGACCTCACTCGGCCGACGCGCAGAGCGTGACTCGGGCTTCACCCTGAACCTAAGGAGCGACGACATGGCGACCTCACTCAACGATCAGGTGGTGCTGGTGACAGGGGCGGCCCGGGGCATGGGCGCGGAGCATGTCCGCGGCCTCGTCGCCCGCGGCGCGCGGGTGGTGGCGGCGGACGTGCTCGACGCCGAAGGGGAGGCCCTCGCGGCGGAGCTCGGCGACCGGGTGATCTATAACCATCTGGAGGTCACCGACGAATCCCAGTGGCGGAGCGCCTTGGCCTTGGCGGAGTCGCGCTTCGGCCCGGTGAGCCACCTCGTCAACAACGCCGGGATCGTGACCTTCGGCAGCGTCGAGTCGATGAGCCCGGAGACCTTCCGCCGCACCTTAGACATCAACCTCACCGGCTGCTGGCTGGGCATGCACGTCGTCGTCCCGTCGATCAAACGCGCCGGGGGCGGGAGCATCGTGAACATCTCGTCCACGGCGGGCCTCCAGGGCTACGCGAACCTCGGGGCCTACGTCGCGAGCAAGTGGGGCCTGCGCGGCCTCACCAAGACCGCGGCCTTGGAGCTCGGCCGCGACAACATCCGCGTGAACCTCATCCACCCCGGCCCCATCCGCACCCCGATGATCGCCGGGCTCGGGGATGAGCTCGCCGCCGCCCAGCCGATCAACCGCATCGGCGAGCCCAAAGAGGTCACGGCGATGCTCTTGTTCTTGTTGACCGAGGCCACCTACTCCACGGGCCACGAGTTCATCATCGACGGCGGCGCGGTCATCGGCCAGAGCGTCGCGGCGTTGAACGACAAGGGCTGAAGCGAAGGCGCCGCCCACACGCCAGAAGCGGTGGGCGGCGCCAATCGCCAGGGCTCAGCGCCCGATCACATCCCGCGCAGCCAGGCCAAGAGCGCCGGGACGCCCGCGCCCGTGGCGCCCTTCACGAGGTGACGCTCCGGCGCGCCCAAGAAGGCGGGCCCAGCGATGTCGAGGTGGGACCACTTCGGGCCATCGACGAACTCCTGCAAGAAGAGCGCGGCGGTGATCGACCCGGCGAGGCGACCGCCGACGTTCTTGAGCTGGCCGACCTCACCCTTGATGAGCTCCTTGTAGAGCGGCTCCAGGGGCATGCGCCAGAAGCCCTCGCCGGACTCGGCGGCGGCCTTGGACAGCGCGGCGGCCAAGGCGTCATCGTCGGCGTACATCGCGGTGTAGTGCTCACCCAGCGCGACGACGGCGGCGCCGGTCAGGGTGGCGAGGTCCACGATGTGGCTCACGGGGAGCTTCGAGGCGTAGGAGAGGCAGTCGGCGAGGAGCAGGCGGCCCTCGGCGTCGGTGTTCAGCACCTCCACCGTCTTGCCGTTGAGGATGGTGAGGATGTCGCCGAGCTTGTAGCTGTTGCCGGAGATCATGTTCTCGGCGGCGGCGAAGATGCCGTGCACGGTGATGGGCAGGCCGAGGGCCTCCAGGGCGCTCATCACGCCGATGACCGCGCCCGCGCCGCCCATGTCGCAGCGCATCGTCAACATGCCGTCCGTGGGCTTGATGGAGAGGCCGCCGGAGTCAAAGGTCACCCCTTTGCCGACGAGCGCGATCTCGCCGCGGCTCTTGCCCTCGGGGCGGTAGACCATGTGCACGAAGCGCGGCTTGCGGTCGCTGCCTTGGCCGACGGCGGTGATGCCGCCCATGCCCGCCTCACGCACCTTCACCTCGTCCCAGACCTCGACGGTGACGCGCTCGCTGGCGAGGCCCGCGGCGAAGGCCGCCAGAGACTCGGGGTAGATGTCCGCGGCGGGGGCGTTGACGAGGTCCCGGGTCAAGGAGCGCGCCTGGCCGAGCACCCGGCCCGTCTCTAAGGCGGCCTTGGAGACGTTGGGGTTCAGCACGATGAGCCGCTCGATGGCGGCCTTGCGGGAGGACTCGGCGAAGTAGCGGTCGTAGCGGTAGTTGCCGGTGATGAGCCCCTCGACGATGGCCTCGGCGGCGGCCGGGGAGACCGCGCCCGCCGGGGCGAAGGAGACGTCCCGGGCGCCCTGCTCACGGGCGAAGTGACCCACGGCGCCCGCCGCGAGGCGGAGATCCGCGGGGCTGCCGCTGCCCTGGCCGACAAACACGAGGTGCGTCGCGGCGACCCGGCCCAAGGCGCGGGTGGTCACGCTGGCGCCGGCCTTGCCCTTGAAGTCTTGCTCGTCGAGGAGACGCTCCAGCTCACCGCCAAACGCCGCGGCGAGAGAGGGCGGGAGCGCACGGGCGGCGCCCTCGTTGAGGCCGATGGCGAGCACGCCGGGGTGCTTGAGGGTGAACTCGTCGATGTGAAGCTGCACGGGCGATCCTGATGGGTCAGCGGTCGAGGAGAGAGAGCACGATGAACAGCGCGAGGATCACCGCTCCGAGGATCGACATCCACTGGAGGTAGGGATCCTCACGGACCATCGTGATGAGGCGCTGCACGGGGCCCGGCGGGGTCGGCTCGGGCTCATCGGCGAGCAAGGGGGCGTCGAGCTCAGCGCCCTCTTTGCCGGGCAGGGGCAGCTCCGTCCACGAGCCCGCGCGGAGGATGTCCGCGAGGGGATCCGGCGCCGGGAGCTGGGTCGGCTTGGAGACCGCGGGCTCGGTGCGCTCGCTCTCGACGGACGGCGGGCCCACCCGCAAGGCGCCGATGGACGGCGCCGCCGGGGGAGGCGCCGGGGGAGGCGGCGACACGAGGTTCGGGCGCAGCTCCCGGGCGGCGTTGGGGTCGAGCAGGTGCGCGAGGGTCTCGTCCGAGGTGCCACGCTGCGCGCCGAGCTCACGGCTGAGGCTCACGCTCGGGCGCTGCAGCTCCACCTTCGGCGCGGCGGGCGGCGAGACCGGCGGCGCGGCGGGCGGAGGGTAGGTCAGGCGCGGAGGCTCCGGCGCCGGGCGCTGGGGCATCACGATCGGCGCGGGGCGCTCGACCGGGGGCGACGGGAGCACAAAGTCGCCGGGATCGTCGGCCTCGTCCTCGTGCTGCAGGGACTCCGCGGCGCGGATCGGCGCGGGCACGGGCTCGTTCGGCAGACCGTCCGGCGCGGTGTCCCCCTCGTCCTCTTGGCGGGCGAAGGGCAGCGGCGTGGGCGAGTGCTCCCGGGCCGGGGGGACGTAGCCCGCCGCCGCGCGCACCTCAAAGTTGACCTCCGTGGTGGTGGGCTGGTGGCCCGAGTCGCGGATCGCGAAGGCCAGGCGGGCGCGGTACCGACCCGGGGCCATGGCCCCGACGCGGAACGAGAAGCGGAAGCGGCCCGAGGGGTGGGGCTCGACGGTGTAGCCGCAGTCCACGTCGCGCAGGCGCTCGTCGCTCTCCGAGTCAAAGAGCGCGATGCCGCAGGCGATCTCCTCAAAGGTCTCGACGCCTTCAGTGACGCCGACGGTCACCGAGAAGCGCACCTCCTCGTCGGTCTCAAACACCTCGGACGAGGGCGGGCGCTGCAAGAGCACCTTGCCGACCATGCCGATGTTCGGGCGGATGAGCGCGCGCAGCTCCTCCAGGCGGGGGAGGAGGTCGGCGTAGGTGGAGAAGCGGAAGGGCGGCGACGGGGAGGTCTGCTTAGAGATGGCCCGGTTGAGCAGCGTCGCGAGCTTGTCGGCGAGGCGGGTGTGGAAGCGGGGGTTGGAGTCCTCCTGCTTCACCCGGTCCTGGACGCGGTCGCGGATGGTGACCAAGGCGGCCTTGTCGAGCCCCTCCGTGGGCAGCTTGACGTTGAGGCGGCCATCCGGGTCACCGGCGCGGGGGGTCATCACCGCGCGGTAGAGGATCATGCCCAAGGCGTAGGTGTCGGCGGCTTGGGTGACCGAGGCGTCGGGCACGGCGAGGAGCTCCGGCGCGAAGAAGCGCTGGGGCTCGGGGTGGATCGCCTGCAGCCGGGCGAGCACCTTCTGGGCCGCGGGGGTGAGCACGTCGGTGAGCGCGACCTCGCCGCGGTCGTTCAGCAGGATGTTCGTCGGCCGCAAGGCGCCGTGGCAGCCGTCCCGCTGGGAGAGCTCCTGCAGGTGCTTGATGACCGTGATGAGGATCGTCAGCACCTCGGCCAAGGTCGCGCCTTGGGCGATGCGGCGATCGAGGCTCGTCGGGTACCGCGGCATGACGAGCACGGGCCCGCCCTCGCCTCCCCCCGGCGCGGTGAGCGCCCGGGCGTTGAGCGGCGGCATGAAGACGTGGCTCCCCTTCGCGAGCAGCCGGGCCTGCTCCGCGCAGGCTTGGGCGCAAGCCTCGATAAGCGCGTCGGTGACGGGCACATCGGGGCGGAAGTCGGAGCGGGACAGCGGGAACTTGACGACGCATTCCGCGTCGGAGTCCCCTTGACGGCACAGGTAGGTCTTGCCCCAGAGGCCTCGGCCCAGCAAGGGCCCGACCTGATAGGAGCGTCCCTGCGCGTCGCGGACGACATCACCGGTCTTCATCGGCGCGGGCCTCGGGGTACAGCGTAAGGCGCTTTGATACGCTGTGCAGGCTATCGGGCGCTCGGATCGCTGTCAAAGAGAATCAAACCCGTACCCCAAACGGGCGCGGCGGCGTATGTTCGCCGCCATGCAGAGCGTCTTCCCGGAGCGAGGCAACGGGCCCTACCGGCTCTTTCGCGGCTTCTCGATGGAGTCGGTCACGGCCTTTGAGCGCAGCCTCGGCGACCCTGAGGCCGCCCAGCGCGCGCGGCTCGCCGCGATCCTTGAAGAGGCCCGAGGCACGGCCTTCGCCCGGGACAACGGCCTCTTTGGCCACGGCGGCGCTGGGCCGAGCCTCACCGAGTGGCGCGAGGCCGTCCCTGTCCGGGGCTATGACGAGCACCTGCCCTGGCTGAGCCGGGTGCACGCCGGGGAGGCCCGGGTGCTCACCCAGGCCCCGGTGGTGAGCCTGCTCAAGACCTCGGGCACCACCGGCGCGGCGAAGCTCCTGCCGGTCACCGCGCCTTACGCCGCCGAGGTCTCCCGGGGCCAAGGGCTCTGGCGACTCGCCTTGATGCGGGATCACGAGGCCGTCGCCCAAGGCGCCCCGCTGACCTTCGTGTCCCCCGCCGTCGAGGGCAGCCTGCCCTCAGGGCTCACCTTCGGCTCCAACACCGGGCGGATGCACGAGGCCCAGCCTTGGCTCGTGCGGCAGGCCTTCCCGGTGCCGCCTTGGGTGGTCCGGCTGCCGGAGTATGAGCTGCGCCTCTACTGCACCCTGCGGTTCGCGCTGCAGGCCAAGGTGACGAGCCTCACGACGGCGAACCCCTCGACGATCCTGCTGGTGCGCCGCAAGCTGGAAGAGTGGCGGGACGAGCTCGCCGCCGACCTCCGCGACGGCACGCTCCGCCACGGCCCCGCCCGGGGCCTCGCCGACCGCCTCAGCCTCACGAGCCGCCTGCGGATGGCCCTGCGCCTGCGCCGGGTGACCCCGCCGACGGACTGGCGCCCGGCCAAGATCTGGCCCCTCGCGGTGGTGTGCTGCTGGAAGGGTGGCCCCGCGGGCTTCTTCTTGGAGCGCCTGCCCCAAGCCTTGGGCCGGGACCTGCCCGTGCGAGAGGTGGGGATCACCGCGTCCGAGGGCTACTTCGGCATCCCCATCGGCGACGACGACGACGGCGGCGTGGCCTGGCTCGACGGCCACGTCTTGGAGTTCATCGACCCCGGCGGCCGCGCGCGCTTCGCCTGGGAGCTGGAGGAGGGCCAGGAGTACCGCCTGGTGATCACGACCTCCGGCGGCCTCTATCGCTACGACCTCAACGACATCGTGCGGGTGACCGGCTTCTTGGGCCGCGCCCCCCGCCTGCGCTTCGTGCGAAAGGGCGGCAACGTCCTGAACCTCACCGGCGAGAAGCTCACCGAAGATCAGGTCGTGCGGGCGGTGCGCGCGGCCTTGGGCGGCGCCGAGGTCACGGGCTTCACCTTGGGCTACGCCTTGGCCGAGGTGCCCCGCCTCGTGCTGGCCGTCGAGGGGGAGGCCCCGCCCGACCTCGCCGCGCGGCTGGAGCGGGCCTTGGGCGAGGCCAACGTCGAGTACGCCGACAAACGCGGCTCCGGGCGCATCGGGGCGCCCACGACCCTCAGCCTGCCGCCGGGCACCTATCTGCGCTGGCGCGCCGCCCGCGCCGCCGAGGGCGCCCCGGATGGCCAGGTGAAGGACCCCGTGCTCGCCCTGGATGATCGTGCGTGGGATCGGGTCACCGACGCGGCCGGGCTCCCCCGCGGCGCGGCGCGCGGGCTCCTCCCTTAGCGGCGGTTGCGGAAGCCGATGAGGCCGTCGTTGGGGCTGTGGCTCACGAGCTTCATCGGCCCAGAGAGCGTCCAGACCCGGTCGTCCGCCGTGCCTTTGCGCTGATCGACGCCGGGATGGTCACAGCGCAGGTCCAGGCGGAGGTTTAAGGTGGAGAGCC
>JAKLKD010000146.1 GCA_023150845.1 Myxococcota bacterium | reverse complement strand
CCCCCGGCCTCCCCGCCCCTCGTCGGCATCGGCGACGGGCCGCCCCTCGCCTCGATGCTGCGCCCCATGGCCCACTCCGTGCCAGCAGCCTCTCCTTCGCCGACGCCGCCCCCGGTGCACCCTGGCCCGATGAGCCACCACGCGCCGAGCCAGCAGGCCCAGAGCCACCACGCGCCGCCGCCCGCCGCCGAGCCCCCCCGGGGCCGCGCCGTCGACTTTAAGCCCCAGCCCGAGACCGGCCCGCCCGCCCCGGGCCGGGTCTACGGCGACTACCGCCTGGAGGCGCTCCTCGGCCAAGGCGGCTCCGCGAGCGTGTGGCGCGCCTTCGACACCCGCCTGCACATGAACATCGCCATCAAGCTCTTCAACCCGCGCTCCAAGGCGAGCCGGGCGACCTTGACCCAGGTGATGCGTGAGGCCCGGGCGGCGTCGAAGGTCGTGAGCGACCACGTCATCCGCGTGAAGGACGCGGGCTTCATGGAGGAGCACAACCTCGGCTTCATCGCGATGGAGCTCTGCGCCGACTACCCCGACGCCCGGGACCTCCCGCCCGGGGAGAAGCCCCAGCTCCAGGTGGGCAAGAGCCTTGAGGCCGCGCTCCCCGACACGCTGCGGGGCTGCCTCAGCGCCGTCGCCCAGGCCGCCCGAGGCGTCGCCGACGCCCACCGCGAGGGCATCTTCCACCGCGACGTGAAGCCCGCGAACATCCTCGTGCGCCCCGGCAGCCGCCGCGCCCAGATCACCGACTTCGGCCTCACCGTCGCCGATCTCTCGACCTCCGGCGGCTCCGTGCGGATCCCCGTGAAGGGCAACGACCGCCGCTTCATCCTCGGCACCCCGGAGTACATGGCCCCCGAGGCCGCCGCGGGCCTGCCTCTGGACCTCGACGCCGTGCGTGACCGGGCGCTGCTCGTCGGCCTCGACGTCTACGGCCTCGGCGCGACGCTCTACGCGCTCCTCGCCGGGGCGACGCCCTACCGCGCCCGCCCCGAGGCGACGGATCTGGTGCAGGACATCCTCGACCAGGTCAACGCCGGGCCGCCTAAGGATCTCCGGGAGCGCGCCGCCAACCGTTTCCCCCTCCCCGACTCCGTGGTCCGCGTCGTGCGCCGCGCCATCCACCGCGACCCCGACGAACGTTACGCCAGCGCGACGGAGCTCGTCGAGGATCTGGAGGCCATCCTCAACGACCGCCCCACCTCCCTCGACGCGCCCTTCCCCTTCACCCGGGCCCAGCTTTACCTCCGGCGCAACCGCCTCCAGGTGAGCGCCGTGGCCTCGGTGGCCGTGCTGCTCGCGGCCTTGGGCGCCACCGCCGTCGTCGGCGCGCGGCTCAAGGATCAGATGCGGGAGGCCCAAGGCACCATCGTCAGCCTCACCGGCGAGGGCCAGGCCGCGAAGGCCGAGGCCCAGGAGTGGCAGGCGACGGCGTCGCAGTACAGCTCCAAGGCTGAAGAGGCCGCCGCCCGGGAGGCCAACGCCCTCAAGGAGGTCGCCGCGACGGCGAGCGACCTCAAGACCACCCAGCAGCGCCTCGCGAAGACCATCGCCGAGCGTGACATGGCCATCGCCGAGGGCGATCTCCAGCGCGGCCGCGCCGAGTCCGCCGAAGGAGACCTCGCCTTGTCCCGCGCCGAGGCGCTCTCCCAGAAGGAGCGCGCCGAGACCGCCGAGCGTGAGCTCGCCGAGAGCGTCGCCGCGGAGAAGACCCAGCGGGAGCGCGCGGAGCTCGCCGAGGGTGACCGTGATCAGGCGCTGAGCGAGCGGGACCAGGAGACCGCCCGGGCGAACACCGCCGAGTCCAACGCCGAGAAGCTCCAGGCGAGCCTAGACCAGGCCCGCCGCGATCTCGCCGAGGAGGAGGCCGCCCGGGCCGCCGCCGAGCGCCGGGTCAACGAGCTGAAGGGCACCCTCGACGCGCAGAAGGCGCTCAACGAGACGCAGAAGCGTGAGCTCGTCGAGGCGCAGAAGCGTATCGCGCTCTTGGAGGCCGCCGGGGCCTCGGTGCCGACGCCCTGAGCGGAGCCCATCGCGCCAGAAGCTGACCCAGGCCTGCCCCAATCTTTGGGCTGTGGTATAAGCTCGTCTGCAAGCACCCAGGAAGGAGCGCGCAGACATGGCCGATCCCGGCGTAAACCGATCTGTCCTGCTCGTGGTCGAGGATGATCAGGATGACCAGCTCTTGCTCGTCGACGCGCTCCGCGCCGCCGGGCAGGCCCCCACCCTCAAGTTTGTCCAGGACGGCCAAGAGCTCCTCGACTACCTACGGCGAGAGGGAGAGCACTCCGACCCCGCCCGCTCCCCGTGGCCCTCGCTCATCCTCCTCGACCTGCGTATGCCGCGCCTCGACGGCCCGGCGGCCCTGGAGGCCATCAAGGCCGACCCCCGGCTGCGGCGCCTGCCCGTCGTCGTCATGACGACCTCCTGGTCGGAGCGTGACATCGCCCGCTGCTACGACGCGGGCGCGAGCTCCTTCGTGCTCAAGCCCGTGACCTTCCAGAAGCTCGTCGAGGTCATGGGCCGCCTGTGCCGGTACTGGTTCGGCACCGTGGAGCTCCCTCCGGGCCCGTGAGCGCCTCTGGCCGGTATAACCAGCCTTCTCGCCAAACTTTGGCGAGAATCGCGCTGGATCCAGCTAGTTTTTGAACCTCATGCTAAGCTTCAACACCCATACGTTCCAGGCACTTGGCTCCAAGACCTGGCGCGGCACCCCCGAACGGAGAAGCAAGATGTCCTCTCGAACCTCCATCGTGGCCTTCTTGGCGCTCATGGCGCCCGGCCTCGCGAACGCGGCCTCGTACACCGTCGATCGTTACGGCACCGGCGACTACACGACCATCCAGGCCGCCATCAACGCCGCGGCGGACGGCGACACCATCACCGTGAAGGCCGCGACGTACAAGGAGTACATCGACTTCAAGGGCAAGAAGATCACGGTCAAGTCGGAGAAGGGCGCGGCGTCCACCATCATCGACACCGCGACCACGGCCACCTACGCCGTCACCTTCTCCAACGGTGAGACGAGCGCGGCGGTGCTCCAGGGCTTCACCCTCAAGAACGCCTCTCGAAACGGCATTTACATCAAGAACTCGAGCCCCACGCTCAAGGACATCTCCGTCAAGAGCATGGGCAGCTCCACGAGCTACAACGGCTCCGGCGCCTACATCGACGGCGGCTCGCCCAGCTTCTCCGACAGCGAGTTCTCGGCGAACGTCGGCTACTACGGCGGCCACGTCTACGTCACCGGCAGCGGCACGCCGACGTTCAACAACGTCGACTTCACCTCGGGCTACGGCTACTACGGCGGCGCCATCTACGTCAACAGCGGCTCCGCCACGGCGGAGGACAGCAACTTCGACGGGAACTACGCCTACTACAACGCCGGCGGCGTCTACCTCAACTCCAGCGCCAAGCTGAGCCTGACGAACACGGACTTCGACGGGAACTACGGCTACTACGGCCACGGCGGCGGCATCTACGCGGGCTCCAGCGCCCAGGTGACCATCGACGGCGGTAACTTCGAGTCCAACTACATCTACTACTGGACGAGCGGCTACTACGGCGGCCTCATCTACCTCTCCACGAGCGCCAAGCTCACCGCCACCGACGCCATCTTTAAGGACAACACGGGCTACAACGGCGGCGCCATCTACGCCTCGACCAGCGCGTCGGTCACCACGGACACCGTGACCTTCGACAGCAACAACGGCTACTACGGCGGCGCGGTCTACCTGCTGAACACCTCGTCGTTGACCGACACAGACTCGGTCTTCTCCGACAACTCGACGACCTACTACGGCGGCGCCGTCTACCTCTACGGCTCGTCCACCTCGTCCTACGCGACGCTCACGCTGACCGGCACCCAGCTCACGGGCAACTCCGGCAGCTACGGCGGCGCCATCTTCTCCAACCAGTACAACGACGTCAGCGTCGCTGAGACCTTGTTTGACCGGAACTACTCGTCAAACTACGGCGGCGCGATCTACGCCTACTACTACACCGATCTGTACGTCAAAGACTCCACCTTCACCAACAACACGTCGTACACCAACGGCGGGGCGATCTGGATGGAGTACATGTATGACACCATCTCGATCACCGACACGACGTTTGATGGGAACAAGGCGCAGTACGGCTCCGGCGGCGCGATCTTCGCGGACTACTACACCGACCTGGATCTGAGCGGCCTCGACCTCACGAACAACTACGCCTACTACTACGGCGGCGCGCTCTACCTCTATTACTACTCCGACCTCGCCCTCGCCGACTCCGCCTTCACCGGCAACTACGCCGACGTCTACCACGGCGGCGCCATCTACGCCCAGCAGATCTACGGCACGCTGAGCATCAACACGACCACGTTTGATGACAACCAGTCGGACTACTACGGCGGCGCGATCTACGCCTACTACTACACGAACCTCGAGCTCTACAACTCCGAGGTGACGAACAACACGTCGTACTACGACGGCGGCGGCGTCTACGCCTACTACTACATGACGCCGACGATCTACAACACGACGTTTGACAACAACACCGCCACCTACGGTAACGGCGGTGGTCTGTACTTCTACCCCTACGCCGGGAACGCCTACGACCTCACGGTGCAGTCGTCTACGTTCACGAGCAACACGGCGTACTACAACGGCGGCGGCATCTACGCCTACTCCGTCGATGACATGTTCCTCGCGGACAACATCATCAACGGGAACACCGCGAACATCAGCTCCGGCTACTACGGCGGCGGTCTGTACATGTACAGCACCGACACGGCCAGCGTCGTCCGGAACACCTTCTGCGGCAACTCGGCCTACTACGGCGGCGGCGTCTACTCCTACTACGTCTACGGCGGCATCGGCCTCGATGAGTGGACGAACAACGTCTTCCAGGAGAACGTCGCGACCTACGACGGCGGCGGCGCGTACTTCACGACGAACTACTACAACGAGCTCATCAACAACACCTTCGTGGGCAACAAGGGCGGTCGTTACGGCGGCGCGCTCTACCTCGCGAGCAGCCACGGCACGTCGTCTGGCGAGTTCACCAACAACATCGTCGCCTACACCCAGAAGGCCGACGGTCTGTACGGCGACAGCTCCTCGGCGACGGCGCTGACCGGCGACATGCAGTACAACGACTGGTACTCGAACACCAGCGCGAACGTCGCGGGCTCGTTCACCAGCTCGATGATCTCCGGCCGCGGCAACGTGACCGTCGATCCCAAGTTCTCGAAGTACAGCCTCGACGGCGACTGCTCCAACGACGTGCTGGCGCTCTCGTCCTCCTCGACGCTTATCGACGCCGGTGACACCTCCCTCAAGGACGCCGACGGCTCTCGCTCGGACATCGGCGCCTACGGTGGCGCTGAGGCCGCGATCCTCGACGCGGACGGCGACGGCTACATCGCCGGGGACGACTGCGACGACGATGACTCCGCGGTGAACCCCGGCGCCGCGGAGATCTCCGGCGACGGCGTGGACCAGAACTGCGACGGCGCCGAGACCTGCTACGTCGACGCCGACGCCGACGGCTACCGCCCCGACAGCAGCTCCACGGTCACGTCTACGGACGCCGACTGTGACGACACCGGCGAGGCGCTCTCGACGGACGCCACGGGCGACTGTGACGACACCAGCGCGAGCATCAGCCCCGCCGCCACGGAGATCGCGGGCGACGCCGTTGACCAGAACTGTGACAGCAAGGAGACCTGCTACACGGACAAGGACAACGACAACTACCGCCCGAACTCCACGAGCACGACGAGCTCCTCGGACACGGACTGCTCGGACTCCGGCGAGGCCCTCGCCACGGACGCCACGGGTGACTGTGACGACAGCAACTCCGCGGTGAACCCCGGCGCGACCGAGATCACCGGCGACGGCTCCGACCAGAACTGCGACAGCAAGGAGTCCTGCTACACCGACAAGGACAACGACGGTTACCGCCCCGACAGCACGTCCACGACGAGCTCCTCGGACACGGACTGCTCGGACTCCGGTGAGGCCATCTCCACCGACCCGACCGGCGACTGCAACGACGCCAGCGGCACGGTGTACCCCGGCGCGTCGGAGACGGCCTACGACGGTGTGGACCAGGACTGTGACGGCGCCGACCTCAGCGACGTGGACGGCGACGGCTTCGACTCCGCGAGCGCGGGCGGCACGGACTGTGACGACGACGACGCGGCCATCAACCCCAGCGCGACGGAGATCCCCTACGACGGCGTTGACCAGGACTGCTACGACGGGGACCTCTCTGACGTAGACGGCGACGGCTTCGAGTCCACGGCGGTCGGCGGCGGCGACTGTGACGACAACGACGAGGGCTCCTACCCCGGCGCTGGCGAGACGGCGTATGACGGCGTCGATCAGGACTGTGACGGCTCCGACCTCACCGACGTGGACGGCGACGGCTTCGACGGCGCCGAGGTCGGCGGCGACGACTGTGACGACGGCAACGCCGCGGCGAACCCCGCCGCGCCGGAGACCTGGTACAACGGCGTCGATGAGGACTGCGACGGCGGCTCGGACTACGACCAGGACGGTGACGGCTACGACGCCATCGTGGGCGACGGCGATGACTGCGACGACGAGGACGCGACGATCAACCCCGGCGCGCCTGAGGACGTCTCCAACGGCATCGACGACAACTGCAACGACAGCGTAGACGAGGACCCCTCCAAGACCGACACCGACGGCGACGGCCTGACCGACCTCGAGGAGACCGAGGCCGGCACGGATCCCTCCAAGACCGACACCGACGACGACGGCATCGACGACAAGGAGGAGATCGACCTCGGCACTGATCCCACCAACAGCGACTCCGACGGCGACGGCGCCACGGACGGTGAGGAGCAGGACGCGGGCACGGATCCCAACGACGACTCCGAGGTCCCCGGAGGTGGTGACACCGACGAGGTCGGCAGCGACGACACCGAGGACGTCGGTCAGGTGGACGACACCGGCATCGACGGCGGCGACGTCGACGACAAGGACGGCGGCTGCTCCACCACGGGCACCGGCACCAACCCTGGCCTGCTCGCGGGCCTCCTGGGCCTCGTCGGCCTCATCGCCCGGCGCCGCCGGGCCTGAGCCTCCACCGCCTGAGCGCGGGCGGCGGCGGGGTCCCCTACTCCGCCGCCGCCTCTTGGGCCTGGCCCCAGGCCTCCAGATCACCCGCGGCGGCGATGATGCCCGTGATGCCTACGGAGAGCATGAAGTCCTCGGCGACGTCGTCCACGAGCACCTGACCGTCCACCCAGATGGCCTGGGCGCGGCGCACCTGGCCGTCCTCACGCTCCCAGGAGTAGGTGAAGGCGTACTGCTGGTGAATCTCAAAGATGTCTGTGTTGAGTGTGATGGGATCCGGCACAAAGTTCCAGTGGGCGATGACCGGCGTGCCGTCCTCGAGCTCAAGCCAGCGCAGGTTCACGTCCATCTCGCTCCAGGCCTCCCAGCCCAGAGACGCCACGAGCGAGGTGTGCAGGACGTCGTGGGCCCGGAACCACTCACACTCCCGCGCCCGGAAGCAGTCGAGGTCGTCCTCGGTTGTGCGCTCGGCCTCGAGGTAAGCCGGGAAGATCTCGGTCTGGTTCGGGTGGGCCAGGGCCCAGGCGAAGGTGTCCATCGAGATGTCGTAGTCGATGCCGACGACGGCGCCGACGATGCCCGCCTCCAGCTCCCGCTCGATGCCGACGGCGGCGAGGTGCTCGGCGGTCAGGCTCCCGACGGTGTACCCGGCCTCGGCCTCCTCAAAGTGCTGGTTCACCCAAGGAATGAGGTGCTCGCCGAGGTCGCGCAGGCCGCGGTCGAGGCGCTCGTCGTACTGCACGAAGCCGTAGGTGACCATCTCCTCGATGTCTACGGGGGCCTGGGACGGGCCGCAGCCCAAGAGCAAGGCGGCGAGGAGCGGGGTGTGGCGGCTCATGGGCTGTCCTCGCGGGCGACGAGCCAGGCGTCGAGGTCTTCAGCGGAGTTGACCATGGTGCTGATCCCCAGGTTGAGGGCTGTGCTCTCGGGCATGTCCGCGTCGACCACCTCTCCGTCCACCCAGATGGCCTGCACCCGGGACGCGGCGCCGTCGGGCGCCTGGTAGACGAAGGAGAAGCTGTACTGCTGGTGGACTTGCAAGAAGTCGATGTTGAACTGCACCGGAGTCGGGCCGAGCACCCGCACGACGAGCAGGGTGCCGTGCTCCTCCGACTCTACCCAGCGTAGGCTCTGGCTGAACTCGTTCCACATCTCGATGCCCAGGCCCAGGCTGGCGTGAACCTCACTCAGGCTGTCGTGGGTGGGGCAGGTCTGGGCCAAGAAGCAGTCGCGGGGGGACTCCTGGGTGCGCTCAAACTCAACGTAGCTCTCGAAGATCTCGTCCTGGGCGGGGTAGCTGAGGCCGAAGGCCACGGCGTCGAGGTCCACGGAATAAAACATGCCCACGGCGGCGCCGACGACCCCATCGACGGCGTCGGCGGACACCTCGGCGGCGGCGAGATCCTCCGTGGTCAAGGAGCTGACCTCGTAGCCCTCGGCGAGCTCCGCCTCGTGGGCCTCCATGAAGGGGATGAGCTTGTCGGCCAAGGCGAGGATGTGCTCTTCGTCATCGGCCTGGTGGGTGAAGCCGTAGACCATCATCTCCTCGATGGTGTCGGGGGCCTCGGGCGGTCGGCAGGCGGCTGAGAGGGCGAGGAGCGGGATGAAGATGCGCATTCCCTAATTTTGCCTCATGTGGAGCCGGGCCCGCCAGTCCCGCGCCGCGGAGAGCGCCGCGGGCTTCACGTCGCCGAGGCGCTGACCGCTGGCTTGGGCCGCCTCAAGCCAAGCCTCGGGGCCTCCGGGGCCGATCGGCGCGACCGCCGCCGGGCCGAGCTGCCCCAGCCGTCGGCACCAGGCGTAGTGCGGGTTCTCCGACAAGGCCGCGTCGAGGGCCGCCGCCTCGGGCGCGACGGCGGACTCCACGAACAGGGTGTAGCGCGGCGGGTCGTCCCCTTCGGGGGCGAGCAGGCGGAACCGGGCCTCGGGGCAGAGGCGCGTGAGCACGCTGGCGACGAAGGCGTCGGAGAGCTTCTCGCCGCGCAGGTCCACGACCTTGTCGGCGCGGCCCAAGAAGCGCAGCGTGGGTGTCTGCCCGACTCGGCCGGTGACGACGACCCGATCCCCGAGGCGGTACCGCCAGAGCCCCGCCGCCGTCGTGATCACCACGGCGCCCTCGTCCCCTTCGTTCAGCTCATGCAGGGCGCGCAGGCCGCCGTCGTCGCCCAGAAGCTCAATGACGCAGACCCGGCTCGCGGCGACGTGACGGACACCGAGGGGCCAGCTCACGAGGCCCTCCGTCGCGAGGAGCCCCTTGGGCTGGGTCAACACCCCGGAGAGCCGCGCCTGGAGCGCCTTGGCCCCAGGGGCGGCCTCGCCGTCCGCCCAGCACGACAGGAGCCCGAGGCTCGGCCAGATACGCGCCACGTCGTCCGGGGCGACGGCGCCCAAGGCCCTCGCCCGGCGCGGCGCGGCGGGGAGCCGCAGGCCCTCGACCACGGCCCCGTCATGAAGCACCCGCAGGGCCTCCTCCCACCCCACGACGAGGGCGTCCAGGAGCAGGCTCAAGAAGGACGGGCTCCAGACCGAGATGAGGCGCAGGTCCTCCGCGGCAAGCAGAAAATGCAGCGTCGCCTGCCGCCAGGCCGCGGGATCTTGCAGGCGGCTGAGCGCGCCGGGGGCGACCTGGGCCTGATCGACGAGCCAGGCGGAGAGCCCGCCGAGGTAGGCCGAGTCCTCCTGAAAGCCGACGGGGAGCCCCCCGACCGTGCGGCTGCTCGGGATCGCGGGCGAGATCGACCAGTAGGCCCGGCCGCCCATCAGGGCCGGGTGCGCCAGGTACAAGCTCCCGATCCAGGCGTTCACCCCCCGGGCCAAAGCCGCGCGACCAGCGGGGTTCGAGGGGATGAGCTTCTTGGCGGCGGCGCTACCCGAGCTCGGCTCAAAGCGGTCCACCCGCGCCGCCTCGCCGCGGCCGGTGAGCACGCCCTGCTCCCCCGCGGCGACCCGGTCCACCCAAGGCGCCAGTTCGTCATAACGCCGCGGCGGCAGCCGCTCCCGCGCCCGCTCCCAGCCCTCCTCGGCCCGAACGCCGTGGGCGCGCAGGTACTCGGACTCCGCGTGAAGTCGGAGGAGACCGTCGCCAAGCTCGTTCTGGGCGCGGCGCGCATCCCCCAAGGCAACGAGCGCCCGGCGCCGCTCGGGGAGCGCCGAGGCGACCCAGGCGGCGGTGGTGAGGGGGGCGACGAGCTTTGGCATCTCGCCGACTGTAGCGCCTCCGCCGAGCCGAGACCAACCCTAGCCCACCGCGAATAGGTTGGTTGGTCAACCAACTATCATCAAGCGCGCCGATGATTCATCACAATTCCCCCTTGCCACCCCGCCCGCCCCATGCCAAGATGGCTGTGGAATCGCGGCTGCTGAACCCGATCCCGCCTCAACGACGCTTCACGCCCGCTCTTCGGGCGATGGCGAAGGTGTGTCATGCAGCCGAACGTCACTCGTCTCCTCCGGGCGCTCGCCCGTGAGGGTCTCCTCGTCCACCGCGCCGACGCCGGGGACGCTTGGGTGGTGCGCCACAAGGCCTCCCCCAACGCCCCGGACGCCGAGATTCTGCTCCCTATGGACCTCCCGCTGGAGGCCAAGGCCGTCGCGCAGCTCTGTGATCTCGCCGGGGTGTCTCACCCCGACGGGGGCCGGGCCTGCCGCGCCTGCGCCACCCCCGACTTTCACCCCGGCGACAGCGGCGTCGCCATCGGCTCTGTGCTGGAGACCGAGGACCTCCTCGTGCCCCAAGCCGTCGGCGTCGACATCAACTGCGGGATGCGCCTGCACACCGTGGATCTCACCGTGGACCGCTTCTTGAGCCGTAAGGACAAGCTCCTGGAGCGGCTCAAGGGCGACTACCTCCTCGGCACCCGGGACATCGTGCTCTCCGGCGCGGCGATGTCCGGCGCGCTCACCGACGGCCTGCCGGGGTTCTTGCAGGCGACGCGAGGCCAGGCCATGGGCGCCTTGGCGCGGGCGGATCTGGGCGTGATGGAGGCCGAGCTTGAGCGGGTTCACCTCGGCGGCGCCTTGGCGGGGGATCTGCGCTGGGCGCCCCACGCCTTGGTGAGCGCTGAGGACGTGCGGGACGAGGGCCTCGCCACCATCGGGCGCGGCAACCACTTCGCCGAGGTGCAGGTCGTTGAGGAGGTGTTTGATCGTGGCGCGGCCTACCGCTGGGGCCTGCGCCAGGGCCAGGTGGCGATCATGATTCATTCGGGCAGCCGAAACGTCGGGCGCTACGTCGGCAGCCAGTGGGAAGAGCTCGCTCGCACCCGCTGGCCCGCGACCGCGGCTTACCCAAAGAGCCGGATCTTCCCGATCTCTACGCGGTCTCAGCCGGAGCTCGCCGCGGCGTACCTCCGCGCCGAGCACACCGCGGCGAACTACGGCTTCTTAAACCGCGCGCTCCTCGCTGAGCTCTTTCGCCTGCGGGTGAACGAGGTGTACGGGGAGACGGCGGCCCCCCTGCTCTACGATCTGCCCCACAACATCACTCTGGAGGAGAACGGTCGGTTTGTCGCCCGAAAGGGCGCCTGCCCCGCCCATGAGGGGCAGCCGGTCATCATCCCGGGCTCGATGGCGAGCGGCTCGTACCTGTGTGTGGGGCTCGGCCAAGACCGGATGATCTCCTCGGCCAGCCACGGCGCGGGTCGGGCCATCGCCCGGGGCGCCATGGGGCGAAGTGTGCGTGATGAGGCCCACCGGGAGGCCCTCGGGCTCACCGGCGTTCATTGTGTCACCTTGCACGAGGAGCGTATGGTCGAGGAGGCGCCCGCGGCCTACAAGCCCATCCGCCCGGTCATCGACGCCCAGATCGCCGCCGGGGTGCTCCGCCCCGTCGCCCGCCTCACCCCGCTCGTGACCTTTAAGGCGTGAGCGGGGCTGGGGCGGCGCGACGCGGACTGTGTCAGAGGAGGCCCAACATCACCAAGACGGGCTTGAGGATGCCGCCGAAGCCCTCGGCGACGATGCAGCCGACGGCGACGGTGGACAGGGTGATCTCGCGGATCTTGAGGCCCCGGCTGAGGATGCCGAAGAACAGCACACCGCCGATGAAGAAGCCAAAGTCCAGCGACGGCGCGAGCACGAGGCCGAGGCCCACGCCCGTAGACGCCGGGAGCCAGCGCTCGATGGAGGGGCGGCTCTCGGCGAGCACCCAGAGGATCCCGGCGACGGCGCCGCCGATGAGGTGCGGCATCGCCGTCGTCGGCATCGGGCTCTTCCCCGCGAAGACCAAAGACGAGGCCGCCCACATCTTCGCCACGGGCGCGGCGAGGCCCTCCCCGTCGAGGCTCAGGCCGCTCGTCGCGCGCACCTGCTCAAACACCCAGGCCGAGACGAGGGCGCAGGGCAGGATCGTGAGGGCCTGCCCCCAGAACTGCCACCGCGCGGGCACGTTGAACCACTGACCGTAAGCCATGTCGCCGGTGAGGTTCCCGGCCTGGGCCCCGGAACCTGCAACGACGCCGGCCCCGATGAGGTTCGCCCCGGCGGTCGGCGCCCCGGCGGCGGCGCTCACACCTTGGAGGAGGATGCCCATCACCCGCGCCGGGTTGAACGCCGTCTGGGCGGCGGCCCGGGTGGCGATGACGTTCTGCACGAGGCCGCCGACGATGATGAGCCCGAGCACGACGAGCACGTTGAGATCGAGGCCGAGGGTCGCATACGCGCCTGTGACGAGCACCGCGACGGCGAGGAGGATCTTGAAGGCCCGAGGGCTCAGGACGGCGTCGGCGTCGGCGTCCCCTCCGCCGCCGAGCTTGAGGATCGACGTGAGCGCTGAGAGCACCACCCGGCCCTGAAGCGCGAGTCCCGTGAGCCCCGAGGCCACCAAGAAGCCGATGCCCGGCCAGACATAACGCTGGGGCAGGGCGGGGTTCTCGGCGAAGGGGGCGAAGCCGAAGAGCAGGAGCCCGCCAACCAAGAAGCCCACACAGGTGCGCCAGCCCATGAAGTACGCGCCGCCGATGGCGAAGGGCGCCCAGGCGATGGCCGCGCCGTAGGCCCCGAGGCCCAATATGTTGAGGTGGGTCTCCGCGGGCAAGAGCCCGAAGCCGCCGTCGTTGTTGAGCAGCACCGCGGCCATGGCCACGGCGACGGTGACGAGGAGGATCTTGGGCTGCTGGGGGTCACCGTCCTCGACCAAGGCGCGGATCACGCCCTCGGTGGCGCGGCTGCCCGGCCACGGGAGCTGCTCCCGCACGATGAGCAGTTCACGCAGGGGGATGACAAAACACATGCCCAAGAGGCTCGTCACCGTCGAGAAGCTCACCATCTCCCAGAACATCATCGGCTCGCCGACCATCACCCGGGCGGCGAAGAAGTTGGAGATGAAGCCGAGGCTGCCTCCGGCGCTCCCCATCGTCGCCACCATGACCATCTCCGTGGAGGTGATCTTGCGGGTGGAGAGGAAGAAGAACGTGAAGAAGAACAGGGCGGCGATGGTGGGCCCCTCCTCGATCACGCCGAAGGAGAGCGTGAGGTAGGAGTTCACCGCGCAGAGCAGCACGGCGAGGAGCACGCCGGAGATGACGGCGCGGAGGGAGACTGCGGCGGGGAGCGGTTGCATCCCGCCGTTCTACCACGGTGGATCGCCGAGCGGCGCGTCGCCGGATACGAGGTCCACGCACAGGAGCGCCCATGGACTTCCAAGACGACCTCATCGTGATCGGCGCGGGCTCGGGCGGGGTGCGGGCCAGCCGCATCGCGGCGTCCTTGGGCGCCCGGGTGACCGTGATTGAGCACGCGCCGCTCGGCGGCACCTGCGTCAACCTCGGCTGTGTGCCCAAGAAGCTCATGGTCTACGCCGCGCACTTCGCCCATGAGTGGCGAGACGCCCGGGACTACGGCTGGGACGTGCAGGAGCCCACCCACGACTGGGCGCGGCTCATCCGGCGGAAAGACCAAGAGATCGCGCGTCTCAACACGATCTATGAGCGCCTGCTCGTGAGCGCCGGGGTCAACATCGTCCGCGGCACGGGCCGGGTCGTCGGCCCCCATGAGGTCGAGATCACCGCCCCCGACGGGGTCGTGACCCGGCGAACCGGCGCGCACCTCCTCGTCGCCGTCGGCGGTCGGCCCAACCGCCCGAGCTTCCCCGGCGCTGAGCACGTCCTCGTCTCCGACGACCTCTTCCACCTGCCCGCCCTGCCCCGCCGCGTTGGGCTCATCGGCGGCGGGTACATCGCCGTGGAGTTCTTGGGCATCTTCCAAGGCTTAGGCGCTGAGGCCCACCTCATCCACCACGACGAGCTGCCCCTGCGCGGCTTTGATCAGGACGTGCGGGCCCACCTCGCCGCCGAGCTCGCGCAGAGCGGCGCGCACCTGCACCTCGGCCGCTCCATCCAGCGTGTCGATCCCCGCGACGACGGCGCCTATGACGTCACCCTCGACGACGGCGAGCGCCTCACCCTCGACGCCGTCGTCGCCGCCATCGGGCGCACCCCGAACACGGCGAACCGTGGTGGTCGACGCGGAGCACCGCTCGTCGGTCCCCTCGATCTACGCCGTCGGCGACGTGATCAACCGCGTCGCGCTCACCCCGGTCGCTTTGGCCGAGGGCATGGCCGTCGCCCGGCGCCTCTTTGGCGGGCCGGTCCTGCCGATGGACTACGAGCACATCCCCAGCGCGGTGTTCTGCGACCCAAACATCGGCACCGTGGGGCTCACCGAGGCCGACGCCCGGGCGCGGGTTGGGGAGCTGGACATCTACCGCTCCACCTTCCGGCCGATGAAGCTCACGATGACCGACCGGGGCTCCAAGAGCCTGATGAAGCTCATCGTGGAGCGCTCGACCCAGCGGGTGCTGGGCGTACACGTCGTCCACCCCGACGCCGGGGAGATCGTGCAGGGCTTCGCCGTCGCGCTGCGCATGGGCGTCACGAAGCCAATGCTGGACAGCACCTTGGGCATCCACCCGACCGCGGCCGAGGAGCTCGTCACGATGCGTACGCCCGTCAGCTGAGACGCGTCCCCAGAGACAGGTGCGCCCGCTCGGCCGAGACCTGAGCGGGCGCGGTCACTCAAGACCGGAGCCGCTTACTGGGCGGGGGCCTCAGGGGGGGCCTCAGCCGGAGCCTCGGCGGGGGCCTCAGCCGGAGCCTCGGCGGGGGCCTCAGCGGGCGCCTCGGCCGGAGCGGCCTCGGGGGAGGCGGCGGCGGCCTCGGGGGGCTTCTTGTCGCCACAGGCGACGAGGGCGATCAGCGACAGCGACAGCAGGGAGATGCGCATCAGATTCCTCTTGCGTTTGCGTGTGGGCGGACAGGGCCCACACGGCCAAAAGTTTACACCGTTGACGTGTCAAAAGAAAGCGTTTTTCTTTAGGGCGCCCTGCCCCGCGCTATGGCAAACTCTCGCGTCATGGCCGACTCTGAGTACAAATCTTCGCTCTCCAAAGAGGCTCGATCCCTCACCGCGTTGGCGTTGGAGGACAACCTTCAGCCGGTGTTCTGCCGGGAGACTGAGCTGCGCGCGCTGCAGGACGCGCTGGCGACGGGGGGCTCCGCGCTCCTCGTGGGCCCGACCGGCGTCGGCAAGACCGCGCTCGTCTACGGCCTCGCCCGATCTTGGGTGGGCCCCGCCGCGCGGCCGATCTTTGAGCTCTCGACGAACCTCTTGCTCACTGGCACCCGGTACCTCGGCGAGTGGCAGTCCAAGCTCAACGCCATCGTCGCCGAGGCCGAGAAGTCCGGCGCCATCCTCTACATCACCGACCTCTGGAACCTGCCCACAACGGGCCGCACCCAGCAGTCGGACTCCGGCGCCTTGGACTTCCTGCGCCCGCTCCTGCTCAGCGGGCGGCTCAGCGTGCTCGGCGAGGTGAGCCCGGAGCAGCTCCGCCAGATGGAGCGAGTGCCCGGCTTCGTGCCGCTCTTTCGAAAGGTCGCCGTCGATCCGCTCCCTGAGCGTGAGGCCGAGGCCGCCCTCGTCGGCGTCGCCGAGCGCCTCGGCCTCAAACCCGACGCCGCCACCCGCACGAGCCTGTTCACCCTGAGCGCGCGGTTCTTCCCCGCCCGGCCCCAGCCCGCCCCGGCCCTCGACCTGCTGCGCCAGCTCCAGGAGCTCTGCCTGCGCGGCGAGGCCACGATGAGCCCGGCGGGGGTTGAGCAGGCCCTCTGCCGGGCCACGGGCCTGCCGGAGTTTGTCGTCTCCCGGCGCAGCACCCGGCCGAGCCGGGAGATCCGCCAGTGGTTTCAGGAGCGCATCATCGGCCAGCCCCAGGCCATCGAGGCCGTGCTGGAGACGATCGCGCTGTACAAGGCCGGGCTGCATGACCCGAGCCGCCCCATCGGCACCTTCTTCTTCGTCGGGCCGACGGGTGTGGGCAAGACCGAACTCGCCCGGGCGCTGGCCACCTTCCTCTTTGGCGGCCCCGAGCGCCTCTTACGCTTCGATCTGTCCGAGTTCAAAGACTTCCACTCCTTTGAGACGCTCTTGGGCTCTGCGCGAGAGCCGAGCCGCCCGGCCGCCCTGGTGGACCCGGTGCGCACGCAGCCCTTTCAGGTCGTGCTCCTCGATGAGCTTGAGAAGGCCCACCCAAACGTCTGGGACCTGCTCCTGCCGCTCCTCGACGAGGGCCGCCTCACCCCGCCGGGGGGCGCCACCGTCGATTTTCGCTCGACCCTACTCATCGCCACGTCGAACGTCGGCGCTGTGGACGCCGAACGCGCCTTGGGCTTCGCCTCGGCCAAAGACGACGCCATCCGCCGCCGCGACGTCACCCGGGCGCTAGAGGGTCACTTCCGCCCCGAGTTCCTCAACCGTTTCCAGCACGTCGTCATCTTCCACCCGCTCACCCGCGACCAGGTCCGGGAGATCGCCCGGCAGGAGCTGCGCCGGGTGCTGGCCCGGGAGGGCATCACCGGCCGGGATCTCGTCGTCGAGGTGGACGACGCGGCGCTGGACCTCGTGATCGAGCGCGGCTTCGACCCCCGCTACGGCGCCCGGGCGCTCAAACGTGAGCTCCAGCACCACCTCGTCGTGCCCTTGGCGCTCACCTTGATGGAGGAGCCCGTCGAGCCCGGCCAGATCCTGCGCGTCTCGGCGAAGGAGGGCCAGGTGCGGGTGCGCCTCCTCGACAGCGACACCAGCCGGGAGAGCCGCGCCGAGCGGGCCCCGGTGAAGGTGGAGTCGGGCCGCCGCCTCGGCCGGGACGAGGTGCGGGCCGAGCTAGAGACGCTGCGGGAGCGCGTCGAGAGCGTCGCCGCCGCGGCGAAGGAGCCCATCTTGATCGAGGGCCGGGCCCGCCTGGAGGCGATGCGAGACCGCCCGGACTTCTGGGCGGACGTCGTCGGCGCCTCCCGGGCGATGCGCGATCTCGACCGCGCCCGTCAGGTCATCGACCGCCTGGACAACCTCCGGGCCTGGGGCGACCAGATGCTCACCGAGCTCGGCCGTAACCCCCGCCGCGAGCGTTTTGAGCGCCTCGCCAACGACGTCGAACGTTACCGCACGAACCTCGACCGCGCCCACCGCGAGCTCGTGATCCTCGGCTGGGACGGCCTCTGGGACGCCATCGTCGAGATCTCCCCCATCGGCGCCCGGGGCCGCGCGGCCCGGGATCTGCTGATCAGCAAATACTCCGCCTGGGCCGAGTCCCAGCGTATGACCGTCGTGATCCTCCGCGAGCCCAAAGAAGACAACGAGCCCGCGATGATCGCCGTGAAGGGCCCCTACGCCGCCGGGCTCCTCCGCCTGGAGGCTGGCCTGCACCGTGTGCGCGACGCCGAGGGCCTCAGCGCCGTCGCCCGGGTGCGGGTGGCGCCCTGGACCGACGAGACCGCCGAGGCCCGGGTGAAGGCGCACAAGGCGCTCAAGGCCGATGGCCAGCTCGGCGGCAAGCTCCGGGCGCGGGTGGAGTGTGAGGGCGGGCTCATCGTGCAGTGCGCGCTCCCGCTGAACGAGGCCCGGGAGCTCGCCTTGGACCTCGCCCCGGCCTGGAACAAGGCCCCGGCCCCCGTCGACGCCGTCGTGCGGCGCGTCGAGCTGAGCCCGCCCAAGCTCCGCGACCCCCTGACCGGTCTCGTGAGCGGCCGCCCCGACGCCATGGAGCCCGAGCCGCTCCACGCCCTGCTCCTCGCTCGTCTCGACGCCTGGGCCGCCGGGGCCCGCGCCGCCCGCGAGGCCGACGAGGACTAAACCCTACGCGGCTTGGCGGTCCCCTACCCCTCCGGGATCGCCGGGAGCGGCCGCCCGTCGCGCCGGGCGCTCTCCGACGAGAGGTACATCAACGCGCCGCCGGGCAGCTCCACCTCGCCGGTGTAGCCCACCCAGCCGAGCCCTGGGCAGTAGTGCTGCTGGAGCTTCACCGCGCGCTCCCCCATGGCGGTCACACAGTCGGAGACGAGGCCGCCCTCACAGGCGCTCGAAGGCGTGATCGAGCAGGAGCGCTCCCGGGTGGTGTCGCCGACGCGGTGGGTTCCGGTCCAGAACGCGCCGACCTTAGGATCCGGGGGCAAGACGACCTGGGGCGGCTCAAAGGCCACATAGGGGCGGCCGCTGACCTCGGTGCCCAAGAGCCGCCAGCCCTCGGGGCCGAGCTCGTACCGGGCGCGCTCCCGAACCCGCTCGGCGCCGTCGGGCCCACGCTCCGTCGTCGTGACCTCGTACAGCGTCACCTCACCGCTCACCGTCGGCGGGCTCCAGCGGTCGACCACGGCGACCCGCTGGCGATCGGCGCTCAGGTTCACCGCGCTGACCTCGGTGTACTCCACCTCGGTGCCGAGGCTCACCAAGGCGTTGAGGCGCTCGGCGGCGGTGAGCGGCGCGGCGTTTGAGCGCGGCGGGCGCTCCCCGCAGGCCCCGACGAGCGACGACGACAAGAGGGCGGCGAGGGCGAGGTGGGCGGGCTTCATCGACGGGAGTATAGCCCGCCTCCGGCTCAATCAAAGAGCGCGAGCAGCTCGTCCCGGCTGAGGCCCTCGACGAGCTCCCCTTCACCCAAGGCCGCCTCAGCGAGGGCGCGCTTCTTGTCTTGAAGCTCCAGGATTCGCTCCTCGACGGTGTCCGACGCGATGAGCCGTAGCGAGAACACGGGCTTGTCCTGGCCGATGCGGTGGGCGCGGTCCGTGGCCTGGGCCTCGGCGGCGGGGTTCCACCAGGGGTCGGCGTGGAAGACGTAGTCCGCCGCCGTGAGGTTGAGCCCGGTGCCGCCGGCCTTGAGGCTCAGCAAGAAGATCGGCGGACCCTCGTCGGCCTGGAAGGCGCGCACCACGGCGGCGCGGTCCCGGGTGGCGCCGTCGAGGCGGCAGCTCTTGAGCTGGCGCTCCCGGAGCGCGGCCTCGATGAGATCCAAGAACGAGGTCCACTGGGAGAACACCAGGGCCTTGTGCCCCTCGGCGACGACCTCGTCGAGCTGATCGAGGAGCACGTCGAGCTTGCCCGAGGGCACGCCGGGGCGCTGGCCGGGCAAGAGCGCGGGGTGGCAGGCCGCCTGGCGCAGCCGCAGGAGCAGCTCCAGCACCTCAAGGGTGCGCCCGCCGCCGACCATCTTCACGACCTCGGCGCGGGCGGCCTGGGCGACGGCGTCGTACACCGCGCGCTGGGCCTCGGGCAGCTCACAGCGTAAGGTCAGCTCGGTCTTGGGCGGCAGATCCTTCGCGACGTCTTGTTTGCGGCGGCGCAGCACGAAGGGGCGCACCCGGCGGCGCAGGGCCTCGGCCGCCCCCTTCACCCCGTCGGCGACGGGGCGCTCCACACGCTCCCGGAAGTCCGTGCGCCCGCCCAAAAAGCCCGGCATCAAGAAGTGGAGCTGGCTCCAGAGCTCGTCCAGGCGGTTCTCGACGGGGGTGCCGGTGAGGCTCAGGCGCCGCTCGGCGCGGAGGGCGAAGGCGGCCTGGGCGGTCTGGGACTCGGGGTTCTTGATCGCCTGGGCCTCGTCGAGCACGGCGACGGACCAAGCCCGCTCCCGCAGGGCTGGATCCAGGCGCAGCAGCGCGTAAGAGGTGATCGTGAGGTCTGCGCTGGGGTCAAGTCGGCGCCGGGGGCCGTGGTAGAGGTTCACGGTGAGGTGCGGGAAAAAACGTTTGGCCTCCGCCGCCCAGTTGAACAGCACTGAAGTCGGCGCGACGATGAGGCTCTGTCCGCCCCGATCAACCAAGGCGCAGAGGGCCTGGAGGGTCTTGCCCAGGCCCATGTCGTCGGCGAGCACCCCGGCGAGGTTCACGCTCCACAAGAAGCGGATCCAGCGGAAGCCGAGGAGCTGGTAGGGCCGAAGCTCCGCCTGGAGCCCTGGCGGCGGCGCCACCTCGGGCAGGCCCTCGAAGCCCTCGACCAAGGGGCGCAGCGCGCCGAGGTCCGCCGGGGGCGGCTGGTCAAGGGCCCGGGCGAGCTCGGCGGCGGCGGGCAAGGCGTGGGGCGGCAAGGCGCCGTCTTTGTCCGCGGCGGCGACGAGCTCGGCGAGCAGGTGGCCGTGCTGCTCCAGAAACGCCGTCGGCAGGGGCGCGAAGCCGCCCTTCTTGAGCGGCACCAGGGGCGCGCCGTCTCGCCAGGCCCGGACGAGCGCCTTGGGATCGGCGTCGGACTCCACCCGATCCCCGCGAGCCGAGAGCCGGATCTGCGCGGCCTCTTTGCGGGCCCGCATACGCTCCCCCGCCTCGTTGACCTTGCCCGTGAACAGCGGCAGGCGGTCCCGGGAGAGGCGCATGAGCTCCAAGGCGTCGAGCTCCACCTCGCGGCCGATGGGCAGGCGCAGGCTCTGCTCGGCCTCGGCCAGAAGCCTGCGCTCCTCGGCGAGATCCCGCAGGGGGATGGTCTTGCCCAAGAGCTGCAGATCGTTCGCCACGACCCGGGCGACGGGCGGCTCGCCGTAGACGAGATCCAGGCGGGCCACGGCGCCGCCCGAGCGCGTCGGCTCAAGCTGCAGGCTGAGGCTCGGGCGGTGGGTCGCGCCTTGGGGCAGGCGCTCGGTCGCCACCTTCACGGGGATGAGGTTCCGCAGGCTGGGCAAAAAGTCGCCGACGAGCTTGCCCACCTCTTTGGCGGAGAACTCCAGCCCCCGAGTGAGGGTCTGCCGCTGGTGCGCCGCGAGGCCCCCTTCGCTCCACGGGCGCAGCTCCTCGCCGACCAAGGCCACGTTGCCCCGGAAGGTCTTCTGCACCTCTTTGGGGCGGCGTAAGCTCACCCGAAAGCCGCCCTCGTGGTCAGCGACGACGGCGACCGGCGTGATCGGCGTGGTGGAGGCGCGCAGGGTCCGCCCCTCAAAACGTAGGGTCGAGCGCGACCCCGCCCAGGCGCGCAGGAGCCGCTCCCAGCCCGTCGCCGGGATGTTTCGGTCGCCCAGGCGCAGCACATCGTCGGCCTCGAGGTCCCCCTCGCTGGGGCGGGCGCGGCGGTCGAGGCGCACCCGGCCCGTCATCGGCTCCACCCGGCCGTCGGGGTACTCCAGGAGCACCTTCACGACGAGGCCGTCGGGGGCCTCGGTCAAGGAGTACACGAGCTGGGCGGCGTTTTGGGGCTTGGGCATCACCTTGCCCTCAAAGATCGCCTGCTTGGCGGCGATCACCGCGGCGGCGGCGTGTACGCAGGCCGCGTGGCCACACTCGCAGCTCCACTCCTCATCGCCCGGCCAGAGGTGGACCTCGTAGGGGCTCGGGCGCATCGTCGAGACGACGCTCAGGCGCAGCTCATCGTCGCTCGCCGAGAGCCCCACGACCCCGCCCGAGCGCGCCACGCTGACCCCTTGGGACCAGGCGCGCTCGGAGAGCGTCTCCCGCATGGTGTTGAACAGCGCATCGACGTTCGGCGTCGCCATCGGGCCTCCGGGGGCGTGTCCATACAACGATCGCCGTCAGCGTGCCAGGGGCCCGCCGGGCGCTTACAGAGGGCCCCATGAACGCCGCCGACTGGTTCCGCAAGACGCTGAAGGGCCGTGTACAGCGCGCCCTGGCCACCTCGCCGCGCCTGCGGGCGCTGCGGCGCCTGGCCCGTCGCCTCCAGGGCGAGGAGCGCCCGGCGGCGGCCCCCACGAACCCCAGCCCCAAAAAACGCGCCCCATGACCACCGCGCTTGAGCTCCAACGCCGCCTCACGAGCCCCGAGGCCGCCGTCGCCGACATCCCCTCCGGCGGCTTCATCTACACCTCAGGCAACGCCGCCTCGCCGCGCACCCTGCTCAGCGCCTTGGCCGCCCGCGAAGACATCACCACGCCGGTGCATGTGGCCCACGTCCTGCTCATGGGCAAGGACCCCTTCGACGCCCCCGGCGCCCGGGAACGTTTCCGCCACCACGCGTTTTTCGTCGGTCCCGCCGACCGCGCCGCGATTCAGGACGGCCGCGGCGACCACGTCCCCATCCACCTGCACAAGATCCCCGAGGCCGTGCGCCGGGGCCCACCGCTCGACGCCGTGCTGCTCTCGGCCTCTCCGCCCGACGAGCACGGCTACATGAGCCTCGGCGTCGAGGTCATGGCCAGCCGCGCCGCCATCGAGCGCGCGTCCCGGGTCATCGTGCAGGTGAACGAGCGTATGCCCCGGGTGCACGGCGACGCCTTCGTGCACGTCTCCGAGGCGACGGCCATCGTGCAGGCCGACGAGCCCCTCGTCGAGCTGGTCCCCGAGCCCCCGAGCCCCGAGCAAGAGGCCATCGCCCAGCACATCGCCCCGCTCATCCCCCACGGCGCCACCCTGCAGCTCGGCATCGGCGGCGTGCCCGACGCCGTGCTCAAGCTCATCAGCGACCCCAGCTCCCCCAGCTTCCGCGAGGACCTCGGCATCCACACCGAGATGATCTCCGACGGCCTCATCGCCGCCGTCGAGTCCGGCGCGGTCACCAACCGCCGCAAGTCGCTGCACGCCGGGAAGGTCATCCTCACCTTCGCGATGGGCACGGCGAAGCTCTACGAGCTCCTCGCCGACAACCCCATGTTCGAGGCCCGGCCCTGCGACTACGTCAACGATCCCCGGGTGATCGCCCAGAACGACCGCATGGTGGCGCTCAACTCCGCGCTCTCCGTCGATCTCACCGGCCAGGTGAACTCCGACTCCATCGGCCCCCGCATCTTCTCCGGCTTCGGCGGGCAGCTCGACTTCATCCGGGGCGCGGCGGCTTCAGAGGGCGGCGTGCCGATCATCGCCTTGCCGTCTACGGCGAGGGGCGGCCAGGTGAGCCGCATCGTCGCGGAGCTCGCGCCCGCCGCCGGGGTGGTGACGACCCGGGCGGACGTACATTGGGTGGTCACCGAGCACGGCGCGGTGAACCTCTTCGGGCTGCCGCTCTCCGAGCGGGCGCGGCGGCTGATCTCCATCGCGGACCCGAGGTTCCGTGACGAGCTGACGTCCGCCGCGAGGGCCCGCCGCCTGCTGTAGAGGCGGGGGCCAGGTCAGATGAGGGCGATTGCGCCGCTCAGCGCGCCTCAGCCGTTGTCACCAATGGCCTCGACGGGGCAGTTCTCCATCGCCTCGTAGCACTGAGCGAGCTCGTCCTCGTTCTCAGGCTGCTTGTAGCAGATGTCGTGGTCCTCATCGTCCGACATGCGGAAGTTGTTCGGCGCCGCGTCAGAGCAGACCGAGCAGAGGATGCATTCCTTGTCGACGTAGAAAGAGACCCGCTTGCCCTTGATGGTAGAGCTTCCGGAGGTGTTGTCTTCCCACTTTTGCTTGGGATCAGCCATGGTGTCGTTCCTCTTGTGGCCGGCTGTTGACCGGCAGGGTGAGGGTGGTGTGAGTTGCGGGGAGCCCGCGGCGGCAATCTACCACAGGGCCCCTAGGGTGCAAACCGTGTGGAAGGACCGATCGCGTCCGGGCGCTTTGGGGGTTAGAGGACGGCATGGCTATCCTCAAGATCGCGACCTTAGGCAACCCCATCCTCCGTCGAGTCGCTGACCCGATCCCCCCCGGCGACATCCTCGGCGACGACATCCAGAAGCTCATCGCCGACATGCGGGAGACGATGGAGGACTACGACGGCGTCGGCCTCGCGGCGCCCCAGGTTCACCGCTCGATCCGGCTGGTGATCCTCGTGCAGTCCAAAAAAGAGCTGGTGCTCATCAACCCGGTGATCACCCCGCTCACCGACCGGGTGGTGCGCAGCTTCGAGGGCTGCCTCTCCGTGCCCGAGATGCGCGCAGCCGTGGACCGCGTGCAGAAGGTGCGGGTGCAGGCGCTCAATGAGCGCGCCGAGCCCCTGGACTTCATCGCTGAGAACTTCAACGCCATCGTCGTGCAGCACGAGTGTGACCACCTCGACGCCACGCTCTACATCGATCGCTGCGACACCAAGACCTTGGCCTTCCTCAACAACTACCGCAAGTTCGGCCCGTTGGACCCCGATTTTCGGGATGACGACGACAGCGAAGACGGCGGCGAGGAGTAAAACGGCATGGGCCTCCTCTCTTGGCTCTTCCCCTCCCCGGCCGACCGGGTCCAGCGCGCCCGCCGTCTGCTCGACGAGGGCCAGCCCGCCCGGGCCCGGGATGAGGTCGAGGGCGTCGAGGGGCCCGACGCCGACGCCGTCCGCGCCGACGCCCGCCGGGGCCTCATGCGCCTCAACCTGACCCTCGCGCGGCAGTACGCCGAGGGCGGCGGCTTCGTCCAGGCTGAGGAGCACCTCAACCTCGCCGAGGAGCACGCCGATCCTGGCGATCCCGAGCTGCGCGAGGGCCGCCGGGTGGTGCGTGAGGCCCGGGCGTCCGCGGCCAACGCCCCGCGCCCCGCCCCCGTTCGCCACCAAGAGGGCGACGATCCCATCTTCTCCTTGCCGCCAGACGACCCGCGCCTGCGCTACGCCTTGATGCTGGAGGGCTGGCCTGACGCCTTACGCCTCAAGGTGGCCGAGCTGGGCCCCGAGTTCGCCCAGGCCGCCATGATGACCGACGACGGTGATCCCGCCCGCGCCGTGCAGCTCCTCTCCACCTTCGTCGAGCGTGAGCCCGCGGCGCTCTTTGAGCGGGCGAAGGCCCTGCGCGCGCTGAACCGCCACAGCCTCGCGGCCCAGGACCTCGCCGAGTTCGTGCGCTGGTTCGGCCACCAGACCATCGGCGCGGCGAGCACGGCGGTGATGTTGGTCGAGAGCCTCGCGAGCGGCAACCAGCTCGACGAGGCCCTGGAGGTCTGCGACGCCCAGCTCAAGGATCGCCCCGACGACCTCACCCTGGGCATGTTGCGCGCGTCGATCTTTGAGGTGCAGGGCAAGCTCGCCGAGGCCGACGAGGCCGCGCGGCGCCTGGCCCGGAAGCACCCCAAGCAGCCCGCGCTCTACCGCCTCATGGCCCGCTGCCGCCTGCGCGCGGGCAAACGCATGGAGGCGATGCAGGCCTTAGAGATGGGCCTCCAGACCTGCTGCGAGAGCGGCAAGTGCGACCGCGTGCCCTTTGACGTCGAGGCCGGGCGCATGCTCGCCCAGCTCTACCTGGAGGACCGCCTGGAGCCCGAGCGCGCCGTGGAGCTCGTGGGCCAGGTGAAGGCGAACCTGGAGAAGCCGGGCTGGTTCGAGTCTTACCTCGACGCGCTCATCGCCCGAAACCGCGACGAGCACCACCTCCCCCGGCTCCTGCACGCCCTCTCCGTCGATCTGCCGCCCGACGATCCTCGCCGCCCCTTGCTCATCCGGAGCTTCGGCGCCTCGGCGCTCTCCGCGCAGGCTTAGCCACGCCGCGGGAGGCGGATGCGCCCCCAGACGTGGCCCCGGAGCCCGGGCCCGGCTAAGTGCGGGGCCTTCGGAGGTTCCATGTCGCTTCAAGCCGGGATCGTCGGCCTGCCCAACGTAGGCAAGAGCACCCTGTTCAACGCCCTCACCGCCGCTGGCGCGGAGAGCGCGAACTACCCCTTCTGCACCATCGAGCCCAACAAGGGCATCGTGCCGGTGCCCGACGGGCGCCTCGCGCGCATCAACAAGAAGATGGCCACCCAGCGCATCTTGCCCGCCGTGGTCGAGATCGTAGACATCGCGGGGCTGGTGCGCGGCGCGAGCAAAGGTGAGGGCCTGGGCAACCAGTTCTTGGGCCACATCCGCTCCACCGACGCCATCTTGCACGTCGTGCGCTGCTTCGACGACGGCGACATCACCCACGTCGAGGGCTCGGTGAACCCCCTGCGGGACATCGAGACCATCAACATCGAGCTCGCCCTGGCCGACCTGACGAGCGTCGAGAAGCGCCGCGACCGCTACGCCAAGCTCGCGAAGAGCGGCGACAAAGAGGCCAAGCTCCACGCCGAGGTGGCCGAGCGCCTCATTACTATGCTCAGCGCCGGGGTGCCCGCCCGCGCTGGGGACTGGACCGACGCCGAGCGTGAGAGCGTGCGCGAGTGCCAGCTCATCACCTACCGGCCCGTGCTCTACGTCTGCAACGTGGACGAGAAGGGCGTGAAGGGCAACGCCTACGTCGACCTCGTGAAGGCCCACGCCGCCGCTGAGGGCAGCCGCCACGTCATCATCTGCGCGAAGATCGAGTCCGAGATCGCCGAGCTTGAGGACCCCGACGAGCGCGCGATGTTTTTGGGTGAGCTGGGCTTAGAGGAGCCCGGCCTCGCGACCTTGGCCCGCATCACCTACGAGCTCCTCGGCCTGCAGACCTACTTCACCGCGGGCCCCAAAGAGATCCGCGCCTGGACCATCCCCAAGGGCGCCACGGCCCCCCAGGCCGCCGGCGTCATCCACACCGACTTCGAGCGCGGCTTCATCCGCGCTGAGGTCTACACCGTCCCCGACCTGGAGCAGTACGGCACCGAGGCCGCGCTCAAGGCCGCCGGCAAGCTGCGGGTGGAGGGGAAGGAGTACGTGGTGCAGGATGGGGATGTGTTGCACTTCCGGTTTAACGTCTGAAGATCGCTCGGTGAGCGGTTGGTTACAGAGGCTGGCCGCTCAGGACGCGGACTTCTTGGCGGGCTCATACGGCGCGTCTTCGCCGCGGTAGCGGGCCGCGATCTGGCCGTTCTCGTCGAGCCTTTCCTAGCCAGCAAGGGCTCCCGCGTGAAGAATCCGCATAGTGAGCATGGACATCGCAAGAATCAGAACTACGCCTTTGATGTGTGGTATTGTCATAATGAACACGTTGATCGGAGCGATGAGGTTCAAGATGAGTAGGCACTATGGCCAATGGCAGGCTCAAGGCGATGACATGGAAAAGAAGGGTGAATGCGTAGAGTGGGGCCAGGATGAAGTGCCCACGAAGGCCGAGGGAAGGTCTTGGTTAAGCCAAGTTGCCGAACGTTGTACCAGCAGCCAGCGAGCGCGCCGGGCGGTACGAGCTTGTAAAGAAGCGTTGCGCTTCATCAAGCGTGCCCCTCCGGGGGGATATCCTACCATAAGCAAGCACTTCTATGCGAAAGGCGACGGCTACAACGACGCCCGAATAGA
>JAKLKD010000145.1 GCA_023150845.1 Myxococcota bacterium | reverse complement strand
GCGCGGCAGGAGCCGCCGGGGCGGGCGCGCTGCTGGCGCCGCTCGACGACGCCCCGTCCGCCTTCGGCGCCGAGGGCTTGAGGCCGTAGTGATCGTTGTACCAGCCGCCGCCCTTGAGCTGAAAGCTCGTCTGGGAGACCAGCTTCCGCACCTTCTCGGCGCCGCAGGACGGGCAGACGCTGACCGGAGGCTCGGAGATCTTCTGGAGTCGCTCGAACTCGTGCCCGCAGTCGGGGCACGCGTACTCGTAGATGGGCATGGTGTGTTCCTTCTGCGGCGGGCGCGACCGCCGGGCGCCCGAGACTTAATCGCCGCGGCGTCCGGCGGAAAGCGGCCACGCGCGGGTGTAGCCTGGGGGGCGCCGCTGAGATACCGGAGCGCATGGACTGGCTCATGGTGCCCGTCGCGGTGGCGGCCTCGGTCTCCGCGCTGATGATCGGGATCTGCTACAGCATCCTCGCCGTCGAGCGGGGAGAGCGTGTGCGGCTGAGCCGCGCGGCGATCTCCACATTCGCCCGCGAGTGCGCCGTCCACTGGGCCTACGCGGCCCTGGCCCCCTTCGGCATGGGCGACACCTCCCCTACCCCGGCCGGCCCCACCCTCGACCCGCCCCAGTCCCGCACGCCGGTCCTCCTCGTGCACGGCTACGGGGTGAACGCGGGCTGCCTGCTCGTGCTGGCGACGACGCTGCGCCAGCGCGGGTTCCGCTGGGTGTGGCCCGTGACTCTGCGCGGGCGCGGCTTAGACGCCCAGGCCGCCTCCCTCGCGGTGCGCATCGACCGGCTCCGCCAGGTCACGGGGTTTGAGCAGGTCGACCTCGTCTGCCACTCCATGGGCGGCGTCGTCGCGGCGATCTACCTGCAGCGCGGCTCCAAGCTCGCGGTGTTCGGGCAGAGGGACGAGGCCGAAGAGATGCTCTACGGGCACCCCCGGCTCATGGCCCTCGGCCCCTTGCCCGTGCCGGTGACGAGCCTCTACAGCTTCACCGACCACATGGTCATCCCCAGCTCCAGCGCCGTCGTGGACTGGGCGGAGTCCGTGGAGGTGCCCTGGTGTGGCCACATGGAGCTCCTCTTCTCGGCCCGGGTCTACCGCGCCTTGGTGCACCTGCTCACCCGCCCGGGCCCCGGTGAGCCCACGCCGGCCCCTGCCGAGGTGACCCCCGAGGTGGACGCCTCCGCCGCCCAGCCTGACGAGCAGCTCGCATGAGCCTCCTCGACAAACGGATCGTGCTCGTCACCGGCAAAGGTGGCGTCGGCAAGACGACCGTGACCGCCGCGCTCGGGGTCGCCGCCGCCGCGTCGGGGCGCCGCGCGCTCATCGCTGAAGTCGGGGGCGCCCGCCGCGTACACGCCCTCTTCGGCGCGCCGGAGTCCACCTACAAGGTCGCCCCGCTCACGAAGAACCTCTACAGCCTGTCGATCACCGCAGACGAGGCCATCGAGGACTACATCCTCCAGCAGATCCGCGTCCGGGCGCTGTTTCAGCTCGTCTTCCGGAACCGTGTCATGGGGCCCTTCCTCGACGCGGTGCCGGGCCTGCACGACCTCGTGCAGCTCGGCAAGGTCTTCGACCTCTCCCGGCAGACCCGCCGCGGCAGCCCGGAGTGGGACCTCCTGATCATCGACGCCCCGGCCACAGGGCACGGCCTCACGATGCTCGCCTCGCCGCTCTCGATGATGGAGCTGACCGGCCGCGGGCCCTTCTACGAGAACGCCCGCCTCGTTCACGACGTCTTCATGGACCCCGCCCGCACGGGCCTCGCCCTGGTCTCTCTGCCGGAGGAGATGCCGGTGAACGAGACCCTCGACCTCTACGCCCGCCTCGGCCCCTACCAGCGCCAGGTGCAGCTCGTCGCCCTGAACGAGCTTCACCCCGAGCCCTTCGGCCCTCTTGAGCTCTGGGAGCAGGCCCGGGGGGCCCTCAGCGGCGCCCCCGGCGTTGATGAGGCGCTGCGCCTCACCGACCGCGCCGTCGCCCGGGCCCGCCGCCAGCGCGACGCCCGGACACGCCTCACCGGCCTCGGCGACGCCCCGCTGCGGGAGCTGCCCTTCTTGTTCCGCCGTGAGCTGCGTGAGGCCGACCTCCTCCCCTTGGGCCGCCGCCTCTTGGGAGAGCCCGCATGAGCGGCACCCAGCTCTACATCTGCTGCGGCTCCGGCGGCGTCGGCAAGACCACGACCTCCGCCGCCCTCGCGCTTCAGCTCGCCCTCGGCGGCCAGCGCGTCGCCGTGCTCACCATCGACCCCGCCCGGCGCCTCGCCGACTCCCTCGCCGTCGGCCCCTTGGGCAATGAGCCCCAGACGGTGCCGCTGACGCGCCTGAACCCCGTCCCCGGCGGGCGCCTCGACGCGATGATGTTGGACATGAAGGCCACCTTCGACGACGTGGTGCGCCGCTTCGCCCCCGACGCCGAGAGCCGCGACCGCATCCTCCAGAACCGCTACTACCGCTTCGTCTCGACCCGCCTCGCGGGCTCCCACGAGTACATGGCCATGGAGCGCATCTTCGCGCTCTACGAGGGCGGCGAGTACGACGCCGTCGTGCTGGACACCCCGCCCACCCGCCACGCGCTGGAGTTCCTCAAGGCGCCCGAGCGCATGGCGAACCTCATGGACGAGGGGGTGATGCACTGGCTGAGCCTCCCCCGGGACTCCTTCGGCTTCCGGGCCCTGGAGCGCGGCTCCGAGGCCGTGGTCTCCGTGCTCAAGCGCCTCATCGGCGGCGAGACGATCGAGGAGATCGCCGAGTTCTTCCATGTCTTTCAGGGCATGTGGAGCGGCTTCCGCGAGCGCAGCGTGCAGGTGCGGGCGCTCTTGCGCGGCCCCAACACCCGCTTCTTGTTGGTGACTACCCCCGCCCCGGCCGCCCGCGCCGAGGCCCGGGAGTTTGTGCAGCTCCTCCGCCGCGACGGCCTGCCCTTCGGCGGCTTCTTGGTGAACCGGGTCGTGCCGACGCCGACGACGAGCCAGGCCCTCGACCTCTCCGGGCTCCCGCCGCGCCCCCCAGAGCTGCCGCAGCGCGCCTGGGACGAGATCTGCGCCGGGGTAGGCCAGGCCATGGTGCGTCAGGCCCGCCTCGCGAGCGCCGAGGCCCCTGCCCTCGCCGAGCTCCGCCGGGAGGCCGGAGACGCCGCGCTCTGGACGATGCCCGAACAGGACGCCGACGTGCACAGCCTCGACGCCTTGGCGACGATCAGCGCCTTGCTCGCGCCGGCCGTCGCCGAGCTCTCACGCCGCTGAGCGCAGCGCTCACTCCGTGGTGGTGGCCTCGTCAGGGCGAGAGCCGCCGTTCAGCACCTCATAGGTGATGCTGATCGTCGTGCCGCGCGGGGGCACGTAGCTGCCGTCGAAGCGCACGATCCAGTACTCGGCGTCATACGTCCAGCCCGCCGCGGCGTCCTTGGGGATCTCCTCTTCGCCGACGAGCACCACGATCGTCTCCTCAACGGCGGCGTAGGTGAGCGAGAAGGTGGAGAGGATACCCGAGGCCTCAAGGCCCAGCTCACCCATGAGCCCGCTGTAGTCGGTCTCGCAGATGTCGCCGATGATGCCGCCGGTACCGTCCGCGACTGACCAGTACCGGGCGCCGGGCCAAGAGTCCGAGCAGCCCGCGGCGACCTCGGGGCCGACGATGGCCGAGGCCAAGACGCGGGCCTCGGTGCCGTCCTTGAGGTCCTTGAAGTCCTGCACAAAGTCCGCGACGGGCAAGAGCTTGTCGCGCTGGTCGTAGCAGGACGAGCCGGGCTGGCCAGCCAAGGCGTCCCCGTCGGAGCAGTCGTTCTCGTCGGAGACGAAGATGATCGAGAGGTGGGCGTCGGGCCGCAAGAAGCCGGCGTTCGCGCCGGAGACCATCGGCTCGGTCACCGCGCGCAAGGCGGCGGAGAGGCCCTTCTCTTGGTCGGCGCCTTCGGTGCCGACGGTGACGCGGTCGCGGAAGAGCTTCACGTAGTCGTCTTCGCCGGTGATCACCTTGGGCTTGCCGACGAGCTCACCCCGGTTGGGGTTGTCGGTGTCCATGTCGGTCGTGATGACGCCGAGGTGGAAGTCGATGTTGGCGTCCGCGATGGAGCTGATGAAGGTCTCAAAGGCGTTGGAGACGCGCTCTTGCTCCTGCGACATCGACACCGAGTCGTCGATGACCCAGAGGATGTCCACCTCGTTCACGGGCTCTTGGAGGAAGACGTCGGTGTGCTCGTTACGAGCGACGTTGTAGTCGTTCTCGCAGCCGACGATCGACAGAAGAGACAGGAGCGAGAAGGCGCGCCGCATGAGAGGCTCCCAAAGCTTGACCGAGGTGTAGCACCATCACTATAGCCGCGTTGCAGGCGGCTCCACAAGGGAGAGCCTCACGATGCCACACCGGATCACCTCGCTGACGCGGCCCCCGCTCAGGGCTTAAACGACGCCTCGGCGATGCAGAGATCGTTGAAGTCCGAGCCGGGGTAGGCCTTGGTGAAGGTGACCTTGACCGAGGACGTGCTGACCGGGGTCAACTTGATGGTCTGCGGCAAGAAGAAGTCTTTGATCGCGACATCTTGGGTGCTGCCGTCGGAGAAGCGGAGGGTCGCCGTCGCCGCGCGGTTGCCCTTCTTGTGGAAGGCCGGGCTGAAGGCGTTGCCGTTCACGAGCACGAAGCTGCCGACGGTCGTGGGCTGGGCGAAGGTGAACTCGAGCCACTGGTTCGTGCCGTCGCCCTTGTCCCCTTCGCACCACATCGAGTCGAGCACGCCGTCCTCGACATTCTTGGGCTCGTAGTTGCCATCCGCGTCCGCCGGGTACACGGTGCTGGCCTTCACGGCGCTCACGGCCACGCTGTCCGCTGGCGTGTTGTCGTAGATGATCAGCTCGGAGATGACGGTGTCGTTGAAGGTGCTCCCGGAGTAGATGCCCTTCACCTTGACCTTCACGAAGCTCGTCGCGACGGGCTTGTCGATCTTCACCACCTGAGGGACCATCTCGTCCTTCAGGGTGACGGTCTGGGTGGAGCCGTCGGAGAAGCTGATCTCCATCTCTTTCACCCGGTTGTGCCGGATGAAGTAGTCGTACGTGTACCAGTTGCCGTTCCAGATGCGCAGCTCGGTGACGACCGGGGTGCCCTCGAGGTCGTACCGAATCCAGGAGCCGAGGCCAGAGGAGCTGGTGTCGCCCTCTACCCACACCGTGGACTGCTTGCGGTCGAAGCTGTTCTTGACGTCGTAGCTGACCTCAGCGTCGTCCGGGAGCGAGGTGGAGGCCTCGGCGCCCGTAGGCTTGAGGGGCTTGGCGTTCACCCCGGCGCTCATGAGCAGAAGCGCGGCGGTGAGGCAGAGCTTGGGAACAGACATGGGGCGTCTCCTTCCGATTCAGCGAGGGGGGGTGCTGCCCTGGACCCGCGAGGCGGGCGGGGGCTTCCAGAGGGCGCTCAAAAGTTGATCGTCGCGCTGAGCCGCGCGCCGTCGAACCCGGGGAGCATACGACATTGGCCCCCCGCGCAGCGAATGCCCGCGCGGTAGGCGCCATAAAAGAGCTTGAAGGTCATGCCGTCGGCGGGCTGGAGCTGGAGCTCCCCGGCGGCGTAGAGGTTCTCGTTGATGTTGCCGACGCTGTCGATGAGGGGGTCATCCGTCCAGTCGGTGTAGCCGACGATGGAGACGCCGTGCCCCAGGTGCACCGCGGCGTTCGCCGTGAGCAGGGTGAAGTCGGTCTGCTGGTTGAGGTTGTCGCCCCACATGAAGTAGCGGAGATCTCCGCCGATCTCGCCGTGCGCGCTCCCGATGGGGAAGCCCAAGGAGAGATCGACGTGGGCCATGCGGTCGGCGCCGAGGCTCACCCCGCCGGGGAGGTCGTCGCGCTTGTCCACCCGGAAGCCCGCGTTGGCGAGCACATGCACGGAGTCGGCGATCCAGTCCACGCCCGCGATGGGGTGAACGATCGTCTCCGGCGCGCGGTTGAAGTGAAGCCCACCCAGCTCGCGGTCGCGGAAGAGGCCCAAAGTCAACGACGGCGTGAGCACCCCGGGCTTGGCGGCGACGTCGGCCCGGAGGCGCACGCCGCTGATGTCGTTCGAGTTCACCGCGGCGCCGGAGTCCTCCGTGATGACCCGCTCGTACTCCAGGGTCGGGCCGACGGCGACCTCGTAGAGATCCCGGCTGACGACGGCGTTCACCCGCTCGACGTCTTTGTAGTGTTTGCCCTCGACGAGGAGCGCGACCCGGCCCGGGTACGCCGCCGCCGAGCCGTACACGGCGTAGCCGGGCTGGTTGTCCTCGACGCCGAGCACCTCACCGCCCGGGTAGAGGAAGAGGTCGCCCTCCGCGAAGAGGTCGAGCCCGGCCACGCCGAAGGCCTCGACGCTCGCCCCGGTGATCGCCGCGTCGACGCCGCGGCCGTAGCCCTCCCAAGGCTGGGCGTCGAGGTCCGCGCGGTCGGCGAAGGAGTACACGACGCTGTGCGCGCCGAGGTTTAGGGGGCCGAGGCCATAGCGGTCGATGCGGAGCCCGCTGACCATGTGCCAATGGTCAGGCCGGATCTGCTGCTTGTTCGGGTTGTCTTGCCAGACCTGCTGGGCGTTGGTGACGCCGCTCACCGCGGTGAGATCCCAGGCGCCTAGGGTGACCTTCGCGTGGGCGCCGCGCAGGGAGGAGTCGATGTCGATGTTCGTGTTCTTGACGAGGCTCAGCGCCAGGCCGCGCCCGAAGGCGATGTAGCCGTCGCCGACGAGGAGCTGGGCGGAGTCGCCTTGGTACCCGAGCCAGGCCTTGTCGAGGTTCGCGTAGGCCAGAGGCAGCGGGAAGGTCACCCCGTCGGCGTGCAGGTCAAACTCGTCTACGCGCACGTCGTTGAGGTAATAGTAGGCCCCGAGCATGCCCACGGCGTCGAGCTGCACGCCGAGCTGCAGCGGGCCCCGATCGAGCTTCACGTTCACCCGGTTCACGAGCTCCCAGTAGTCGAAGAGGTGGTCCTCCTCGGGGAAGTCGGGCAGGGTGCGGTCGTCGCGCCAGTAGCGGAACTCCAGATCGTCCTGGCCGCTGACGCTCACCTCGGGGCGCTCCTCGCCCTCCCCGGCGGCGGCGAGCCCAGAGCTAAAGACGCCCAGGCCCAAAAGGAGGGCCTGAGCGGCGGTGACGAGGGCGGCGCGGGGGGTCGGCGGCATCTCAGCTCAGGGCGTGGCGGTCGGCGCGACAGCGGGCGGCGTCGCGGCGGCGAGGGCGTCGAGGGCCGCCTTCACCCGGCGCTCCGTCTCGACCTCATCCCCGGCGGTGTAGCCCTGGTGCTGCCAGAGCACCTTGAGGTCGGGGCCGATGAGCTCGCTGTAGGGCAAGGTCTTGTTGGGGTTGTACTGGCTCACGACCTTGGTGTCGGTGTCGAGCAGCACAGGGAAGGAGTAGCCCTTCGACTTGATGAGCGGCTTCACCCGCGAGACCGAGCGCGCGTCATCCGCGCTGATCATCAAGAGCATGAAGCCCTTGTCTTTGTAGGTGTCGTAGAGCTTCTGGAGGTGCGGCATCTCGACCTGGCAAGGCGCGCACCAGGTCGCCCAGAACGAGATCAAGGTGACCTTGCCGGTCATGTCCTTGAGGCTCACGGGCTTGTTGTCGATGTCCCGCAGCGTGAACTCCGGGGCGGCCTGGCCCTCGCCCGCGCGCGGGTTCGTGCCCGGGGCGACGAGGGCGAAGGTGAAGACGAGGATGAGGGCGAGCCAGCGACGCATGGGCACTCCTTTCGGGTTTCCCTCTGAACAGGCGACGTGCATATCCTATTCGACCTTGATCCAAGGTGAAGTGAAGTTCCCGTCCAGGACACCCGGGGCCCGAGGCGCGGTCGGAGACGCCCGCGGTGTGTTAGCTTGCGCGCCATGAGCGCCAAGATCCTGATCGTCGACGACGAGCCAAACATCCGTAAGGTGCTGCGCGCGCTGCTCCTCTCTGACGGCTACACCGTCGAGACCGCCGCCGACGGCCAAGAGGCCATCGACCTCATCCAGCACCACCGCTTCGACGCCGTCATCACCGATCAGAAGATGCCGCGGGTCGACGGCCTGCAGCTCCTCAACTGGGTGAAGGGCCACGACGCGGCCCTGCCGGTGATCCTGATCACCGCCTTCGGCACCGTAGACGCCGCCAAAGAGGCCATCAAGCTCGGCGCCCACGACTACCTCACGAAGCCCTTCGATCACGACGAGCTCAAGCAGATCCTCGCCAAGGCCGTGCCGACGCGCCGCGCCCGCGCCCGCACCGAGCTCGCGACCTCCAGCGGCCGCTTCGACATCATCGGCCGTGTGCCCTCGATGCAGCGCGTCTTTGAGCTCATCACCCGCGTCGCCGACACCCCCGCCACGGTGCTCATCTCCGGGGAGAGCGGCACGGGCAAGGAGCTCGTCGCCCGGGCGCTCCACGACCAGTCGAGCCGCCGGGACGGCCCCTTCGTGGCGATCAACTGCGGGGCGATCCCCAAGGATCTCTTCGAGGCCGAGCTGTTCGGCCATGAGCGCGGCGCCTTCACCGGGGCCCACAGCACCCGCCCCGGGCGCTTTGAGCTGGCCGATGGCGGCACCTTGTTCTTGGACGAGGTGGGTGAGCTGCCCGCGGACTTGCAGGTGAAGCTCCTGCGGGTGCTGCAGGACCGCTCCTTCGAGCGTGTGGGCGGCGGGCGCTCCATGACGGTTGACGTGCGCCTCATCGCCGCCACCAACCGCGATCTCAACGAGGCCACGCGCCAAGGCGGCTTCCGGCAGGACCTCTACTACCGCCTCGCGGTGATCCCCGTGCAGCTCCCACCCCTGCGTGAGCGCCAGGACGACGTGCCCCTGCTCATCCAGCACTTCTTGGAGCGGTTTTCCCGGCGCCTCGACCAGCCGGTGAAGACCCTCGCGGAGGACGCCCTCGCCGCGCTGATGGCGTATCGTTGGCCCGGGAACATCCGCGAGCTCGAGAACCTCATCGAGCGCGCCGTGCTGCTCAGCGACGGCGCCCAGCTCAGCCTCGCCGACTTCCCGCTCCTGATGCCCGCGCCCCAGGCCGAGCCGACGCTCACCCTCGAGAACGACGAGCTCTGCCTCCGCGAGTATGTGCGGGTGCACACCGTGAAGCTGGAGCGGGATCGGATCCGCCAGGCCTTAGAGAGCGAGCACCACAACGTGACACGCGCCGCCCGGCGTCTGGGCATCTCTCGAAAGAGCCTGCAGACGAAGATGAAGGAGTATGGGCTCCGTGAGGAGCCTGGCACTTGACCCGGGCGCGCGCACCCTCTACGCTCTGGCCTATGACTTCCCTGCTGATCCTCGCCGCGACCTCCGCCGCGCTGGCCGCTGAGGTCACCGACCTCCCGCCCCAGCTCCGCGGCAACGTCACCATCGCTTACACCCCGGTGATCCAGACCGGCTCCATCATCGAGGGTGACGCCTCCGTGGGGCGCATGACCACCGAGGATCACGTCCTGCGCATCGGCGGCGCCTTCGCCCCCGCGCCGGGCGTGGCGATCTGGTTCCAGGCCCCGATCTACCTCAGCTCGCGGGTGGGCTTCACCGACACCCGGGAGATGGCCTACGACCCCACCATCGCCAAGGGCTCCTTGGCGTACGGCTCGGAGACCGACTCCGACCCCTTCCGCGCCGGGAGCGGCGCGGGCGGGCTCTGGCTCGGCGCCCGGGGCACGCCGTTCAGCGAAGAGTTCGTCAACCGTGGCAACCGCGCCACCTGGCTCATCGACGTCGGCCTGCGCACGAAGGACGAGACCAACTTCTACGCCGCGGATCCCTCGACGGATCCCCCGGCACGCGGCGGTGGGCCCGGCGCCGGCGCCTTCATGCTGCGCAACGGCTTCTCCACCACCCGCGGCATCTCCCAGCCGTACCTCCAGGTCACGTGGCTGCGTCAGGGTGTGGTGCCGGTGAACCTCTACGACGACAGCGGCGCCTTGGTCACCTCCGACGCGCCCGTGGCGCCTGCGGATCTGGTGGACATCCGCGGCGGTGTGCAGGTGCGTGTGGCCGAGAACGAGGTCAACTCCTCCGCCCTCGACCTCGACTTCCGCCTCGGCTTTGACTACAACTCCCCCGGACAGGTCCCCTCGGGGCTCTACCTGCCCTCCGTGCTGCCTGTCACCGCGGGCACCCTCGTAGACACCGGCGAATACTCCAGCGCCGGGGTCGGGTTTGGCATGTACTGGCGCATGTTTAAGTACCTGAAGCTCGACATCGTCACCGATGTCTCCTACCTCATGCCGCGCCAGCTTGAGCAGCCCTACCCCGTGTACACCGGGCCCGACACCCTGCTGATCAGCGGACAGGCCCGACTCAACGTCCTGGTCTACTGATCGGCGTTGAGCTGGCGCTCCAGCTTGAGCAAGGCCGCGTAGGCGTCGTTTCGGCTTACGCCCCAGCGCTGGGCCAAGGCCGCGGCGATCTCGCTGAGGCTTGAGTCTTCCCCGACGCTCAGGGCCTCGGCCTTGGGTGGCGCGCCGGGGCCGACGACGAGGGCCACCTCCCCGAGCAGGGGCGCCTCGCGGGCGCGCAGGGCCGCGGCGAGGGCGGGCGCCGCGGCGAGGCGGATCTCCTCGTGGAGCTTCGAGAGCTCACGGCAGAGGCAGACCTCCCGATCAGGCATGAGCTCGGCGATGGCGGCGACGCTCTCGACGGTGCGGCTCGGCGCCTCAAAGTAGACGAACGCGCCGGGCAAAGCCTGGGCGTCGCGCAGCCAACGGCGCAGGGGCCCGGGCTTGCGCGGGGAGAAGCCCAAGAAGGTCGCGGGGATCGCCTGGATGCCCGAGACAGACAAGGCCGTGGCCATCGCGGAGGGCCCCGGCGCGCTGAGCACCGGCACCCCTTGGGCGTGGCAGAGGCGCACCAGATGCACGCCGGGGTCGGAGATCGCCGGGGTGCCCGCGTCGCTCACGAGCACGACCTTCGCGCCCGAGGCCAGCTCATTCATGAGGCCGGCGGCGCGCTGGGCCTCCTCGTGGCCGCGGTAGCTCACCAGGCGCGGCGCGGGGATCTTGAGCGCCGAGAGCAGCTTGCGGGTGACCCGGGTGTCTTCGGCGGCGATCAGATCGGCGGAGCCGAGCAGCTCACGCGCCCGCACGGAGAGGTCCCCCAAGGTGCCGATCGGCGTCGCGAGCACATAGAGCGGCATAGGGCCTCCGCGCCCGCCACGGCGCTAAGCAGGATCGTCCAAGAAGGTGACCCGGAGCCCGTCGGGGCTGGGCTCGACGAGGGCCACGAGCAGGCAGACCTCGTCAAAAGGCACGTCGTAGCGCTGCAAGAACGCCTCCGTGGCGGCGTCGATGCGGCTGAGCTTGAGCTCGTCGATCGACTCCAGGCCGGAGTCGTCGTTGGGCTCACGCAGCTTCACCTCAACCACACGCAGGACCCGGTCGCGGCGGGCGACAAGATCCAGCTCACCGCCGCCCTCCCGAAAACGACGCGCCAGGATCTCCCATCCATCGGACTGGAGGATCCTGGCGACGTGATCTTCGGCTTGAAGACCGGCGAGGTTGGCCTGACGGCGAGCCGCCGAGGCGTCGCTCACGCGGTGCGGGGCCCGGTCTCGCGGATCTCGCGGAGGCGAGCCTTCTTGCCCTGGAGCGCGCGCAAGTAGTAGAGCTTGGCGCGGCGGATGCGGTGGCGGCTCTTGACCTCGATCTGCTCGACCACGGGGGCGTAGAGCGGGAAGATACGCTCGACGCCGACGCCGTTGGAGATCTTGCGGACGGTGATCGTCTCGCGGATGCCGCCGTGCTTGCGGGCGATGACCGTGCCCTCGTAGACCTGGATGCGGGTCTTGGCGCCCTCGACGATGCGGACGTGCACGCGGATGGTGTCGCCGATGCCGATCTTGGGGTGGGTCTTGGGCGGGGTGAAGGACTGCTCGATCTGGGCGATGGACGGCATGAGTAGAATGCTCCTAGGGCCGCGCGCTGGTTGCAGGCGCAGCAGACAGGCCCAAGTAACGAAGTGAGGTCAGGTGAGCAAGCTCAGTCCGCGCCCTCAGGGAGGAGATCGGGTCGGCGAGCCCGCGTGCGGGCCTTGGACTGGGCGAGCCGCCAACGCTCAATCTCCGCGTGATGCCCGGAGAGCAAGATCTCCGGGACCTCCATGCCCTCGTACGCCCGTGGCCGGGTGTACTGGGGATACTCGATGAGGCCGTTGGAGAAGGACTCCTCGGCGCTCGACGCCTCGTTGCCAAGCACGCCGGGCAAGAGCCGCGCCACGGCCTCGATGATCACCAAGGCCGGGAGCTCTCCGCCGGTGAGCACATAGTCGCCGATCGAGAGCTCCTCATCGACGAGCTGCTCGATCCGCGCGTCGATGCCCTCGTAGTGCCCACAGACAAAGATGAGCTGGGGCAAGGCCGCGAGGCGCCGGGCGTCGGCCTGGGTGAAGCGGGCGCCGCCGGGGCTCATGAGGATCACCCGCGCGCCTTCGGTCGCCACGCTCTTGATGGCGTCGTGGACGACATCGACACGCATCACCATGCCCGCGCCGCCGCCGTAGGGGCTGTCGTCGACCTGGCGGTAACGACCGCGGCCGAAGGCGCGGATCTCGTGCACCTCGGCCTGGATCAGCCCGGCCTTACGCGCCCGCCCGAGGATGCTGTGCTCCAGCGGCGAGCGCACGAGCTCCGGGTGCAGGGTCAGGACGTCAAAGCGCATCGATCGGCGACCGTGATCTGCCCAGCGGGCACATCCACGTTAAGCACGTACGCGCCGATGGCGGGGATAAACCGCTCCTCGACGCCGTCGTTGACCACCCAGACATCGACCTCACCGGCGTCCTGGATCTCCGTGACGCGCCCCAGGGCTTGCCCAGAGCTCGTGACCACGGCCAAGCCGATGAGATCCCGCTGGTAGTACTCGCCCGGGGCGGGCGGCGGGAGCTGGGACGGGTGAATGGCGATCTTCCAGTCACGCAGGGCCGCGGCCGCGTCACGGTCGTTGACCCCGTCGATCCGACAGAGCACACGGCCGCCCGCGCCGGAGCGCGCGATGACCTTCGCCTCACGACGCTCCCCTTGCGGGGAGGTCAAGCTCACCAACCGCGAGACCCGAAGCAGCTCGGACTCACGGTTGTAGAGGTGTAAACGAACCTCGCCGGTCACTCCGAAGACGCCGACGATGTGGCCGAGGGGGACCTCCTCCGTGGAGGTCTCACTCTTCGCCGCTGGACTCCGATCCGCCATCCATCAGCTCCAAGATCGCCTTCCGGCGACCGGAGGCGGCAGAGACGACCGCCTTGAGGTGACGCAGGGTCTCGCCGCCTTCGCCACGCACAAGCTCGACGTCGTCGGGGTGAACGACGAGCTCGAGCATGATGGTGGACTCGCCCTCGACCTTGTTCACGAGCACGTGATCAGGGCTGTCGACGAGCCCCTTCACGATGTAGGAGACCAGCTCTTCGACGGCCATAATCAGGCCTTCGCGCTGTCAGCCGCGGTGGCCTTGCGGGCGCGGGTGATCAGGTTCGCGACGGTCTCGCTCGGCTGGGCGCCGACGCTCAGCCAGTAATCGACGCGGGAGAGATCCAGCGTGACGACGATGGGGTTGGACTTGGGATCGTAGAAGCCGAGCTTCTCGATGAACCGCCCGTTGCGGGGGCTGCGAGAGTCAGAGGCGACGACACGATAGAACGGGTTCTTCTTCGCACCAAGACGGGCGAGGCGCAGGCGGACCATTCGATGAACCTCAGGGCTTCTGCGGGGACGCAGGCGTAGAGCGTGAAACAGGGACGCGGACTATCCGGGGAAGGCCGGGGCGTCAAGCGGAGGGGGGCTTAGAGGGGGATGTTGCCGTGCTTCTTCGGCGGGTTGGTGTCCCGCTTGTTCTCTAAGCTGTTGAAGGCGTCGATGAGGCGGGCGCGGGTGTCGCGGGGGAGGATCACCTCGTCGACATAGCCCAAGGAGGCCGCCTGGTAGGGGTTCGCGAACTTCTCGCGGTACTCCTGGGTCAGCTCGGCCTTCTTGGCGACGGGATCGGCGGCCTGGGCCAGCTCACGGCGGTAGATGATGTTCACCGCGCCGTCGGGGCCCATGACGGCGATCTCCGCCGTGGGGTACGCGAAGTTGAAGTCGGCGCGGAGGTGCTTGGAGTTCATCACGCAGTACGCGCCGCCGTAGGCCTTGCGGGTGATGAGGGTGATCTTCGGCACCGTGGCCTCGGCGAAGGCGTAGAGCAGCTTGGCGCCGTGGCGGATGATCCCGCCGAACTCCTGCTGGGTGCCGGGCAAGAACCCGGGGACGTCCTCCAGGACGAGCAGGGGGATGTTGAAGGCGTCGCAGAAGCGCACGAAGCGCGCGGCCTTGTCGCTGGCGTTGATGTCGAGCGCCCCAGCGGAGTCCGCGGGCTGGTTGGCGACGACGCCGATGGAGCGCCCGCCGAGGCGCAGGTAGCCGATGACGACGTTGCGGGCGTAGTCGCTCTGGACCTCCAAGAAGTGGTGATCGTCGGCGATCTCCGTGATGAGCTCCTTGATGTCGTAGGGCTTGTTCGCGTTCACCGGCACGAGCTCGTCGAGGCTCGGGCAGACGCGGTCGGCGGCGTCTTCAGTCTTGCGGCGGGGGGCCTCCTCCATGTTGTTCTGGGGCAAGAACGAGAGCAGCTCACGGAGGAGCGCGAGGCAGGCGGCCTCGTCGGGCACGGCGAAGTGGGCCACGCCGCTCTTGGTCGCGTGGGCCCGGGCGCCGCCGAGATCCTCCTTGGTGACGTCCTCGTGGTTGACGGTCTTGATGACGTCGGGGCCGGTCACGAACATGTAGGAGGTCTTCTCGACCATCACGATGAAGTCGGTGATCGCCGGGGAGTACACCGCGCCGCCCGCGCAGGGGCCCATGATCGCGCTGAGCTGGGGCACGACGCCGGAGCTGAGCGTGTTGCGTAAGAAGATGTCGGCGTAGCCGGCCAGAGACGCGACGCCCTCCTGGATACGCGCGCCGCCGGAGTCGTTCAGGCCGATGACCGGGGCGCCGTTCTTGAGCGCCATGTCCATGATCTTGCAGATCTTCTGGGCGTACGCCCCCGAGAGCGAGCCGCCAATCACCGTGAAGTCTTGGGCGAAGACGTAGACGAGGCGCCCGTCGATGCGGCCATAGCCCGTGATGACGCCGTCGCCGGGTACGCTCTCTACCTTAAAGTCGGTGCAGCGATGGGTGACGAAGCGGTCCAGCTCATGGAAGGAGCCCGGGTCGAGGAGGGCGTCCACGCGCTCCCGCGCGGTCATCCGGCCCCCCTCGCGCTGCTTCGCGCCGCGCTCGGCGCCGCCGCCGACGAGGGCGGCCTGGTTGAGATCATCGAGGCGCTTGAGAAGCTGGGAACGGTCCACCTTGGGCTCCGCGAGAGGGGTCAGGCGAGCGCGACTTAACCCAGATGATGCAGATTCGCTTGAGACGACGGCGAAGCGCGGCTAACCTCAGCAGAGGTCGATTCACCCTCTGAGGCACCCCCATGCGCGCACTGCTGGTCCTGACCGTCCCTTCCCTGCTCTTCGT
>JAKLKD010000442.1 GCA_023150845.1 Myxococcota bacterium | reverse complement strand
TAAGGTCGTCGCGACCTCACCGAGCACGCCGCCCGCGGGCGGGGACACCACGCCGCCGAAGCCCGCGGCGTCGAGCACCGGCACGGCGAAGTTCTTCGGGCCGAGCGGCGCGCGGGTGTTTATCGGCGCCAAAGAGGTGGGCTTCGTGGGCGGCACGGCGCAGCTCACCGCGGGGCGCACGACCTTCCGGGTGCTCTTGCCGTCGGGCGTGACCTACGACGTCACCCAAGACGTGAGCTTCGCCTCGGGCGAGGCCCGGGTCGTGCTCACGCCGCCATAAGGCTGGGCTGAAGGTGTTGGCCTGGGGCCGCGCGGTCTGCGCGGCTTCTTCGCTTCAGGGGCTCAACGCCAGAGATCTGTGGATCTATGATTTGACATAATATACATTCTCAGAAGTTATGGATCTGTCGCGGGCGAGGGGCTATGCTGGGCCCATGGTGCTCCTCCTCCTCTCGCTCGCTTGTGCGCCGACGAACCTCGCCGTGCCCCTCCGGGATGGCCGCCTCTCCGTGAACGCCACGAGCTTGAGCTTCGGTGAGGTCGGCTGGGCTCGCGCCGAGAGCCGATCGTTGGTCGTGCAGAACGACGGCTTCGACACCACGAGCGTCACCGTCCTCGTCTCTGGCGCGGGCTTCTCCGCCGATCGTGCCGGGTTCACCCTCGGCGCTGGCGCCGCCCAGGTGCTGACGCTGCGGTTCAGCCCCACCACGGAGGCCCCGAGCGACGGCGCGCTGCGCCTGGTCCAGCCAGACTTTGAGCTGGAGGTCACCCTACGCGGCGCGACGGCGCTCGACGGTGATGGTGATGGCGCCGACGCGAGCGCTTGGGGCGGCCCGGACTGCGACGATCTCGACGCTGAGGTCTCCCCCGACGCCGAGGAGCGCTGGTACGACGGCCAGGATCAAGACTGCGACGGCGGCTCGGACTTTGACCAGGACCAAGGCCGGGCGCCCAGGAGCGCTGGTACGACGACGTCGATCAAGACTGCGACGGCGGCTCCGACTTTGATCAGGATCGCGACGGCGTCGACGCCGCGCCCCGTGGCCTCGACTGCGACGACACCGACGACGACGTGTTCCCCGGCCGCGTCGAGATCTGGTACGACGGCAAGGATCAGGACTGCTCCGGTGGCTCAGACTTTGACCAAGACGGCGACGGCGCCGACCGGACGCCCGAGGGCGACGACTGCGACGACGACGACCCGGCGCGCGCTCCGAATCACGAGGAGCTGCCCGGCGACGGTGTCGATCAGGACTGCGACGGCGAGATCGACGAGGCGAGCTGAGGCCGAATGAGCCTCAGCGCGGCCGGAACAGGCTGCGACCGTCCCAAGCGCGCTCGGAGACCACCTCGACGTCCGACGGGGCCGGCGGGGCCACGAAGGACAGCAGGTTGCCCGCGTTCGTCAGGGCGAGGATCTGCCGCCCGACGACGGTCAGCGAGGCCGTGACGCCGTTGAGCTGGTAGCCGGGATCGTAGGTCCAGAGGAGAGCGCCTGTGGCGCGGTCCACGAGGTAGATGCCCTCATCTGAGCTGGACACCAGCACCCCGACGGCCGTGGCCTGGGGGCTTGAGAGCGCGCCGGAGTCGCCGGTCTCAAAGGTCCAGAGCACCTCGCCGGTGTCACGGCGCACGGCGCGGAGCTTGCCGTCGGTGCTCGGGTGAAAGAGCAGCTCCTCCTCGACGAGGGGCTCCGCCGCCGTGCCCGCGTCGATGCGCCAGCGCGGCGTGCGGTTGCGCAGGTCGAGGGCGACGAAGGGCTCGGAGTAACCGCCGACGTAGAGGTCCGTCCCGGCCGCCTTGGGCGTGCCGATGATGTCCGGGTACCTCCCCTCGCCCACGCGGGCCTCCCAGATGGGGCGGCCGGTGGTGAGGTCCAAGGCGAGGATCGCGCCGTCGGAGAAGCCCACGAGGAGCTCGTCCTCGACGACCACCGGCGAGGGCGCGCCGAAGAGCGTGAGGTCGGACTGCCGTGAGGCGTCGGCGGGGCGCTGGTAACGCCAACGCACCTCCCCGGTGAAGGCGTCCAACGCGAAGACGACGCCGTCGACGTTAGCGACGAAGGCCGTGTCGCTGGTGAGGGTCGGCCGCGCGGTGATCGGCGCGCCGCCGAAGTGGGACCAGATCGGCTCGCCCCCCTCGATGGCGTAACAGAAGGTGTAGCCCGCGCCATCGACGAACCAGACGCGACCGTCGGCGGCGACGGGCTCGGCCAGGAGCGGCGCCCGGGCGGGGTACTCCACGAGCACCTCGCCGGTGCTGCGCAGCAGGCGGAGCAGCGACGAGTCCCCGGCGCTGCCGACGAAGATGGACTCCCCATCGACGGCCGGGCGGGCGAGCTCGGTGTGGGTGGCGGCGGTGACCTTCGGGCCGGGCAGGCGCCGAGACCAGTCGAGCACGGGCGCGCCGCCGATCTCCTCATCGGCGGGCAGGCCGGGGCGCTCGGGCGGGGTGAGATCAAAGATCCCCGCGATGCTCAGGACCGCCAGCCAGGACGTCATCAGCCGCTCCC
>JAKLKD010000144.1 GCA_023150845.1 Myxococcota bacterium | reverse complement strand
GCTGTGTTTTGGTGAGCTCGTCCCGGCGCTCGACCTCGGCGTGATCTTGGAGTGGGGGCACCGGGCCTTGGCGGGCTCTGTGTCGATCTTGCTCGTCGGGCTCTCGATCTGGCTCTACCAGGATCGGCGGGCCTGGGCGGCCTGCCGCGGCCTCCTCGGGGTCTCCTTTGTGGTCCTCGCCGTGCAGGTCGTGCTCGGCGGCCTCACCGTGCTCAAGCTCTTGGCGTCCTGGACGGTCACCTCTCACCTGCTGGTCGGGAACGCCTTCGGCGTCTGCCTCACCCTGCTCTCCGCCCGGCTCTTTGAGCTCGCCAACGGCGACGACGCCACGATCCCCGCCGCCAGCGCCGCCCAGCGTGGCCTCGCCTGGCTCATCGCCGCGCTCTACCTCACCCAGATGACCCTCGGCGGCCTCGTCTCCTCACGCTTCGCGGGCCTGGTCTGCCCCCAGTGGCCCGCCTGCGCCGGAGACCTCTACTTCCCGAGCTTTGACGGGCTTCTGGGCCTGCAGCTCAGCCACCGCCTCGTCGCCTACGCCTTGACCTTCGCCATCTCGGCCTTCGCCTGGAGCACCTGGGATCACCCCCGCCTCGGCGGTCGCTCCCGCGCGCTGCTCCTCCTGGTGATCGCGCAGGTGGCCCTGGGGATCGGAAACGTGCTGCTTCGGCTGCCAGTTGAGGTCACGGCCCTTCACTCTGCGACCGCCGCCGCGTTAGGTGCGGCGACCGCGCTCGTGGTCCGCGACGCGGCCAGGGCGCGCACCGCCCCCCCGCTCGACACCGCGCCCACCCCCGCGGCCCTGCCGGAGATCGTCGCATGAGCCTCGTCCTCCCGACCGTACAAACTGAGCCCCGCCTCAGCTTCGCCGATCTGGCGCGTCTGTACTGGGAGATGACCCGCCCGCGGGTGCTGGCCCTGGTGCTGTTCACCGGCCTCCCCGCCTTGGCGATGGCCGAGGGCGTCTGGCCGAGCCCCGGGAAGGCCGCCTTGGTGCTGCTCGGCACGGCGATGGCCGGCGCGGCCTGCTCGGTGCTCAACGCCTACTTGGAGCGGGACATCGACGCCCGCATGGCCCGCACCCAGCGCCGCCCGCTCCCCGCGGCGTCCGTCGCCCCGGGCCACGCGCTCTTCTACGGCGTCGGCCTCTCCGTGGCCTCTACAGCCCTGCTCTTGGCCGTCGGCGGCAAGGTCGCCGCGGCGGTCGGCCTCATCTCGATCCTGTTTTATGTGTTCGTCTACACGCTCCTGCTCAAGCGCCGGACCCCCCAGAACATCGTCATCGGCGGCGCCGCTGGGGCCACCGCCCCGCTCATCGCCGAGGCCGCGCTCACGGGCCAGCTCACCGCGGCCTCCTGGATCCTGTTCCTCATCATCTTCTTGTGGACTCCGCCGCACTTCTGGGCGATCGCGCTCTACCGGAAGGACGATTACGCCGCCGCGGGCGTGCCGATGATGCCGAGCGTCGTCGGGGATCAAGGCACCCGCTGGCGCATGTTGGCCTACACGCTCTTGCTCGTCCCGGTGACCCTCGCGCCGTGCTGGACGGGGCACCTGAGCCTCGGCTATGGCGCGGTCGCTCTGGCGTCGGGCCTCTGGTTCACCTGGCACAACGTCCGCGTGCTCCAAGCTCAGGATTACGAGCAGGACCGCGTCATGTTTAAGGCCTCCGTGGCCTACCTGTTCATCCTCTTCGGGGCGATGCTCATCGACCTCGCCCTAGCCCCCTTCGCCCGTTGACGCCAAGACGCGCGCCGTGTGCTATACGCGGGCGTCACGGGAAGCTCTCTCCACCCTACCGGACCAAACCCATGCACATCCGGATCCCCTCCATTCGCTCCATGCTCTCTAGCGTGTCCGCGCTGACGTTCATCGCGTTGAGCGGCTGCTACACCCGATTTGATCCGCTGACCTTCAAGGATGATCCGCAGTCCACGATGATGCCGATGTCCGACCTCGCCCTCTCGACGGACGAGATCTACTGGCCGGTCATCTGGATCACCGTCGCCATCTTCGTGCTGGTGCAGGTGCTGCTCACCGTCGCCGTCGTGAAGTTCCGCGAGAAGCCCGGCGAGCCGATGCCCGAGCAGGTGCACGGCAACATCAAGATGGAGCTGGGCTGGACGCTCCTGCCCGTCGTGATCCTCGTCGCCATCGCCTTCCCGACCGTCACCCGCATCTGGGAGGCCCAGACGGCCCCCGAGGGTGAGGTCTTCGAGATCAAGGTCGTCGGCAAGCAGTGGTGGTTCGCCTTCGAGTACCCCGAGCTGGGCCTCGTCACCGCGAACGAGGTTCACCTCCCCGCTGGGCGCCCGGTTCACCTCGCGCTGCACTCCGGTGACGTGATTCACGCGTTCTGGATCCCCCGCCTCGGCGGCAAGCGCGACCTGATGCCCGGCCGCATCAACCACATCTGGTTGACCGCCGACATGCCCCCCGATGGCCAGGACTCGATCCGCCTGGAGGGCCAGTGCGCCGAGCTCTGCGGTGACTCTCACGCGCTGATGCGCATGGAGGCCATCGTGCACACCCCCGAGAGCTTCGACAAGTGGGTCGCCGCCCAGAAGCAGGCCGCCGCTACCCCGACGGAGCCTCTGGCCGCCAAGGGCGCGGAGACCTTCCTCGCCGCGGGCTGCATCGCCTGCCACTCGACCGATCCTTCGAACGCCCAGGCCTTCCTCGCGCCGAACCTCTCGCACTTCGGGAGCCGTCCGCGCCTCGCCGCCGACCGCTTCGAGAACAACGCTGAGAACCTCGCCGCGTGGCTCCGGAACCCCCAAGCCGTGAAGCCTGGCGCGACGATGCCCAACCTCAACCTGAACGACCAGCAGGTCGACGCCCTCGTCGCGTACCTGCACTCGCTCAAGTAACGACACCCCTTCCCCTTCGGAGGCCACATGGCCAGTCCAGCGATCGTACTCCCCGAGCATTGCTCGGAAGAGAAGCTCTCCGGCATCTGGAGCTGGATCACCACCGTAGACCACAAGCGCATTGGCGTGATGTACGGGGTGTCCGCGCTCTCCTTCTTCGTCCTCGGCGGCGTTGAGGCCCTCGCGATTCGTACCCAGCTCGCGATGCCCAACCAGTCCATCGTCGGCGCGCACTTCTACAACAGCCTCGTCACGATGCACGCGACGACCATGATCTTCCTCATGGTCATGCCGCTCTCGGCCGCGTTCTTCAACTACATGGTGCCGCTCATGATCGGCGCCCGTGACGTGGCCTTCCCTCGGCTGAATGCCTTCTCGTTCTGGACCTTCCTCTTCGGCGGTCTGTTCATCAACTCGTCGTTCTTCTTCGGCGAGGCCCCCGCCGCGGGCTGGTTCGGCTACGCGAACCTCACCTCGATTCAGTACTCGCCGGGCCCCGGCGTGGACTTCTGGGCCCTCGGGCTCCAGACCCTCGGCGTGGCCTCCCTCGCCGCCGGGTTCAACTTCATCGCGACCATCCTCAACATGCGCGCGCCGGGCATGTCCCTCATGCGCATGCCGGTGTTCGTGTGGATGACCCTGGTGGTGCAGTTCCTGGTGATCTTGTCGTTCCCGATGATCACCGTGGCGCTCATCCTCCTGAGCTTCGACCGCATGTTCGGGACGAACTTCTACGTCCCCGAGGCTGGCGGCGACCCGCTCCTGTGGCAGCACCTGTTCTGGCTCTTCGGGCACCCTGAGGTCTACATCCTCATCCTCCCGGCCATGGGCATCGTCTCCGAGGTCCTGCCGGTCTTCGCCCGCAAGCCGCTGTTCGGCGCGCCCTTCGTCATCTTCTCGGGCATCCTCATCGGCTTCGTCGGCTTCGGCGTGTGGTCGCACCACATGTTCACCACCGGCCTCGGCCCCGTGGCGGACACGGCCTTCTCCTTGGCCACGATGCTCATCGCCATCCCCACGGGCGTGAAGATCTTCAACTGGCTGGCGACGATCTGGGGCGGCTCCATCCGCTTCACCACGGCGATGCTCTTCGCCTTGGGCTTCATCAGCATGTTCACCATCGGTGGGCTCTCCGGCGTCATGCACGCCTCGCCTCCGATTGACCTCCACCACCAGGACTCCTACTTCGTCGTCGCGCACTTCCACTACGTGCTCTACGGCGGCGCCATCCTCGGCCTCTTCTCGGGCATCTACTACTGGTTCCCGAAGATCACCGGCAAGCTGATGGACGAGAGCTGGGGCAAGGTCCACTTCTGGTCCTCCATCATCGGCCTCAACGTCACCTTCTTCCCCATGCACTTCTTGGGGATGCAGGGCATGCCCCGCCGCGTCTACACCTACGAGGGTGGCTTCGGCTGGGACCTCTGGAACCTCTGCGCCACCGTCGGCGCCTTCACCCTGGCGATCTCCGCCCTCATCTTCTTCATCAACCTCCTCAAGAGCTTGGCGAACGGTGAGCAGGCCGGGAACGACCCCTGGGACGGCGCGACCCTGGAGTGGACGCTCACCTCGCCGCCCCCGGTCCACAACTTCGACCTCATGCCCAAGGTCACCTCTGAGCGCCCCTTCTGGGACCAGAAGTACGGCTCGACCCATGGGCACGACGACACGACCGAGGTGGCCGAGGAGGAGCAGCTCCCCGCCGAGATTCACATCCACATGCCCCCGGCCTCTTACTGGCCGATGGTGGTGAGCTTCGGCGTCATCACCTTCTTTGGTGGCTGGATGATTCACCCGGCGGTCGCGGTGTGCGGCGCGCTCACGGTCATCGTGGGCACCGTGGCCTGGACCTTCGAGCCCGAATAGGGCTCGGCTCCCCTCCCCTTCCCAAACTTCGTCGAGGTCTCCACCGTGTCCTCCGATCACTCCAACGTCTCGGTTCATGAGCATCCGCCGCCGAGCTTCGGGGTCCCCAACCTCAAGCTGGCCTTCTGGTTGTTCCTCGCCTCGGACTGCATGCTCTTCGGCTCGCTCATCGCGACCTACCTGTCCTACCGCGGCAAGGACCAGCTCTTCGGCAACGGCCCCTACCCGCTCGACCTGTTCTCCGTGGAGGTGACCACCATCTCCACCTTCGACCTGCTGATGAGCTCGGTGACCATGGTGCTCGCCGTGGCCGCCATCCAGCGGGGGAACATGTTCCAGACGCGGCTTTGGCTGGGCCTGACCGCGCTCTTGGGCGCGATCTTCGTCGGCTTCCAGGGCTATGAGTTCACCCACTTCTACTTAGAGGGCCTCAAGCTCCAGGGGAACCTGTTCGGCTCGACCTTCTACGTGCTGACGGGCTTCCACGGCACCCACGTCACCCTGGGCGTCGTGTGGCTGCTCTTGGTGCTGGCCACCACCTTCACCAAGCACAAGGGCATGGTGACGCACCTGAACGTCGAGGTCGCCGGTCTGTACTGGCACTTCGTCGACATCGTCTGGATCGTCATCTTCACCCTCGTCTACCTGATGGAGTACACCGTATGAGCGGCCACGACTCCCACGCCCACGCCGGTGGGCACGACGAGCACAAGCACACGTCGATGCAGACCTACCTCGGCGTCGCGGCCGTGCTCACGGTCCTGACGATCATCGAGATCGGCCCGCTGTTCGAGTGGTACAACCTCGGGCCTGTCCCGCTCATCGTGCTGTCGATCGTCAAGTTCGCCCTCGTCGTCTTCGTCTTCATGCACCTCGGCCCCGACGAGCCCATCTACAAGAAGATCTTCATTCCCAGCCTGCTCTTGGCGGGGTTGATGGTCACCGTGATGATGCTCTTGTTCGGCACGATGACGCGCTCGGAGCAGCTCGCCTACAAGGGCCCGGTGCTCGGCTACGTCGCCGCTCCCCCGCCCAAGGTGGAGACGCCTGAGGGCGAGGCCGGCAGCCACGGCGAGCCCGGCGCGGGCGGTGAGCAGGTCGCGGCCGCCCCGGCGGTGGACGGCGGCGAGGTCTTCAAGACCAACTGCGTCGCTTGCCACGGCCCCGAGGCCAAGGGCGGCGTGGGCCCCAACCTCACCGACGCTGAGTGGAAGAACGGCAGCGGCACCTTGGCCGACATCGAGGCCACCATCAACAACGGCGTCGCGGGCACGGCGATGATCTCCTGGACGCCGCTCTTGGGCGCCGACAAGGTCAAGGCCGTCTCGCAGTACGTTCACTCCCTCGGCGGGGGAAAGTGACTCGGAGGAGATGATGCTGGGTCTCTGGCGCCTCTTTCTCGGCGATGCCCAAGCCCATCCGGGCATCGCCCCCATCTTAGAGGTGAGCGACTACTCCCAGCTCCCCGACGCGCCCCCAGGCGCCTGGATCGACTGGGGGCTGCACCCGAGCACCATCGCGGGCACCGCCGCGATGGCCGCCTTCTACTTCTACGCCATGGGCCCCTTGCGGGAGCGCTGGGGCCTGACTGAGCAGGCGACGCCTGGGCAGAAGTGGCGCATGGTGGCGGCGATGTTGGTGATCGTGGCCTGCCTGAACGGGCCGCTCCACCACGTCGCCGACAACTACCTCTTCTCGGTGCACATGGTCCAGCACCTGCTGCTGACCCTCGTGATGCCGATGCTGTTCATCCGGGCCTGGCCGGAGTGGTTCTTCACCGCGCTGTTCAGCCGAAGCCCGAACCTCTTGGCCTTCGCCAAGCTGATCACCCTGCCCGTGCCCGCGTTCTTGCTCTACAACGGCATCCTCGGGCTGTGGCACATCCCGGCCTTCTACAACCACACGATGGAGTCCCACCCGGTTCACATCGCCGAGCACCTGATGTTTATGGTGACGGCGGTGATCTGCTGGTGGCCGGTCGTCGGGACCGCCAAAGAGCTGCAATCTTTGCAGCACTTCGGCAAGATCGTGTACCTGGTCGTGCTCGGCGTCCCCATGAAGGCGCTCGGGGCGATCATCACGATGGCCAACGACGTTCTCTACACCTGGTACGCCCATGTGCCCCGGATGTGGGGGATTGACCCCCTCTACGACCAGCGCATCGGCGGGATCATCATGTGGGTCCCCGCGGGCTTCATCGTGTGGGGCTCGATCGGCGTCATCTTCGTGCGCTGGTACCGGGAGGAGGCGGGCTCGACCTCGACCCCCGCGAACCGGCGGCGACCTGTTCCCCGTCCACTGGGCTGACCCAGCCCTGAGGGTGCGTGATGCTCTCCTTGCTTCTGCTGCTCGCCTGCGGCGGGGCGCCGCCGTCGACCACGACGACCACGCCCACCGCGTCCCCGGAGCCGAGCGCGCCCAAGGCGCTCGGCGGGCCGACCCAGCGCGGCGCCTACATCGTGGCCCTGGAGCTGGTGCCCAACCCGCCTCCCCTCTCCGAGCTCTTTGAGGTGAAGGTCAAGCTCACCGATCCCCAGACCGGCGCGCCGATCCCCGACGCCACGGTCTCCGTAGACGCCCAGATGCCCCAGCACGGCCACGGCATGTCCACGGACCCCATCGACGATCCCGGGCAGTGTGACGCCGCCGGGGTCTGCACCCACCCTGACGGGGTGTACCGCACGACGGGCATGAAGTTCCACATGCCGGGCAAGTGGAGCGTGAGCGTTGACGTCGTCGGCCCCCGGGGCACCGACCGCGTCGTGCTGCCCTACGAGCTCTTATGAGCCTCCCGCTCCTCAGCCTCCTCTTGGCCTGCGGCGGCCCTCCGCAGACCAGCGAAGGCGCCGCGTCCGAGACGGCGCTCACCGAGCGCGAGCTCGCCCAGGCCCTGAGCCTCTCGCCCCTGCCCGCGCTGCCGCCCTCGCCGTCGAACCGCGTGGCCGACGATCCCGCCGCCGCGGCCTTGGGGCGGGCCTTGTTCTTCGACGCCCGAATGTCGTCCAACGGAGAGGTCTCCTGCGCGAGCTGCCACCAGCCCGCCCGGCACTTCACCGACGGTGAGCGGGTCGCGAAGGGGGTCGGCGTCGGAAAACGCAACACCCCGACGCTCATCGGCGGGGTCTACTCGTCCTGGCAGTTCTGGGATGGTCGCGCCGACACCTTGTGGTCCCAGGCGCTTGGGCCCATCGAAAGCCCCCTGGAGCACGGCCTCGACCGGGTGCGGGTCGCCCACCTCGTCTTCAACCACCACCGCGCGGCGTATGAGGCGATCTTCGGGCCGATGCCGCCGATGGACGACCGCGCCCGTTTCCCGGAGTTTGGCCGCCCCTGGCCCGGCGAGCCCCAAGGCCCCGACCACCAGGCGTGGATCCGCATGGCCGAGGCCGACCAAGGCGCCGTGAACGAGGTCTTCGCCAACGTCGGCAAGGCCCTGGAGGCCTTCCAGCGCACGCTGACGCCCCAGCCGTCGAGCTTTGACCGCTACGTCGCCGCCCGGCGCGCCGGGGACGCGACCGGCGGCGGGCACCTCAGCGCCGAGGCCGAGCGGGGGCTCAAGCTGTTTGTGGGTGAGGCGAGCTGTGTGCTCTGCCACAACGGGCCCAACCTCGCCGATGACGCCTTCCACAGCCTCGGCCTGCCGACCACGCCGTCCGAGGGCCTCGACATGGGCCGGGCCGTCGGGGCGCGCCTCGTGCTCTCCGCGGAGTTCAACTGCGCCGGGCCGTACAGCGACACCACGGACTGCCCTGAGCTCCGCTACCTGAACCCGGAGTTCCCCGACTTCATCCTGGCGTTTAAGACACCGAGCCTCCGCCACGTCGCCCAGACCGCGCCGTACATGCACGACGGCCGCTTCAAGACCTTGGACGAGGTGCTCAATTTCTACTCGACCTTGCCCGGCGAGCCGCCCCTCGGCCACCGCGAGCTGACCTTGAAGCCCCTCAAGCTGAGCCCCGACGAGCTCTCGGCGCTCACGGCCTTCTTAGAGAGCCTGAGCGCGCCCGCCCCTGAGGTGAGCCCGCCGAGCCCGTCCTGAGCCGCCCAGGGGGCTCAGCGGCCGCGTAGGGCCACGAGGAGGGCCTCACGCTGGGCGCTGAGCGTGAGCTCCAAGGCCAAGGTCACGCTGACCCGGTAGGTCTCCAGGGGATCCCCGAGGGCCCGCGAGAGGTCCGGCGCCTCGGCCAAGGCGCTGTACTCGGCCTTGAGCCGCGCCGCGGGCTCGTCAAAGGCCCGGGCGAGGTTGTGCGCCCCCTCCTCCCGCAGGCGCGCCAGCGCCGCCTGGCCCTCCGGCGTGGCGGGGAACAAGGGCGCGACGTAGTCCGCCGTCGCGCGCCAGCCCGCCGACACCTCGGCGCCGAGGCCCAAGAGCATCGCCACGGCGGGGGCCACGGCGTCGAGCAGGCGGCCGGTCTGGGAGGTGAGGCCCGCGGCCATGGCCCGCTCCAGGCGTTTGCCCGCGCCCTGGACCGGGGTGAGCGTCGGCACCAAGGCGTCCGAGCAGCGCTCGACAAAACGTGCGGCCTCCTCCGGCGGACGGAGCTGCCGCGCCTCCCGGGCCAGCTCCGCGAGGCTGACCTCCCAGGCGCCGACCACGGCCGCGGAGATGAACTGGAAGGCGCCCTCCCCTTGGGCCGCCCAGTCCTCCAGGGCCTCCTCGTGCTGGGGCAGGCGCCGCTCGCCGACCTTCGGCTGAAGGCGGGCGCGGAGGCGGCTGAGCAGTGCGCGGGGGGAGACCATACGGCGCTCGGGTCAGGAGGAGGGCGCGTCGCAGACCGGCAGGAGCGGGCAGCGTGGGCAGGCGACCGGGTCACGGCGCCCGGGGCACAGCCCCGAGATGCCGAGGTGGGCCAAGGCGAAGTCGTAGCGCGTCGGGTCCGCGGGATCCAGGCGGCGCAGGCGCGCGGTGAGCTCCTCGGCCACCCGCCAGGTGCCCTGCTCTCGGGGGATGAGCCCCAAAAACTTGCTGATGCGCAGAACGTGGGTGTCGAGCGGCATCAAGAGGGCGCTCGGCGGCAGCTCGGTCCAGAGCCCGAGGTCGATGCCCTCCCGCCCCGGCCTCACCATCCACCGCAAGAACATGTTCCAGCGTTTGTTCGCCGAGCCGTCCGCCGGGCGCACGAGGATAAACCGGAGCCCCCGGGGCAGGTCGTCGAAGCGCGGCGCGTCCACCTTCGCCCGCCAGGCCTCGGCGAGGGTCGCGTCGCGCAGGGCCTCCACGGCCTCGTCGAGGGCCTGCCGCGCGCTCTTGTGCTCCGGGCGAAAGCCCCGGGTGAAGAGGCGCCGCAGGGTGACCCCCTCGGCGAAGAGGCGCTTGATCCCCAAGAACAAGAGCGTGAGGTCGATGCCCCGGCTCCATCGGTAGACAAGCCAGTCTAGTCGGGGGCCGTCCCGCTCGGCGTCGAAGTCCCGGACGAACTGCGCGGGCCCGCCGCCCTCGTCGAGCACGGCGAAGAGGCGCTCCAAGACCGGCGGGAAGAGGTCCACGCGGCCATACGCGAAGCTCGCGGCGAGGAGCGCCGCCAAGGCGACGTCCTCCTCATCGGTGTAACGACGGGGGAAACGGATCGGGTCCGCGCGCAACCTCGCGCCGAAGTTCGTCTCCGTGTAGAGACGCTCCAGGCGCTCACGAAGCAGGAGCTCGCGGGCGGTCAGCGGCGGGGCGACGCTCAGGGCGTGGCCGGAGCCGCGGCGGGCTCCGTCGGCGGGGCGGCCGACGACGCGGCAACCTTCGCCTCCAGGGCCTCAAGGCGCGAGCGCAGGTCGAGGACCTCCTTCTCGATGGCCGTGTCCCGGCGCGCCGCGGCGAGCTCAAGGCTCGCCACCTCGACGAGCGCGGCCCCGGTGCGTTGCAGCGACATGAAGGTCACCGCCAGCGCCAAGAGCGCCAGGATGAACGCCACCGCGGTGATGGTCGGGAGGTTCTCTAAGCTCAGGGGCTTGGACTGCTCGGCGGGCTCAGACATGTTCACCTCGGGTATAGACCGCCTTCGAGCCTACTCCTCCCCCTCGCCCAAATCAACCGCCATCGCCCGACGACCCCGCTTGATCCCACGCTCCGCCTCTTCGCGGAGCACTTTGGGCACCCCACCCCGAACGCTCTGCAGCCAGTCCTCTACGGCGTCTGGGTCACCCTGGGCCCAGCAACGCAGCAGCCGGGCGAGGGCCTTACGGACGTGGGGCTCGTGATCACGCACGAGGAGATCGGCGACCTGAACGAGGGCGTCGCTCAGAGGCTCCTCGACGTAGACGAGGCGCGTCTGCCCCATACGCTCCCGAAGCGCCGCCGCCGCGGGCCCGGTGACTGGCTCCGTGGTGAACGACATCGCCGCCATCGCCCCGGCCCGGCGCTCCATGGGGCGCGGCGAGGCGAGCCACTCCTCCATGGGCCCGAGCTGCAGGCCGCGGGGGTGCGCGAGGAGCGCTGGCCCGAGCACGAGCCAGCCCAAGGCGTCGGCGGTCTCGAGGTCATCACACATCTCAAGCCAGGACATGCCGAGCTCAAGGGCGCTCACCGGGTTGTCGGGCACCAGGGCCGCCAGCACGCCGACGGCGACGATCCCGTCCTCCCAGGCCTCGGTGTAGATGGTCTGGAGGAGGTCCGCGTCCCGGGGGAGCTTGTAGGGGTGCTCAAGCCAGGCCTCCTTCACCGCCCGGGTCAACGCGGCGATCGGCACGCCGCGCACGCCGCGCAGGGGGCGGATCTGGTGGAGCCGCTGCCGCGCCGTCTCGGCGGTGGACAAGGCTTGGAGCTTCTTTCCGAGGATGACAGGATCAGGCATACCCCAAGGGTTAGCCTGCGCGGGTCGTTCGGGGAAGGGAGACGCGCGGCCGAGGCCGTGTTACCCTGCGCGGACGATCCTGCCTCCGAGGGTTTCATGTCCGCCAACCACTCCGCCCACGGCCACGCCGACCACGCCTCCAACGAGGACTCCAACCCGCTCATCGAGGCGCTCACCGTCGTGCTGCCCGTGCTCGGCACCCTCGGCGGGTACGCCTTCGTGGTGTACCTGCTCGTGAAGGCCTCGGTGCACCACTGATGCCGCGGTCCCCGCGCGTGACGCCCGCGGCCGCCCCTACGCGGCGCTGAGGACGATCGCGTGGCCAAAGCAGGGGACAAGCCGAGCACGAAGGGCCCACGAAAGCCCCCGCGAGTCGCCGCCCAGAGCGCTGGCGCGGCCGCGCCGCTGTGGCACCGTGTCCTCCGCCGCCTCTTCCACTGGGGGCTCGCCGCCAGCCTCGGGCTCATGCTCGGCGGGGGTGTCGTCTTCGTCGGGATGTACCGCGCGGCCTTGAGCGGCGTAAAAGAGCGCCTCTCCGCGGATCTCTGGGAGCTTCCCGGCAAGGTCTGGTCCGGCCCGGTCGAGCTCTGGACCGGCCTCGCCCTGGAGCCGGAGGCCCTCGCCAAAGACCTTCTCGGCGCGGGGTACGCCCGGGTCGACACCGTGGCGCGGCCCGGTGACTTCTCCGTCGGCGCGGACCAGCTCACGGTCTGGACGAAGGCCGCCTCAGGGCCCGGCTACACCGTGCTGGAGCAGAAGGTCACCGTCACCTTCGCCAAAGGCGTGATCTCCGGGATCTCGCCGAAGTCCTCCGTGGTGCTGCCGCCGACGGCGCTCGCCTCGGTGCGCGGCGACGAGAACGAGGAGCGTGTCCCCCGGAAGCTCGACGACTTCCCCAAGTCCTTACGCCTCGCGGTGCTGGCGATGGAGGACGCCGACTTCTACCGGCACCGGGGCGTCTCTCCCCTCGGCATCCTGCGCGCGCTCTACGTCAACCTCACCGCCGGGGACGCGGTGCAGGGCGGCTCGACCCTCACCCAGCAGCTCGCCAAGAACCTGTTCTTGAGCCAAGAGCGCACGCTCCAGCGTAAGCTCAAGGAGGTCTTTTACTCCTTGGCCTTGGAGCAGCAGCTCACCAAGGACGAGATCCTCGCGCTCTACCTCAACGAGATCTACTGGGGTCAATCGGGCGGCGTGGCCATCTGCGGCGCGGATCAAGCGAGCCGGGCCTTCTTCGCCAAGCCCATCGAGCGTATCGGCATCGGCGAGGCCGCCACCTTGGCCGGCATCATCTCGTCGCCGAACAACTACAACCCCCTGCGCCACCCCGCGAAGGCCAAGGAGCGCCGGGATCTCGCGCTGCGGCGGCTGCAGGAGGAGGGCTGGATTGAGCCCGAGCTCGCCAAGAAGGAGCTCGCCCGGCCCCTCGCCGTGGCTCCGGGCATCAGCGGCCGCCGCGCGCCCTACGCCGTCGACGCCGCCTTGGAGGAGGTCGAGGCGAAGCTCGGCGAGGGCCGGGTCGCCGGGGAGGGCCTGAGCGTCTACACCCTCATCCACCCGCCCTTGCAGCGCCTCGCCGAGCGTGTCGTCAGCGAGTCCATGGAGAAGCTCGACGAGGCCTACCCCAAGGCCAAGGGTGTGCAGGTCGCCCTCGTCGCGGTGCGGGTGAAGGACGGCGCGATCCTCGCCATGGTCGGCGGGCGCGACTACGCCCAGAGCCCCTTCAACCGGGCGACGATGGCCCGGCGCCAGCCTGGCTCCACGGTGAAGCCGCTGACGATGCTCGTGGCCTTTGACCAAGACGTCGAGCTCTCCCCCTCGACGACCTTCCTCGACGAGCCCATCGAGCGCACCGTCGATGGCAAGACCTGGAGCCCCGGCAACTACGACGGCCAGTACGTCGGCGAGGTGACGCTCCGGAAGGCCATGGCGGACAGCCGCAACATCCCCGCCGTGCTGCTCTCGGAGAAGGTCGGCCTCGCGACCTTACAGGACAAGCTCCAGGACCTCGGGCTCACCGGCATGACCCGCCTGCCCTCGGCGGCGCTCGGCGGCTTTGACGCCAGCGCGCTGGAGCTCGCCGGGGCCTACACCGTGCTGCCGAGCGGCGGACGCTACGCCGCGCCCCAGCTCGTGCGCGCCGTCACCAAGAACGACACGAGCCTCATCGTCGAGAACGCGCCCCTCGTCGTGCGCCGCGCCTCCCCCCGGGCGGCGTACCTCTCCACGAGCGTGCTCCAGACCGTGATGAGCGAAGGCACCGGCGCCGCCGCCTCCAAGTACGGCGCGACGGGCGCCCTCGGCGGCAAGACGGGCACCACGGACAGCTACCGCGACGCCTGGTTCGTCGGCTTCACGCCGGACCTCGTCGTGGCGGTGTGGGTGGGCTTCGACGACAACCACACCACGACCTTGACCGGCGGCAAGGCCGCCCTGCCCACCTGGGCGCGCTTCATCGCCGGGCTGGGCAGCCTGCGCGGCGGCTTCACCCGGCCCGCAGACGTCGTGGAGGCCGAGATCTGCCAGGGCGAGATCATCGACGGGGCCTGCAGCGTCTGCGTCACCGAGCTGTTCAGCAAGGGCTACGAGCCCCAGAGCGGCTGCGACCCCTCGCCGATGGACCTGCTCATGGACCGGATGCGTGGCCTCGACCCGTCGAGCGAGCGCCCCCAGCCCAAACGCCCAGACGGCCAACCCGACGGCGGCGGCCCCAAGTCCGAGCCGAAGAAGCCCAAGAAGAACAACCGCTTCCCCTGGTGGTGAAGCGCTCGCCTCGCCCCTGGCCCGCATGCTCACCCTCGTCGTCTTCGGCCTGACCTTCTCGCTCATCGCCGGGCGCCGCCTGCGCGTCTTGCCCATCGGGCGCCCCGCCGGGGCCCTGCTCGGCGCGGTGGGCATGGTGGCCGTGGGCGCGCTGAGCCCGGAGGAGGCCTACGCCGCCGTCGACGCGGGCACCCTCGCCCTGCTCCTGGCGATGATGATGCTCGGCGCCTGGCTCGAAGAGGACGGGCTCATGGCCCGGGGTGAGGCCGCCTTGACCCGCGGCGCCACCCAGGCCTCGGACGTGCTGACGCGGGTGAGCGTCGTCGCCGCCGCGCTCTCGGCGCTCTTGGTCAACGACACCATCTGTGTGCTGATGACCCCGGTCGTCGTGCAGCTCTGCCTGCGGCGTGGCCTGCCGCTGGCGCCCTTCTTGATCACCCTCGCGGCGAGCGCGAACCTCGGCAGCGCGGCGACCCAGGTGGGCAACCCCCAGAACATGCTCATCGCGGGCATGAGCGGCATGTCCTTCTTGGACTTCACGCTGCGCAGCTTGCCGGCCACGGTCGTCTGCCTGGGGCTGCAGCTTGTGCTGCTGCGGGTCTTGTACCGGGACGCCCTCGCCGCGCCGATGAAAGCCGCCGACGCCCCCGCGGCGCCAGGCCCGACACGGCTCGGCGTCGTG
>JAKLKD010000143.1 GCA_023150845.1 Myxococcota bacterium | reverse complement strand
GCCGCGGCGCCGGGGCGGAGGGGCCTCGGCGACGCCGCTGGAGGGGCCACACGCGCCGCTTGGCGGGTCGCGGAGGCGCGCGTGCGCGGCGCCACGGCGCGGGCGGGACGGGCCGAAACGCCAGGGACCATCCCGCTTGGCCGCCGAGATGGGTTAGCGTGGCACCCTGCCCCGTCCCCCCCTGAGGCGACATGGCCCTTCACCGGAACCCCGCGACCCCGCCGAGCCCCGAGAACCTCGCCAAGATTCAGCGCGCCATGCGCTGGCTGATCCCGATGTTTCGCCTCGGGCTGCGCCCGCGGGTGCCGATCTCGGTGAGCGGCCTGGAGCGATTCCCCAAGGAAGGCCCGGTCTTTCTGTTGTCCAACCACCAGACGGCCCTGGACCCGATCCTGCTCACCATCGCCGTGAACCGCCCGGTTCATTTTATGGCGACCCAGGCGCTCCTGCAGGAGGGCCCGGTGGGCCGGTTCGTGGGCTGGATCGGCGCGGTGCCCAAGAAGAAGTTCAGCGCCGACCTGCGCGCGGTGAAGCAGCTCATCGCCTGGCGTGACCTGGGCGCGGCCGTGGGCTTGTTCCCCGAGGGCCAGCGCTCCTGGGACGGCGAGCCCCTGCCGCTCCTCGACGGCATCGAGAAGCTCATCCGCCTGATGAAGGCCCCCGTGGTGACGGCCCGGCTGCACAACGCCGACCGGGTGTGGCCGCGCTGGGCGCCCGCGCCGCGCTGGGGCCAGGTGCACGTCGAGCTGGACCCGCCGGAGGAGCTGCACGAGCGTGACCCGAAGGAACTGCGGGCCTTGCTGGAGCAGCGGGTGCAGCTCTGGGCGAAGGACAGCCGCCGCTACCCCGTGCGGGGCGGCGGGCTCGCGGCGGGGCTCAACAACGCCCTGTTCGCCTGCCCGCGCTGCGGCGCCATGGACAGCCTCGACGAGCGCGGCGACGCCTTGAGCTGCCACGCCTGCCTCGCCCGCTACACGGTGACCCCCTCGCTCACCCTGCTCGGCGCCGACGGCGAGCGCCCCATCGCCGAGGCCGTCGCCGCGGCGAAGGCCCTCGTCACGCTCCGCCGCGTGGCCGACCCAGCGCGCTTCTCCGCCGAGGGCGTCGTCATGGAGTCCGAGCGCGCCGAGCTCTTTGACGTCACTGAGGACGACGCCGTGCCCATCGGCGCGGGCCACCTGCGCCTCACCGCCGCGGGCCTGAGCCTGCACCCCACCCGCAAGGCCCCGGCGAGCTGGCGCCTGCCCTTCTCGGAGCTGCGGGCGACCTCGGTGGAGCTGCGGCGGCGCCTGCAGTTCCAGGGGAAGGAGCGCATCTTTGAGGTCGTCCTGCCGACGGAGAGCGCGGTGAAGTGGGAGTGGATGGTGCCGCGGTGGCAGAGGGGGGAGGGGTAGCCCCAAGGGCGTCGACGGCGACGTAGCCGGGCGGCGTGTTAGGGTAGGCGCGAAGAGTGGCGACAACTGAGGAGCACAGCGTGAAGATCACCAGAATCGACTTCAAGGACTTCCGTGGGTTTCACGAGGAGACGCTGGAGATCGGTGAGCAAGACACGATCGTGTTCGCGGGGCCGAACGGGAGCGGGAAGAGCTCGGTATTGGCGGCTGTGGGGAGCTTGCTGAGCGGTGTTGCAACGATCATTGCGGGCAGACCTGGTATCTCGTTCCTTGGCGGTGATGAAATGAACGTGCGAACGGGGGCCAAACATTCGACATGGCATTTGGACTACGCGATTGACGACTTCTGCGGCGAAATAGGGTCAGATGCAGGGGAATTTTCGCCGGACGTGCCCAAGCAGCAAACCCCCCTACTAGAAGAGTGGGAACGACTGTACGATTGGTACTTGCTCATAAATAATGGAGAGGATTCAGCCCTTACGCTGCCCGTCCTTTCCTATTTGCACAGCGGTTCCACAAGAAATGCTCCTCGACTGCCCTCAAAGGAGGGTTTATTCCGTGGCCGACTTTCGGCTTATAGAGGGGCATTCGATCAAGAGGCAGCACATTTTGAGGACTTTGAGAATTGGTATGAGGCCGAAGAAAACATCGAGAACGAACTGCGAATCCGTCGGCGTAAACTCGATCTCCAGCACCCGTCTCTCCGTGCTGTGAGGGACGCAGTTCGGCGTTTTCTTGCGCACCTTCGGGGCGAGCGACTCGCGGAGATGCGTGTTGTTCGCACACACGTCAACGGCCCACTCGGTAGCGTGAAGGGCCGCCTCACCATCGAGAAAGACGGCTCCCCCCTCTACCTCGACCAGCTCTCCGACGGTGAGCGCCGCCTCATCCTCCTCGTGGGTGACGTCGCCCGGCGCATGGCCATCCTGAACCCCCACCTCGACGACCCCACGAGCTCCCCTGGCGTGCTCCTCGCCGATGAGATCGACCTTCACCTCCACCCCGGCTGGCAGCGCCGGGTGATGCCCGCGCTGCGCGCCGCGTTCCCCAAGGTGCAGCTCATGGTCACCACCCACTCGCCCCAGGTGCTCGCCTCGGTGCCCAGCGAGGCCGTGGTGATGATGAAGGACTTCAAGTTTCTGCCCGGCCACCCCAAGACCTTCGGCCGCGACACGAACACCCTGCTCGACACGGTGTTTGAGGTGCCGGAGCGGCCGGAGGAGATCATGGCGCAGCTCCGCGCGCTGTACAAGGTCATGAAGCGGCGCCCCGCCGAGGCCCGGGCGCTCTACGAGGAGCTTCGTCAGACCTTGGAGGAGGACGACCCCGAGCTCGCGCGGATCGAGACGCTCCTGATGCTCGCGGAGGGGTGATGCGGTTTATCCAGAAGGGCGCGCCGCCTGAGGTGGCCGTCGAGCTGCGCGCGCGCAAGGCGCGCTGGGGCGAAGAAGGCAAGGGCGAGAAGGCGATCTTACGCGAGGCGGCTATCGACGAGCAGCGCGGCCTCTGCGCGTACTGCAACGGCCGCCTTCATCGTGACCACACGACGACCTTAGAGCACTGGCGCCCGCGCAGCGACGACAACACCGAACACTTCGACTGGCTAAATCTCCTCGCCGTGTGCTCGGGCGGCAGCTCCAAGGACCTGCACTGTGACAAGTCTCGAGGGAACAGGCCGCTCACCCTCAACCCAACGAGCCGGTCGCCGAACACCGAGCAGCTCGTGGAGTATTACGACGACGGACACGTCGGCTCGGAGGATCCCGCGATCGAGAAGGAGCTTGAGTCCACGCTCAACCTGAACGCGGCGCTGCTCGTGCGCTGGCGGCGCGCTACGGTCGACGCCATCACACAAGAGCTGGCCGCGGCGGAGTCTGAAGGCTCTCAAGCGGGCAAGCTGCGCGCCACCAAGGCGCTCCTCGCGCGCTATGAGGCGACGACCGGCGATCTCCCGCCTTACCCGCTGCTGGTGCTGCCAAAGATTCGGGCCGTGGCGAAGCGTGTGAAGGCCCGCGGCGCCCGCCTCAAGCAGCGCCGCTGACTCCCGCGGCGCCCGCCGAGGTGCTATCCTGGGCTGTCCCCCACCCTCCCCGCCCGCCTATGAACGCCATCGCCCCGACGGACACCCTCACCCACGTCCCCCGCTTCACCCTCGGCCCGGAGATCACCCCGGAGCAGCGGGCGTTTCTGGACCGCTGGGGCTTCCTCATCTTCGCGGGGGTCGCGAGCCCGGCGGAGATTGAGGCCCTCGCCGCGGCCCTGGACGAGGTGCAGGCGCGCTGGATCGCCGAGGGGCGGCGCTGGGTGTATGGCATCCCGCTCACCGTCGGCAAAGACAGCGACGGCGGGCCCTTCGTGCAGCGCTTCGCCTTCACCTCGATGTTCTCCGACACCGTGCGCCGCTTCGTGCGGGACCCACGCTTTGAGCCGGTGCGGCGACTGGTCGGTGAAGACGCCCGCATCGGCGACGACGAGAAGGACGGCGTCGTCGTCAACCGTTACCTCAACAACCCCGGCAGCGAGTATCCCCGCCTGGGATGGCACACAGACGGCCTGCGGGATCTGTTCTACCTGCGTATGCCCCAGCAGATGCTCAACGTAGGCCTGCACTTCGACGAGATCACCGCCGACAACGGCGGGCTGCGGCTCATCCCGGGGAGCCACAACCAGGGCTTCTTCGACATGTGCTTCCGGAAGCTCTACTTCTTGCAGCACGCCCCGGACCCCGCGGAGATCGCCGTCGAGACGATGCCCGGAGACCTCACCGTCCACGACGGGCGGCTCTGGCACCGCGTCGCCGCCTCCACCCGCATCGGCCCCACGAGCCTCCGGCGCTCGATGTATGTGCCTTACCTCAGCGGCCCCTACGAGCCCAAGTCCGACACCTCCTCCACGCCGTTCTATCACCACATCGGCCGGGGCCTCCGCTGGCTGCGCCGCGCGGCGGGCCGATGAGCGGGAAGGCCCCGCCCACCAGCCTGTTCGGCGACCCCGAGCTCTTCGCGGCGATCACCCGGGCCTTCCCCGAGAGCGCCCGCCTCGACCCCCGCGACCTCGGCGAGCTCCTCGCCTTGATGGGCGTCGCGCGCGTCCCCGCGGGCACCGCGCTCTTTCACGCCGGGGACCCGCCGGGGCCGGCCTACCTCATCCTCAGCGGACAGGTGCGCGTCGAGCGGGCCCTGGAGCACGGGCGGGTCGTGCTCTTGGGGCGCCTGGGCGACGGGGACTTCGTCGGGGACCTCGGGCTCTTGGACCGCCGCAACCGCTCGGCGAGCGCCCGGGCCGAGACGGACCTCTGGGCGCTCACCTTGACCCTGGAGGACTACCAGAAGCTCCGCGCCGAGGGCCACCCCGCCGCGCTCTGGCTGCTCTCGGAGATCGATCACCACATGGCCCGCCGCATCCGCGCGATGTACGACCGCCTCGCCCGGGTGCGCGCCGAGCCCGCCTTGGCCCTTGAGCCCCCGGCGCCGCCCCACAAGCCGCGGCGGTCCTGGCTCGCGCGGCTCTTGCGGCTGGGGGCGTAGATGGGCCCAGAACAACGCCAAGAGGCGCTCAGCGCCGCCGTGCACGGGCACCCCTTCTTGCAGGGCCTGCCGAACGACCTCCAGGTGCGGCTCATCGAGCGCGCCCGGCTGCGGGAGCTCGCCCCCGGCGAGGCCATCACCCGGGAGGGCAGCGCCGGGACACGGTTCTACATCCTCTTGGAGGGCAGCGCCCGGGTGAGCCGCGCTCGGCCCGACGGCGGGCAGGAGCGCATCGGCCGCCTGCGCCCCGGGGCGATCTTCGGCGCCATGAGCCTCGTGGACGGCGGCCCCAGGGCCGCGACCATCGCCGCCACGAGCCCCTCGGTGTGCCTGGAGCTGCCCGGGGAGCTCCTGCACGGCGCCCCGCGCACACTCGACGGCCGCCTCGCCCTCGCCCTGCGGGAGCTCCTCGCGACCTCGTTCAGCGAGCAGCTCCGCGCCGCCAACCGCCGACTGTACTTCTTGAGCCGCCAGCTTGAGGGCGCCGAGGACGCGGCGAACGAGACAGTGGACCCTGAGGCCGTCTGGCTGCCGCCGGAGTGATCATGGCCCCGCGTCTCACCGCTGATCAGGCCCTCGCCCGGGTCGCCGACGCCGTCGAGCCCGCGCTCTGGGCGCTCACCGCGACGCTCTCCACGGAGCTCGCCTGGGGCCACGCCGCGTTTGACGTCACCCGGGCCGAGGCCCTGCCCTTCGCCGCCACCGTGGACCTCTCCCCGAGCGGCGAGCGCGCGGACGCCTTGGCCCGGCTCACGGTCTCCGCGGCCCGGGACGGCGACGGGATCGTGCTGCAAGGTGTGTTGGTGATCGGCGGCGGGGCCACCCAGGCCGAGACCCGGCGGCTGCGTGTAGGGCCGGACGGCGTCGAGGCCGCCGCGCTCGGGGCCTGGCTCGCTGAGGCCGAGGCGCTCATCACCGCCGCCGAGGCGCCGCTCCGCGCCCTTGGGCGTGGGGTGCTCGGCGGCTGAGGGCGGGGCTCAGCGGCCCCGGGCCTGGTCCAAGGCGGCGTGAATCTCCGCGGGGCCCGCGGCGTCAGCGAGGTAAGAGAGCGGCGCGTAGCGGCCCTGGAGGTGCTTAAACCGGCGGGGCTCCCCGTCAAAGTCGTAGCTCATCACCACAGGAAGCTGCACCCCGGCCTCCCGGAGGGCCGCGAGGATGTACACCCCTTGGTTGTCCTCCAGATGGCGCCGGGCCTGGGCCTCGTCCCCGGTAAATCGCGCCGTGGTCGCGGCGAGGTCACCCAAGAGGCGGCCCGGCTCGGCGCGGTCAAAGCGCATGTCCAAGAAGATGACGGAGAACTCCCGGGCGCGGAGGAGCTCCAAGGCCGCCGGACCATCCCCGGCGCGGGTGAAGGTGAAGCCGTCGGAGAGGTAACGGGAGAAGAGCGCGCTGTACTCTTGGCCGTCCTCGACGATGAGCACCTGAATCATGGGCTGTCCTCCTGCTCGGCCCGGGGCAGACGCACCACGATGGCCTTGTTGTAGGGGGCCGAGGCGGGCTCAACCCGCACAGAGCCCCGGCGGCGGCGCACCCGCTCGACGACGATGCCGAAGCCTCGGGCGATGTAGCGGCCCTGGATCATCTCATCGGTGAGCACGCTGCGGGCGTTGTCGCAGAAGCGCAGCGCCACCTCCTCAAGCCCCGTCACCGGGTCGAGCTCCTCCTCCAAGACCAGGCCGAGGCGCGCGTCGTCGCCGCGCTCGGCGAGGGTGGCCTGGAGGTTGTTCCGCAGGAGGTTCACGATGATGTCGTCGAGCTCCTGGGCGCTCGCCCGCACGGGCAGGCGGAGGCCGTCTGTGCGGATCTCCAGGGTGGGCAAGGCCTGGCCGCGCTGGGCCTGCTCACGGAAGGCGGGCTCGGCGCGCACACGGTCCCACGCGGCGCGCAGGGTCTCTTCGTCGAGGGTGCGCACGTTCGCCTCGCGGATGAGGCGGCCCAAGGCGCGGTAGCCCTCGCCGTTGAGGGCGTCGGAGATGCGGCGCAGCTCTTGCGCCGAGGCCCGGCCCGCCCTCGCCCGGCGCGCCTGGCGGCGTAGATCCGCGAAGGCCCGGCACATCGGCGCCAAGGCCGGGTCGAGGTGCCGCAGGTTCAGCCTCAGCCCGAGCCCAGCGCCCAGGGCCTCCAGCGCCCGCAAGGCGGACTCCCAGCGGGCCACGGGGCCGTCTGGGGCGAACAAGCGGCCGAGCGCCTCCTCGGCGGGGCCCGGATCCCCGGCGTCTAAGGCGTCGGCGACGGTCTTGAGCACCGTGGTGTTGTGTTTGATGACCTCGTGTCGCATCGCCGTGAGCGCCGCGGTGACCTCCTCGTAGGACTCCGGGTGCCGCTGCAGCAGGGCGTCGAGGGTGAGGCCGCTGCGGCGACGGCGGAGGATGAGCAGAGGCACACCCAGCACGATCGCCGCGCCGCCGCTGGCGAGGCCGACCGTGGCCTGGAGGCGACGCTCCAAGGAGGCCCGCAGCGCCAGAGCGGCCTCGTGGTCGCGGCCCCCGGCGGCCCGGGCGAAGTACTCGTTGAGGAGCTCCCGCGCCTCCATCCAGCGGCCGTCCTGCACGGCGAGGGCCGCCAAGGCGTACCAGGCCTCGGGCGCCCCGGCCCGGGCGGCCTCCCGAAAACGCGCCGCGGCCTTGGCGACCTGGCCCTCCTCCTGCAGCGCGTAGCCCACGGACAGGAGCGTCTGGGGCTGGTTGGGGTTCATCGTGAGGCTGCGCTCGTAGGTGACGAGGGCCTCGGCGTGCTGGCCGGCGCGGAGCTGGAGCCGGGCGAGGAGGTTGATGGCGTCGGTGTAGTCGGGGTCAAGGGCCAAGGCGGCGTCGATCTCTTCCCGGGCCCGGGCGTCGTCTTGGCGGTCGCGCAGATACACCTGGGCGAGGCGGTAACGCCGCCAGGCTTCCGGGGGCACACCCTCCGGGGGCTTGGCGCTCAGGCCCTCGACGGAGGGCGCCTCGGGGCGGGGCCGGGTGAGCCGGGTCACCGCGAGGCGCGCGGCCTCGGCGTAGACCCCTTCAGGCGCCACCCGGAGGTACTCCTCCAGAGCGCGCAGGGCCTCGACGACCTCACCGGACTCCATGTGCAGCACGCCGAGGTGGTAACGGAGCTCCGTCCACGACGGCCGCAGGGTGAGCGCGACGCCGAGCTCCTCGATGGCCTCGCGGTGGCGGCGCCCGGCGTACTCCGCGGCGAGCAGGCGCCCGAGGCTCACGCGCCAGTTGGCCTCGTCCGGCTGGAGCGCCACCGCCGTCATCAGGGCTTGTTCGGCCCCGGCGACGTCGCCCAAGGCGAGGCGGGCCTCCCCCAAAGCACCCCAGATCTCCGGGGAGCGCGGCGCGACGCTTCCGAGCTCCTCCAGGCGCCGGGCCGCGCCTTGGGGATCCCGCTCGGCCAAGGACCGGCGGGCGACGTCAAGGGCCGCGGCGAGGGTGGGGTCGAGCTCCTCAGCGCCGCCCAAGGCGAGGCTGTCAGCGGCCTCCTCGACGAGCACCCGGTCGAGCCGGGCGTGGGCCTCCTCGGCGACGTTGCCCTCGGGGGCGTGCTCGACGGCCCGCCGGAGCCACATCTTCGCCGCCTCGCGGTCCCCGGCGTCTTTGTAGGCCGTCGCGAGGCCCACCATGAGCTCCCCGACGCGCTCCTGGCTGCGCCCGGCGCCGTCGAAGGTGAGGAAACGCTCCAAGGCCGCCACGGACGCGGCGACGTCTTGGGCGCGCAGGGCGGCCTCGGCCTCATACAAGAGCGGCGCGGGATCCCCGAGGCGTAAGGTGCCGAGGGTGCGGTAGAGCGCCGCGGACTCGGCGGGGCGCTCCTCGACGAGCAGGGCCGCGAGGGCCTCGACGGCGTCGGCGTCCATCGGCAAGGTGCGCAGGGTGGCCTCGGCGGCGCGGCGGTCCCCTTGGCGCTCCTTCGCCCGGGCGAGGCCGAGCACGGCGGGGGCGTAGGTGGGCTCCCGGCCGAGCACGAGGCTGTAGGCCGACGCCGCCCGGGCCCAGCTCCCCCGGGCCTCGTGGCGCGCGGCCTCGACGAAGACGCCGCGGGTGACGGGATCCAGGCCGAGCCCGACGAGATCCGCGCCGTCCGCCGCCTCCTCAGACGAGCCGGGATCTTGGGCGAGGGCGGGCCCGAGCGACAGGCACCCGAGGACCAAGCCCAGGCCGAGGAGACGCCTCACCCCTCGGCCCTCCCCCGGAGGTCACGCACCTTGAGGCCGAGCTGGTTGAAGCGGAGTTGCACCTTTCGTGCGCAGTCCGGGTCGTTCATCAGGCAGCGGCCCATCTCCCGGAAGTCGCCGTCGTACGCCCGCCACAGGGCGGTGAAGTACTGCCGCTCGATGTCCAAGGCCACGTCGTTGAGGGACTCTCCGGCGCGCACGGCGACCTCCACCCGCCAGCCGTCGGCGGGGAGCTCGTTTGTGTCGAGATCCCCGGTGCGCAGGAGGTCACGGATGAGCTTGGGGCGGAGCTGCACGAGGTCCGGGCGCTCGACCTCACGGAGCTGGGCGAGCTCGGCGAAGCTGAACACCAGGGCGTTCTCGATGGTCATCACCAGCTCGCGCAGGTTGCCCGGCCAGGGGTGCCGCCGCAGGAGCACGAGGGCCTTCTGGGGCAGGAGCACCCACAAGATCCCCGGCTCGGGCTCGGGCACCTCGTCCCCTGTGGTGAGGGTGAGCTTCGCCCCGCTCAGGCCGTGGGACTGTGTGTAGACCTCGACGAGCTCACGGAGGTAGGGCCCGGCCAGGGCCTTCTCGAAGCTCTCCTCGATGAGCCGGTTGAGGTCGCCCAGGCGCTCACGCAGGGGCGGGAGCAGCACGGTGCAGGCCGGGTTGAGCCGCATGTAGAGGTCGGCGCGGAAGCGCCCCTCCCGCACCAAGGCCGGGAGATCCTCGTGGGTCGCCACGACGAGCTTCACGTCAACGGCGCGCTCCTTCATGTCGCCCAGGCGGGTGACGACGCCCTCCTGCAGCACGGTGAGCAACATCTTCTGTACGTCTTCGGCGAGGTTCCCGATCTCATCGAGGAACAGGGTGCCGCCTGAGGCCTCCTCAAACGCGCCCTTGCGGTCGGCCACGGCCCCGGTGTAGCTGCCCCGGGCGGCGCCGAAGAGGTGGGCGGTGACGAGATCCTTCGGCATCGTCGAGAGATCGACGGAGACGAAGCGCCCCTCCCGCCCGGAGCGGGGGTGGATGAAGTGCCGGGCGATGAGGCTCTTGCCCGTGCCCGTCGGCCCGCCGAGGATGATCGGCAGGCGGCCCCGGGCCAAGGTCAAGAGCTGGGCCCGCAGGCGCCGGAGCGCGGGGTTTCGCCCCCAGAACACCGGCCCGTCGCTGTCCTCCCCCGCCTGGGCGGCGAGGATGTTCGCGATCTGGGCCCGCAGGGCGTCGGCGTCGGCGAGGTCGTCGTCGAGGAAGTAGGTGTACTCCTCGGCGTGGTGGCGCTCGGCGGCCTGCTCCAAGGGCAGGTCGTCCCGGCTCGTCATCAAGAGCACGGCGAGGTCGGGGTGGCTCGCGCGCAGGGCCTCCAGGATGTGCAGGCCCTGCTGGCGCCGGGCGCGCTCGACGTCGCGGGGGCTCGGGGACTCGGGCAGCCCCAGCAGCTCGGCCTCGGGGATGTCGAAGTGGACGTCGAGGAGCACCACATCGACGCCGCGGCCCAGGCGCCGCAACGCCGCCTTGGCCTCGGCCCAGGAGCGCGCGGGGCCGACGAGCTCATGCTCGGGCAAGGCGCGGCGCACGAGCGTCGCGTAGCGGTCTTGGTCATCCACCATCAGCAGACGGGCCATCAGGGGGCGTCCTTGAGTCGTCGGGTGAGCGCGGTCAGCGCGGCGGTGACCCCGCGGGCCGACTGGGCGAGGGCCTGGAGCGCCTCGTCGTCGAGGGTGTCGGCCTGGAGCCCGACCAGGGCCGACTGTATGTGTTGAATCGCGGCGTCCACCTGGCCGACCTCGGGGGTGGCCAAGGCGGCGCCCAAGGCCGGGCGGCAGGTGGCCCAGACCTCCGGGGCGCTCTCTTGGCCGCCGCTCGGCCCACGCCGGGTCTGGGTGAGGTCGGCGAGGAGCGCCTCCCGCAGCGCGGCGCGGTCGGCGTCCGGGGGCAGAAAACGCAGGTTGAGGCTCACATACTTGCCGAGGTCATGCCGGGCGTCGAGGGCGGCCTGGAGCGCGGGGTGCGGCATCAGCCCTCCTCCGTCTTGCCGAAGCGCCCGAGCAGGCTCAGGTAGTCGATGTGGGCCGGGCGCAGGGGCGGGGCGGCGCCCTCGATGGGGCCGAGCCACTCCGCCCGCACGGCGCAGCTCGCGGCGAGGTCGGCGAGGGCCTCGTCCTCAACGGCGGCGAGGCGGGGGCCGATGGACGGGCTCACCAGGCGGCGGCGGAGGAGGTCCTGGACGTGGTTCGCCAAGGCGCTCACGGTGAGCGCCCGGGCCTTGAGCAGCTCCTCACCGACGGTGAGCGCGCTCTGCGGGGTGAGGCGCCCGGCCTCGACGAGCACCAGGGCCGCCTGGAACCAGGAGTAGACCGGGACCACCCGGCCGCCCAGCTCGGCGAACCGCGCCGGGGGCATGCCGCGGTCGAGGTGGATGAAGATGCGCTCCACGACATCCCCGGTGGCGATCTGCGGCAAGGTCGCCAAGGCCGCGGCGATGGCGTCGGGGTACGCGCCCGCGGCCTCCATGATGCGGGAGAGCTCCGAGGCCCGCAGGCGCCCGGCGACCACGTCGGCGAAGACCGAGTAGACCAAGGCGTCCACCTCGGCGTCGTCGCCAAAGAGCAGCTCCTTGCTGCCCGTGCCCAGGCCCACGCGGCCCTGGAGCAAGAGCGGCAGCTTGTAGCCAAACTGCCCCTTGATCGCCCGGAACCGGCCCCGCTTGAGGTTCCCGAGGTTGTCCTTGAGGTGCAGCTCGTCCACCCGCACGCCGTCGAGGCGCAGCTTCTCCGTGAGCACCTCACGGAGCTGGGTCGGTGAGCCGCTCACGATGACCACCTTCGCCCCGCGCTCGCTGGACAAGGCCCGCAGGAGCGAGGCCGAGCCCGGCACGTTGCGCTTCTCGTGGGCGGGCTCCGTCGCGCTCCGATAGAGCCCACGCCAGGAGTGGAAGTCCGTCTCCAGGTAGGTCTTGTCGAGATCCCAGCGGTAGATCGTCATGGCCCAAGCTTAACTCGTTTGGCGCCGAGGCCCGCGACGCTCCGTGGCCGCCCCGGCCGCCCCCGCCCGACGCCTCGGGCGCTCCGCGCGCGGCGGTGGATCATCACCGCGCGAAGAACGGGGGCCATGAAACGACCTGAAACTCCCTGATATCTCAAAATTATCAAGCTTTTAACGTCACTATTTTTCTTCGGTCCCGCCCCTGTCCGGGGGCCTCAAAAAAACCTGGCCTAAGGTGGTCTCGCGCCGAGAGGCCATCCCGACATCGCACGACGCCTACCCCACCGACGAGGACCGACATGTCAAGCCGTGACGCAAACTGCACGATCTACAACGACTCGCCGCTCACCATGACCCTCGCCTCTGGCAGCTACGAGGGGGAGAGCAACCCCTACGTGAAGGACGGCCAGATCAACTCCGGCCCGCCGTCGAGCATCAGCTCCAAGAGCACCGGCACCCTGAACGTCGGCAAGACCTCCAACGCCTCGCTCTCGGGCCCCGAGGGCTGGGTGTACTACCAGATGAACAACGGCCCGGAGACCCTGCTCGTCAAGCTCACCTGGAACCACCCCGACGACGACAACCCGAGCATCTACACCGTCGCCCCGCAGGACAGCCGCATCACCGGCTACACCTCGCCGTCGAACCCCGGCGGCCATGATCAGACGATTCAGTACCACGTCAACTACACCCCCACGCCGCCGAACGACTGGGACATGGTGCTCGGCGTGAGCCAGAGCACGATCAACGCCGGCCTCAAGTCCCGCTTCGGCCACAAGACCAGCTTCCAGGCGCCGACCGTCGCCGGGGCGCCGACGGACAACTCCACCTGGCTCGGCCTCGACGTCAAGAAGATGGACATGCCCAAGGTGCAGATCCTCTCCGGCGGCGGCACCAACGTCGAGCTCTGGCTGTGGTTCACAACGGCGACGCTCTACTACACGAGCAACGGCCAGCGCAGCTCCATGGCGCTCTCGAACGTGCAGGCCGTGCTCACGGTGAATCTCGCGAGCGCCCAGGCCGTCGATGACGCGGCCTTCGCGCTCCTCGACCCGGCGACCCAAGCCCAGCTCGACGGCCTCAAGGACAGCCGCTTCTCGATCTGGGGCATCTACCTCGATCTGCGCAACCCGAACCTCACGACGGGCATGCGCCTGCTCGACTCCGCGGGCAAGCCCCTCACCTGGACCTCGGACCAGCTCAACACCTTCAAGCAGGCGCTCACGACCTGGGCGACGACGAGCCCGCCCGCGCCGCTCATCGGCCTCGGCAAGCCGCCGGCGCCGACCACCCCCGCCCTGGCGCCGACCTCCTTTGAGTACAACACGACCTACTACAGCACGAACGAGGACGGCAGCACGCTCAACGTGTTCTGTATGACCTCGGGCCGCGCCCGGCCCGTGCCGTCGAGCCGCTACACGATGACGGCGCCGGTGGGCGGCGCGTCCTACGTCGATAGCTCGACGAACCTCACCACCTTCCCGTCCATGGTCTACCTCAGCCAGCGCGCGATCTCCGATGGTTATGTCGAGGCCGAGCTCTTGCCCCAGCTCATGCAGGCCCTCGTGGACAGCCTCGACTCCGTCGCCTCGGATGAGTCTGTGCTGAGTAGCGGCTGGACGGGCCGGGGGCACAGCTCGACCGCGGCCACGGACCCCTTCATGGCAATGATCATCAACAGCTACGCCAGCGCGCTCGCGAGCGCGGGCTACACCTGGGTGGTGACGGCGGGACGAGACAACAGCAACCTGAACTACGGCAAAGGCTCGAAGTCCGTCAACAACAACGCCCTGGACGACTACTGCTACCTGCGCACCACCACGACCGTGATGCTGAAGTACGTCGAGTCCAGCGCGGGGGTGGTGCTCACGGGCACCGGCACCGTCGACCAATACGGTCACATCCAGCGCTTCCCCTTCGGCCCCGACACCGACGCGGGCAGCCTCAACATCGCTGAGGCCGAGTACCAGCAGGCCTTCACAATCAACATCACGATCACCCCGGCGAACAAAGGCGGCGGCCTCGTGGTGACCACGGCGGTGGTGGCCGGTGAGTTCACTGTGGTGAAGGAGGACGCCGGGTTCTTGCAGTCGATGACGAACTTCTTCAACAACCTCCTCTTCGGCGACGACACCACCCCCACGGATCACCTCGCCCACCAGATCACCGACATCGCCACCACCGTCGCGAACGCGCTGCAGAGCACGGCGCCGCGGAACCTCGACGTGACGAGCACCGTCGTCGTGCTGCCTGGCGGCGCCAACATCGCCTACAGCGGCATCAACAGCACCGGCGGCGACACCCGCATGACCGTCACCTACTACAGCCCCTGAGCCCAACCTCCACCACAGACTCGAAGAAGAGGAGATCCAATGTCAGACACGATTCAGGGCCCCGTCACCGCCCAGGTGACCGGGAGCTTGATGCTGAACTACCTCGCGGGCACCTCCGTCGACTCCCAGTACCCGTTCTTTGTGGCTGAGGATGACCAGGGAAGCCCGCTCATGTTCACCATGGGCGACTCCGACAACGGCGACGGCACCACGACGCTCTGGGCGACCTGGCGCGACGCCACGGTGCCGACGGGCTTCCAGCGGGCCTCGATTCACCCCGCGCCGGGCGTGAACGTGCAGTGCTTCTGTGTGTCTCAGGCCACCGACGGCGCGGTCGTCGTCGTCATCGCCATCGACGACGGCGCCGGGGGCAGCCGACTGTTCGTGACCGGCGCGGTCACGCCCTCCTCGTCGAGCCCGCCCTGGACGGCACTGCAGTGGGTGAGCCGCCCCGGCGGCCCCGCGGGTCAGGCCGTGCAGCGCCTCGTGCTCGGCGACCACATCGCCGCCCACGTCCCGCCGATGCTGCTCGCCGAGGTCAAGTGGCAGGCGCCCCAGGATGACCCCGCGATGTTGCCCAACCCCTGCGGCGCCGTCGTCCCGCCGAAGGCCATCGACAACACCACGAAGATCCAGCGCTACCTCGTGGAGACGAGCACCGAGCAGTCGAGCGGGCTCTGGCAGCAGTACCTCCAGCCCTCGGACATGCGCTAC